>JAHBVK010000020.1 GCA_019637555.1 Anaerolineae bacterium
ACACAAAATCACGCACTTAACTATGCGCTTGTCACGGTGTAGTGGCTGTAGATCGCACTTACACTGAGCGTTGAATAGCGGTGAGACTAGCTAGATCAACTGCTATTCATCTCATCTCGTCATCCGGATGTTCGCGGAGGGAAATATGTAGAAAAGAAAGGGGGTGATAGGCATGTTGTACATGCCCCGTGAGGAGGGTCAAGGGTTGGTCGAGTATGCACTTATCTTGGTGCTTGTCGCAGTTGTCGTTATCGTCATCTTGGCGTTATTGGGACCATCCATTGGAGCCGTCTTCTCCAACATCATCAGAAATATCTAACCTCTGACTCTTAACCATTGCAGGAGGATAACCACGTCCCACATGGCGACATATGGCTATCCTCCTGCATGTTTTAACGTGAATTGTGCTTCGCCCGGCTAGTTCTACCAACTTCTAGCAACTTGCGCGCTCTGAACCTCACGACTGCTGCCCTTACTTCTCCGCAGCACATCGTAGACTCGTTCGCATTCCGCCTGTGCTTCATGCACACTGTGACAGCGCAATCGGCGGTTTACTAATGGGCTGCCTACTGTTCCATTGGCATTCTTCAGCGAAAGTTGCCACGTCCAGTAGCCCAGAATCTGAATCACAACAGCGCAATAATCGTTCGTCTCTGACTTAAATCGTTTCTCGATATCGGAGTAATACCAGATCATCTGAACCTCTCATCATTATCGACGCCATCTGGAATTCGCTGCCAAGTAGAGATGAAGCTGCGGTGTTGTCATTAGCATAGACAAGATGAGCTAAACAGCGTCTAAACAGAACGAGATTTACATGTAAAGAATCGAGGCACTCAAAAGTCAGCCTTGGAACACTGGTTGTTCATCACTTAACATTGGCTTAACGCTCTGTTTGGGCGATCTTAACGAAGCATCGTTAAAAGCATCCTGCGACTCGCTATAATCAGAAGTATCGTCAACGCTTGTGCGGGCAAGGGATGCGACTGCGTATGACTTCCACCACTACGACTACGACCACCGCGTTACCAGATGTCCAGCGACAGGAGCAAACGACCCCGATTCGCTCACCTCTGAACGAGTCGTTGACTGGTTTGTTGTTCGTGGCTCCTGCCGCGCTCTTGGCGCTGATCTTTCAATTGTTTCCCGTACTTTACGGGTTCTTCCTCGGTATGCAGGGCGGCATTGCACTGCCGGAAGGCTTTGTGGGGCTAGATCATTTCACCAATGCCATCGGCAGTTTGGCGTACATGATCGGGCTGGCGCTGGCACTGGTGCTAGGTGTGAGCGGTGTCAACTTGCTGCGGCGCGGTCTGGACTCGCAGGAGAAAACAAAGGTTAATTTTCAACCTTACCTCGTCCCTGCGTTGTTCGCGGCACCTTCGACCATCGCTCTATTCATGATGATCTTCTTTGGTGACTTCACAAACGTGATCCTGCCCATTGCCGGATTAGTGATCGCCATCGCTGGTTATGTTTTTTTGAATGCCCGCAATAACACTGAAGAAGCTGGCATCGAAGGTAATGCGCTGGTCAATTCGTGGGGCGGCGTGACGATGTTACTGCTGGGTATCGGCTTGCTGCTGTTCGTCCTGTCGGAGATCAATCGCAGCGTCGGACCATTGCTCAGTCACCTGCTGGTAGCGCTGACTGAAGTGCTAACCAGTCCGCGTGATAAACGTGTGCTGGAAATGATCCCGCTAACCACGCAGTTTGCTTGTTGGGCAGGTATTTTCGTCAGCGGCTTTTTGGTCGTCACCATTTCGCGCATCCGCTCCCGTCTCGATAGTTATGAACACTCCACCGCCAGAGCATGGCTTGGGTTGCTGCGACTGCTGTTGATCTTCATACTGATCGGGTTAGTGATTTACAACCTCGTGGCGCTCGACCTGATCAATGGTGCGGTGGCGGCAATGGCAAAAGTTGCACCCGAACGGATCAAGGAACTCAGCGGGCTTGCGCTCAAGGATTTCCTCCCCCGCCTGTTGATGTGGCCCGAAGTCTCGACCATGTTATTCGGCATTAGCAGTATCGCGCTGGCATACATCTTCTGGAAAAACGCCACCAAACGCGAAACTGCCCCCGGCATGATGGCTTATTTCGGCATCGCGGTACTGCTGCTGATCGGTGGTTGGCTGTTTGTCGGAGAACTACCGACAGCCGCCTCTTCTGGCGATCCGCTGTTCTATCAATCGTTGCTGAGGACAGTGCTCTACGCTGTCTTTACCGTACCCATCCAACTGGCGATTGGGCTGCTGCTGGCGTATCTGCTCTATCACGAGGTGACGTGGGGCAAGGGATTATTTCGCGTCGTTTTCTTCATCCCCTATATCGCGCCGACGGTAGCTACTGCTGCCGTTTTCACGTTGATCTTTGGCGGCGACCAGAACGGTTATGTCAACCAACTGTTCAAAGCCGTAGGCATTCCGATCCAGCAATGGACGCGCGATCCGCGTGGCATCTTTGAGATTATCTACGCGGGTGGCAAATCCGGTTTCAGTGGCACAACACCGATCCCGTCAATCCTAACAGGTCCTAGCCTACCGCTGATCTCCGCGATCTTGTTCAGCATCTGGGTTTTCAGCGGTTACAACGCTGTGATCTTTATGTCTGGCTTGGCAGCAGTGCCGAAAGAAATGTACGAAGCGGCAGAAGTGGATGGCGCGGGACGCTGGGGCAGCTTCCGCCACATTACCATCCCACTGATCTCACCAACCACCTTTTTCCTCACCTTGTTAGCCATCACCGGCACATTCCGCGCGTTTACCCACATCTACGTGCTGAGGAATGATAGTATGCGCGGGGCGCTGGATGTAGCAACGGTCTACATCTACCAGATCATCCGTGATAACACACCCTCGCGTCCCTATGCGGCGGCGTTGTCGTTCATCCTGTTCGGGATCATCCTCGTACTGACCGTCATTCAGAATCGTGCCACGAAAGATCAGGTGTTTTATGGTTAGTGCCTACAGTAAGGGCTGGTCGCCCTTTAAGATTTTCACCTATACCGTGCTGATTCTGGCGGCAATTGTGTATGTGATGCCCTTCGTTTTCATGGTCGGTAAATCGTTCATGAACCAATTCGAAGCGGGCAATACACCTGCCATCGTTCCCAGTGAATGGCATCCCGAAAACTATCTTGATGTCGTAGGACTAGGAACTACCCCCGGCGCACAGCGCAATTATGGGCGCTATGTGATCAACACGATTCTGTTGGAAGTGCTGTCAGTCAGTGGGCAAACCGTGATCGCTGTGTTGGCGGCGTATGCCTTTGGGCGCATGAAGTTCCCCGGACGCGATTTGCTGTTTGCGGTGCTGCTGGCAACCATCTTTGTCCCCAGCATCATCCTGCTCGTTCCCAATCTGATCGTTGTCACCAGAATCAGTCAAGCGTTCGAGAAGATCAGTCCGGCGCTGAAGTGGATCGATAGCTGGCCCGCATTGGTGATCCCATTCCTGTGCAATACCTTTAGCATCTTCTTGCTGCGCCAGTTCTTCAAGCAGATTCCCGACGAATTGTGGGAAGCAGCGCGTATTGATGGTGCCAGTCACCTGCGTTTCATGTGGCAGGTCGTCGTACCCATCTCGCGCGGGCCGATCTTCACTTCGATCCTGTTCAGTTTCATTGCTACGTGGAGCGCGCTGGAGTGGCCCATTCTGGTCACCTCTACCGATACATGGCGTCCGATAGCGGTGGCGTTGCAATCCTTCAATGCCGAAGGTGGCGAACTGACGCATCTCAAGATGGCAGCGGCAGTGATCGCCATGCTGCCGATCCTGCTGCTATACTTTCTGACGCAGCGCCAGTTCACTGAAGGTATCGCAACGACAGGGTTGAAAGGCTGAGATGGAAGCAGCAAGTGGCGACATCTGGACGCCGGAACACTTACAGCATTATCTGGATGCTCATCAGATTCCGGCGGAGATTGTTCGTGTAGAGCAGCACACACCAACGGTTGTCGATGCGGCGGCAGCGCTCGGCGTTTCTGTCGACAAGATCGTCAAAACGGTTGTCTTCATCATTGCTGATCAACCTTACGCGGCGCTGGCGAACGGTGTGCTCCGTGTCGATACCCGAAAATTGGCAGCGCGCTTTGGGGTAAATCGTAAGAAGGTGATGCTGGCGAACGCCGAACAACTGATCTCCCTGACGGGTTACGCGCCGGGCACGGTACCGCCGCTGGGGCATCGTCAGCAGTTTCCGACGTTGATGGAACCGGGGATCTTGGATCAGGAAGTGGTTTATGCGGGCGGCGGTGGGATTGCCGAAATGCTCAAGATTCGCAGTGCCGATCTGCAGCGACTAACACAGCCGGAATTGCTTCCACTACTTGAAACATCACTGCCGACATCAACAAGCGCAGAGTAGGAGAACGCAGTCCAATGACCATCAATGTTCTCTTCGTATGCACTGGCAACATCTGCCGCTCCCCGATGGCGGAAGCAGTCTTCGATCATCTGGTCGCGCAAGAGGGCTTGTCGGATCGCATCTACAGCGATTCGGCGGGCACCGATTCCTACCACAACGGCGATTCCCCGCATCATGGCACAATGCGTGTTCTGAAGGCGCAGGGAATCACTAGCTACGAGCATATTTCCCGTCGTCTGACCCGCAGCGATCTGATCAATTTTGACTACGCCATTGCTATGGACGAGGATCACTACCATGCGCTGCACAGCATGGCACACAACCTCAACATCAAATCCAAAATTGCGCTGCTGCTCGATTACGCACCACATCTGGCGGAACGTGAAGTCCCTGATCCTTACTACAACAACAAATTCGATCACGTTTACGAACTGGTCGAAGCTGGCTGTCGTGGCTTGCTAGCCGTGATCCGTAAGCAGCAAGGCTGGTAGCCGTGATCCACGCCATCATTAGCGATGTTTTTGCTACCGATGCCAGCGCCATCACCTACGTGGACGGCGGCTCGATCAATCAGGCGGCGCGGGTACAGGTTCGCGGCGAAACCTTCTTCGTCAAGTGGAAGTACGATGCGCCTAGTGGTTTCTTCGAGGCGGAAGCGCGGGGTTTAAAAGTACTGCGCGACACCAACACCATTCGTGTGCCGGAAGTGATCAAAGTGGGCGTCGCGGAAGATCAACTCCCCGCCTATCTGATCCTCGAATGGTTGGAAGAAGCCGAAGATGTAGAAACGCTGGCGTTTTCGGTTAACTTCGCGCGGGCATTGGCGCAGTTGCATCGCGTCAGCGGCTCAGGATTCGGCTTGGATCACGATAACTTCATCGGCATCTTGCCGCAGACCAACAAACAATCTGCGAATTGGGTCAACTTCTTCCGCGACGAACGACTGCTGCCACAGATTGCGCTAGCACGGGCGCGTAATCGGCTAAATACGGAGCGCGAAAAGTCGCTGCGCAAACTGCTCGACAACTTGGATCGGCTGTTGGAAGGCGCTGCCGCGCCTTCATCTCTGCTGCATGGTGATCTCTGGAGTGGCAATTTTCTGGTGCTGGCGGGAAACCAACCCGCCATCTTCGATCCAGCAGTCTACTACGGAGATCGGGAAGTCGAGTTGGCGTTTACCGAATTGTTCGGTGGCTTTCCCGCTGCCTTCTACGCCGCCTACCGCGAAGCCTTCCCCTTAGATCGCGGTTATGAACGTCGCAAACTGCTCTATCAGCTTTATCCGCTGCTGGTGCATCTGAATTTGTTTGGTGAAAGTTATGGTGCGCGCGTCGATGCTGTCTGCCGCACCTATCTGGGCTGAACTAGCGTTATCAACTGCCGTTAATTGCCAGTGAGTAATGTCCCCATGTACCCCCCAGCGCACCACCGATCCGGCTAACTAGCAGGATATAAGTTCCGGCGCTTGGCAGTTGAATTTGTTCCGGTAGTGAATCCGGTGTACTCACAAAGACGACGTTTCCGCTCGCGTCGTAGAGCACGAACTCCGCCAGCAGATTGCCGTCAAGAGTCGTCAACGCGAAGGTCAGTGGCTCGCTAGCATCGGTAGCGATGCGCCACTGATCAGTAAAATCCTTATCACTGATCGTCCCTTCTACCGACACGCCATCAATATACACACGTCCACCGCCCGTCGGAGCGATGGCACTCGAAAGCGTTAATTGATAATCAGCCATCAACTGTTGTTTAGTATTGCTCACCAAGCAGATGAACTCGCCAGTGCTAGGCATGATCGCCTCTACTTGTGAGCCAGCGGCTGCTAACATCGCGCCATCGCTGCTCACAATCTGCACCATCGGATCGAACCCAGCCGTCGTGGACTCCACGCTGATTGCTACAACTTCCCCTTGCTTACCGTTGAAATACCACGCTTGCACCGCGCGACTTGCGCTCAACTGTGCCCCCTGTGGCTGCCCGAATGGTAGAGAGCCAAGGTAATACGTGCCGGGCAGATTACGCAGCAAACGTAAACCATAATCACCGATTGCCACTTCTGTCTGCGAATCGCTGCCGACTTCAATGGTGTAATTGCCACTGACCATTAGTTGAATATCGGTTAACGGCGATTTTCCGGCATTACCGACGGCGACAGTGCGCCCAGTCGGGTCGAACAACCGAAGTAGTAATTTGCTGGCGAAATCAGCCACCGCCACGATGGTAATCCGATCTCCTGCTTTTCCGGCGAACATCCACACGGCACGTGGCTGCATTTCACTCAGCGATCCAGTGCGTAGATCGCCGTAGCTGAGTTCAAAATTAGCGTTGATAGCGAGATTGCTGTCGCCCGTTTGTGCATCCGCCATTGGCGTTGGGCTAGGAATTGGAGTACTGGGAATGTTCGAGAGCGTCAGCGTCACCCGATAGTTGCCGCGTCCCGATCCAGCCGCAGCCAACCAGCGACTGACCGCCAGTGTAAATTCACCATCTTCGCTGATGGGCGGGGCATTTAACGTGATCGGCGTCCCGTCGGGCTTCATGGTCACACTGGCAAGGTAGCCATCTGGTCCGAACAGCGATAACTCCAGCCGTACGTCGCCGCTGCTGCGTTCCGCCGTGATTTGGATGTTCTGCCCCGCCTTGGCGCTAAATCGCCACAGATTGACCAGATTGTTATCCGTGATAGTATCGACGCGCGGCGTATTGGGGGTTAGGGAACGAGGGCTGATGCCCGGAAAGTCGATCAACTGCTGGCGGCGTTGCGCGATGATCGAGTAACTAACGGTGGCTGACGATTTCAGCGCGAGGATATAGCGCCCTGCACTCGGAATCTCAACGGCATAAAGTTCTGGCAGCTCCCCCGAGGTCGCAACTACCTCGCCGGAGATTGTGCGTAGTTCCAGCTTCATTGCAGGTTGTGTTGGCTCGTCGGTCAGAATACCAACGTTGATCACGTCTTCCGCCGTCGCATCAACTGCCCATAATGCTTCGATTCCCTGTCTGACCACACCCACCTGAGGCTGATCAAAACTCAATTGCTGCGCCGCTGCCATGTCGGTAGACACATTGCCGAGATCGAGCGTCAGGCGATACGCACCGATCCCCGAACCGGAAACGACAAGCGTATATTCACCTGCTTGCGGCAGCGGAAAATCAGCGATCACGCTGGCGTGTCCCTGCGGCAGGGTCATCGGTACCCCTTCAGCCGCGGTCAGACCGTCAGCAGTGATCAGCAGCAGCGTAGGTGTCAGTTGGTTATCCGTTGCCAGCACCTGCGCGGTGATCGCCTGTCCCTGAACACCACTAAAGAGCCAGCGCTGCGTCGGTTCGTTTGCTGATAACGCACCTGTCACCATGCGTCCCGGCTCGATCACACTTGGCGTCGCGCTCGCGCTGCTAATCGGCTGCACGATCAGCCTATATTGATTTTCTGTGAAGGAGTCTGACTCTCCCGGCAGTACAATCAAGCTGTAAATACCACTGATTGGCATGTCCAAACCCGTGATCAGCACGCCGGGTTGATCAGCGGGCACCGTAACAGCGGCGACGCTCTGTCCATTAGGGGCGACCACCAGCAGCGACGGTATAAAATTACCCGTTAGGCGTTGTAGCTGGATGCTGTAACGTGTGCCTGCCTGTGCGGTCAACAGCCAATAGTGTGTAGTTTGCCCCTGCGTGAAGGTGCCCACCACATCATCTGTCGATTCGAGGACTCCACCTGTGGTGGCACTTACAGTTGCAGCACGCAGTTCGACAGTCAGGGCGTAGGGCATATACTGGGTTCTGGCGTTGGAAGCACGCACTAAGGTAACGGTGTAACCGCCATCGGCTGGCACGCGGAAGTTATCGATTACCGTCTGTCCATCATCGCTCACCCCTGTTGCCAGCACATTGCCCGCCGCATCGCTGAGAGTCAGCGTGGGTAACCCTTCATCAGTTTGATGCAGTACGCGCACCACGATCAAATCATCTTTGCTGCCAGTGAAGCTGTACTGCGCTGTTGGGGTGCTGGCGTCCAGCGTTCCGACCACGCGCTGACCGTAAACTAAGGGAGTTCCTCCTGCCGATGTCCCCGATGCTTGCGTCTGGTATACACGGTTGACCACTAATTCATAGTTACCCGCGCTGCTGCCCACCCGTGCGATTACGAGGATGTATTCGCCATCTGCTGGTAGCACGAAGGCATCGATCAACGGATTAACGCCGCTGGCATCGTCATTCTGGGCGATCACTTCTCCCGTTGGCGTTTCTAGGCGCAGTACCAGATCGAGATTGCCGCTAGTTGCCTCCGCTGCGATGGTGACGACATCACCCGCTTTACCTCGGAAGCGCAAGCGATCCTCCGGCAGTTGATCACTGATGCGTCCGATGGCAACCTGTCCATAGTCGATGTTACTGCGCACACTGCTGACGAACGGCGTACCGTTGAGTGCTACCGTGTAGCGTCCTGAGGTACTTCCCTCACTCGCCAGATAGCGCACTACCACCAACTGATAATCGCCAGTTGCTGGCAAACGGAATGACTGAATACTGGTCGAATCACCACCAACGGCATCACTACGAGCTAATACTCGCCCCTGTGCGCTGCGTAATTCCAGCACCGCGTCCAACGACGATCCCGGTTCGCGCACCATCTGCGCCGAGATCACATCGCCTTGAGTACCGCTGAAGGTATAGACTTCACTTGGACGATCATCACCGATAACACCATTGCGCGAATCGCCATAGCGCAGCAGCGCCGATTCCGACAGCTCTGACGGGATGATTGCTAACGAGATCGCATATGCGCCCGTACTGCCATTGATGCCTGTCACCGTAAGGCTGTAGACGCCGTCGCTCTGGATCACTGCCTCCGCATTTTCTGCCCCGATCTGTGCTAGGCGATCCCCATTTGCCGAGGCGATCAGGTTGCCGCCGATGCCGCGCAGTTCCACCTGCGGATGCAGGAAACTATCTCGCGCTGTAACTAAGACTCGCACCTGCTCTCCGTTACGGGCATGGAACAACCACGTATCGCTGGCATCGTCGGTGTACAGATCGCCGTAACCGGAGTCAGCGCTGTGCAGTTGTGCGCCCATCGAGCGCGCTTTGGTATCTTCCAACACTAAACTCAGAGCATATACACCCGTGCCTCGATAATCCTCCTGTGGATTCGCCACAAAGATAGTGAACGTCCCACTAAACGGCAGCACGATATTTACGCGAGCGCCGCCGTCGAGCGAAGGATCAGGTGCACCAGTTGCTAGTGGCAAGCCATTCTCGGAGAATACTTGGAAACCAGCGAAGAAGCGATCACCACGAACGTAGCGCAGCGAAACCGTGATCGAATCGCCCACCGTACCAGTGAATGCCCATGTATCGGTGCGGCGTTGTGCCGTGAATAAACCATCCACCGTTTGCGCGTAACTGATGATGCCCACGCTGTTGCTGCTTGCCGCTGCCTCTCGACTCAGCGTGTAAGTACCTGCAGTGTTCCCACCGCTGATCGACAGCCGATACAAGCCAGTTTGCGGCAGGATGAAGTTGCGTAGTTTTAGTACACCCTGAGCCAAGGTCGTCGTCTCTACCGCCAGCGTCTGTCCGCTGGTATCCATCAGGCGCATGGTTAGCGGTAGCGGAGTCATCTCCGCTTGTCCCGCTGCGATCAACGTGATCTCCTCCCCTTGTTGACCTGTGAACAACCACGTATCTTCGGGGTCATTACGACTGAGGAAGCCCATCTGCGTCCCACTAGCAGGCAAAATACCACCACCGCGATTGCGTACTCGCAGCGGCTCGACCAGATTAAGCTTCAAGGTATAGCGTCCGCCGGTGAATGCCGCTACCGATTGCGCTTGCACACGAATCACATACAGTGCATTGTTGGGCAGTTCAAAGCGCCGGATCGCTAGAACGTTATCTTGCCCTTCCGCCTGCGCCAGCGATTGTCCATCGGTGGTCAAGATTTCCAACCGCGCATCAAAGACGCCCGTGCTGTGCTCTAGTGCCACATCCACCAGATTGCGAGCATTACCGAAGAAGAAGTAACGCTCCTCCGTGTTAGCGGCGGTCAGTTCGGCTTCCACTTTATCGCCGTACATCAGTGGTGTGCCCGCTTCGATGTTGATTCCATCACTGATGATTGGCGGCGCCGTCAGCGAGATTAAGAATCGTCCCTGCTCCAAACCCAGCGAGACCACCGCCGTATAAACACCACCGCTTTCGGATTGATAGGTCAGCGTCGCGATACCATCTGCCTCAGCGAACTGCTCCGCCACGATAGCGCCGTTCCCATTGAACAACATCACATAAGGTTTCTTAACCGATCCCGATTCGGTTTCGAGTGCCTCAACCTTCAGTGTGAACACGGAATTGCTGAAAATGCTGAACTGAAAGGCTTGGCGCAGCAACCCGGAACTGATTTCCCCTGTGCGTGTACTGCCGATCTGTATCTGTGTGATTGGTGTTCCCCTCAGCGTATCGAACTGCGCAGGACGGGTGATCAGCGAAGGCAGCGCTACCGTCACAGCAGTGGATTGAGGTTGTTCACCATAACGTGGCGGCGGTGCGCCAGTTCCCACCGTTCCTACTTGCACCGTCTGATCGGATGGATTACCGAATGGTTGCTGGAAGTTTGCCTCTAAGCGATACGAAGCGTATTGATCCGCCCTACCCGCCACCAATAAGGTATACGTTCCGCTGATCGGTGCGGCGACGCCAAGCAAGCTGGCGACATTTTGATCGGGAGTCGCAGAAGCGAGTACCAAACCACTTGGTGTGATCACATACAGTGTGGGCGACCATGTGACGGGCGTCAGGTTAGTCAGCCGCACATTAAGCAGTGCGCCAGCAGGTACATTCAGAGTCCATCGTGCCGTGCCGCTGTTCGGCAGCATCGCCGCTTTCACTGCCCGTCCGGGCATTAGTATGCCGCCGCTCTCTTCGGAATAGTTGAGCATGTATGTGAGAGGAGTATCGCTGGTGTTGAAGACAATTACGCGATACCGACCACTGCGATCCAGCACCACGCGCGGCAGAACGGTTTGCGTGGTGCGGTTGCCCACGATGCCTGCTAGTGCGGAACCATCCGGGCGTTGAATCAGTAGACCGAGATTAGCCGGGGCGTCCGTAGTTTTCCCCACCACTCCCAGAATCTGAGATGCTTCTCCGTCGATCCAGTAAGCATCTGCTCCTCGCGCCGCCAGCGAACCGCTGACTCCAGCATTAGGCAGTGCCCCCCGTTCAACAGCGGCGAAACCAGCATCTACCATACGACTCAGGCGCAGATTGTAAGTCAACGTAGTGGCATTCGCAGCCGTTGCTACACTCGCCGCACCATCACCCGGACGAATGATCACCTCATACACACCACTGCGCGCCAGAGTCAGCGTCTGATGAATCCCCGTGCCGATGACACCTTCATAGTTGACCACATCCTGCGGATCGATCAGTAGAACTGACGCATCCAACGATGGTTTCTGTGGTGCGATCTCCAGCGTCAAACTATCGCCTTCACGTCCGCTGAAAATCCAATATTGAGGAGCCGTCGCCAGCACTTCCGTGTAGGTCTCCCCATAGCGCACTGCCGCCGGATTCAGGACATTCGTTCGCAAGCGCGATGCCAGCAGTCGGAAATCTATGTCTGTGGTACCTTCGTAGTTGATGGCAGAGATTTCTACAAAATACGGTCCGTTACCGTCCAGTTGCAGGGGCACGAGTAACGGATTTAACCCCTGAAACTCGCGCACCACCACACCTGATGTGGTCAGCAAGCGGACGTTGACCAATTGGTGAATGCCGTTTAGCTCGATATTCAGCGCCTGAGCACCCGTGCTGCCCAAGCGATACACCGCGCGGGGGTAAACAGCCGTTAAGCGTCCCTGAATTGGTGTCTCGAAACTCAACACGGAGGCAGCGGGGTTAGGATCATTGCCCCGTACAGTGATCGTCAGGGTGTACGTGCCTTCCGTGCCTGTTTGTCCGGTACGAGCCAGAATCGTGTAATCACCGTTGAAGGGTAACTGATAAGCAAAAATACCAGCGTTGGGCGTATCATCTTGCGCATCGCTGGCGGCAAGGACTTCGCCTGTTGGCGCTAACAACGCTAGTGAACTATCGAGGTCGCCGGAGATCGACTCCATGCTGATGTCTACGATGAATCCGGCGTTGCCGTTTAGCCGCCATGCCTGACGTGGACTGCTGGCACCCAGATCGCCACGTACCGTCTGCCCATAACCGATCACGCCTGCAAAATTGCCACTGATGGAGGTAGGCTCAATCGTCGGAGTAGTTGCTACTTGCGAAATACGCCTGAGCGTGATGTTGTACTCGCCCACGCTTTGATCCCTGCCGGAGATGCGGATCACGAACGAGCCTTCATGCGGTAGCAGTACAGGAGAAAGACTGACCGCGCCACTACCAGCAGGAGCTTGCGCACCAGCGAACGGTTGCTGATCGTCCAACACCACGATCACCGGATCGAGGGTACCGGAGGTTTTCACTACCTCCACCGCGATCACATCTCCCGATGCAGCGACAAAATCCCAATCCTCGCTTACAGCGGCTTTGCCATCGATCAGACCTTGCTGCGTATCACCATAGCGGATCGGTCCACCTTCGCCGCCCTGCGCCATGCTGCGGATCACCGTAAATACAAGCAGCAAGAAACAAATCAAAATAGCAGCAGCACGACTGCGCCTTGCGAATTTCATGGGTCTTTATCGCTCCTCTGTGTCGCAATCAGCAGTCATCATACCATGTTAAAAAATGGTTTGGAAGCGATCTGGCATCACAGCGGGACAACAGTTCGGAGTTGATCTCCTGCTGATGGTAAAATTTGAAATTGTAAAGCGTCTGATTAATATTCAGCGCTGGCTGTGTTCGCCTCAGATTGATCGCCGGAGAGTTAATCATTCATTCCTTTTCCTTTCACCGCAACTGGATCGGCATGTTCGAGGCGATCCCACGCTACCACGCGGCTGCACAATGCTGGCAAGAAGCAGGTGCGGTCATTGGTATCACGGGCTGGGCAAGCGCTACCTTCAATGCTGCTATCGTGCAAGATAGCAGTATCCTGCAAGCCGAGCATGTCCGCCGTTACTCCGAAGTTTTCGCAGAATACAATGTCACTGGCACAATTCAGCTCGCCGATCCGGCGTCGATGCCTGCCTGCGTTGATATGCTCTGGCACGAAGGCTATGCCGAAATGCTTTGCGATCCGATGATGTCCTACGAAGGAGCGTTCGAGGCGCGCACATTAAATACGGCAGTACTGCCGCAGGTCGTTCGGGATCAGCAAGACATCGAATTGTATTACCGCATCGTAGCTGAGGGTTTCGATCTACCACCGGTGATCGAAGATTTCGTTGGCGTCATGCTGCGAATGACCGAATGTACACATATGATTGCGTGGTTGCACGGCGAACCCGTCGGCGCGGGCACCTTGGTCGAATGTGCTAACGTAGCAGGCATCTACAACGTGGCGACACTGCCACAAGCACGCGGAAGTGGAGTCGCCACCGCGCTAATGTACGCGCTGCATCAGCGAGCGCTCAACAATGGTTACTCGGGCACAGCGCTTGCTTCCTCACCAATGGGCTTGTCGCTCTATCGTAAGCTTGGCTACCGGCAAGATGGCTATCAGATCGTGTACGCGCAAATGGAATGAGTGTTCTTCAGTTCGCTCACCTGAATCATCGATCTCGCATTATCGTCCCATAACAATCTGCGAGACCAACTGTTTGATGTTTGAAAATCGTATACAATCGAGCATGTCTCGTAAAACTGGGTTTACAACGCATTGCCACCGGTGGTGAGTCGATGTCCACAGGGAAGCTCAACGAACTGCTGCAACAGGGTATCGCGGCTGCACGCGCTAAGGACAACGCAACGGCGCGGCAATTATTTCAAGATGCCATCAAACTGGATGTCCGCAATGAGACTGCATGGCTGTGGTTGAGCAGCGTTGCTGAGAATCCAAAGGAGCGCCTGTTCTGTTTGCGACAGGTGCTTCAGATCAACCCCAAAAACGAACACGCCATCAAAGCGATGCAGAAATTTGGCGGCGAAAGTGGCGGCGGAACTGCTGCTGGCGCAGGCGCTACTGCTGCTAGTTCGCCAGTGGATGAACCACCCGCCCCCAAAGGCTCCGGCACGATTCCGATTGTTGATCCGCGCAAGCTGAACACTCTGAGCAGCCAACTGGATGAAGTGCTAGCGCGTTATCAGGCGCTGACTCCGGCGACACTGCCGTTTGAATGGGCGAAGAAGAATCGCGGACGTATCGGTGATGCCGCAGCAGCGCGTTTGCGCACCATGATGCTAGCTGGCGGTGCGGTAGCGGCGGTAGTCATCATCGGACTTGCGGCACTGCTGATCAGTAACATCGGCGGTCCGGTGCGAGTGGTCGCCGATGTCACCTCTACCGCTACGCTGACCGAAACCGTCACGCCTAGTCCCACTTCTGGCGTTGTGCCCACCGCCTCACCTACCAGCCGTCTCACGCTGACTCCTTCCGATACGCCGGATTTTGCTGGTGGCGCACTGGGCAAGATGACGCCTACCGCCGCTTATCCTGACTTGGAAGGCAATCGCAATCTAGAACGAGCCTTAGGCTTGTATTCAACTGGCAAGTACGAGGAAGCATTAGATTTGCTAGAAACCGAACGTCAGGGTTTGGAACTGGCGAAAAATGATCGCTACTATGCCATCGTTTATTACATGTGCCTCTCGCACATCGCGCTGGGCAGACCGGGCAGGGCATTCTCCTTGCTGCAAAATAATCAAGATCAATCTTCGGCGCTCTATCAAGCAGCATTGGCAGCCACCGAATATGCGCAGGGCGATCTTGATGGAGCATTAGCCGCTGCCAAGAAAGCGATCAACGGTGATCGCCTGTTGGTGCAAGCCTCCGTGATCGCGGCACGTGTTTACGCGGATCGCGGCGAGTATGCGAACGCCGAGAATGAACTTGAGAACGCGCTCAAGCAGCAGCCGCGCAACGCCACGCTGTTCGTTGAACGCGCCAATGTACGATTGAAATCTGGCAATTTGAACAATGCTCTCAACGACGCATTGCTTGCTCTCTACATCGATCCCACCAATCGACAGGCATTCATTATCCGTAGCACCGTCCTGTTACAGATCGCTGCTAATGAAAGCGATCCTCAAGAGCGTGTGCAAGCATATGGCACAGTAGTGCTCTCTACACAAGAATTCCTGTTGTACTATCCCGGCGATACGGCTGGCTGGCGTTTACTCGGTCAGGCGCGGGAAGGTGAAGGCAACATCACCAGTGCCTTGGATGCTTATGCACAGGCTGTTGTCGTTGATCAGACTTCCGAAGATGCGCGGTTGGTCTTTATGGCGCGTGGGCGGCTGCACTTGCAGGATCGTCGCTTTGCCGATGCCCGCAGCGACTTCGAGAAGGCGAACGATATTCGCGAGTCTGCCGATAGTCAGCAGCTATTGCTGGAAACGCTTGTCGGCACAGGTGACTATATCGACGCCTTGGATCAAGTAGACGCCATGGCGGATGCCGCGCCGGATGATCTCAATCTGCTGATCCTGAAGCTCGATTTGCTAACCCGCGCTTACGTCACTGACAATGTTAGCGTCTCACAGTTCAGTGCAGAGCTGCCGCGCATTGATGACGCGTTCATCAGCACGCTCAGTAATGCGCAGCTCGCCACCGCACGCCTCTATCGCGGCATTGCCCTCTTTGCTGATAACCAGTTGGAGCCAGCTTTGGTCGAACTCAACGCGGCTCTGCAACTGGAAGACAGCGGAATCGGGCACTACTATCGCGGTCAGTTGCAGGAGTCATTGAACAAACCCGAATTGGCGATCCTCGATTACGACTGGATTGCGGTTTGGGGTAAGGTCTATAAGTTCAGTTTCGCTGGCGACGCGCAGGAACGCGCAGATCGGCTGCGTGCCCAACTGCCGACGCAAACGCCGACCAATAGCCCCACGCCGACGCATACACCGACATTTACCTTCACGCCCACACCCACCTTTACACCGTCGCGCACGTTCACGCCATCGCGTACACCGACGTTCACGCGCACCCCGACGATTACGCGGACGCCTACCTTGACCCGCACCCCGACCTTGACCCGCACGCCAACGTTCACGCGCACCCCGACGCGGACGCCGAATCCTTAAGCGCAGTGTCGGCAGCAGCTTAATCAGGTAATCTATACACGTTAAATCCCGGAGCAATCGCTCCGGGTTCATTGAATCGAGGAGAATCCCTTCATGCCACGCGCCTTGTTCAGCGTTTACGATAAAACCGGATTAGTAGAGTTCGCTCACAGCTTGGTTGATCTCGGCTGGGAGTTGATCGCCAGCGGCGGCACGGCGAAAGCACTCACCGACGCCAAGCTGCCCGTCACTACCATCGATCAGATCACTGGACATCCTGAGATGCTCGGCGGGCGCGTCAAAACGCTGCATCCGGCGATCCACGCGGCGATTCTGGCACGCGACAATGAGCAGGATTTGGCTGAACTACGCGCACAAGGCTACCAGCCGATTGATATGGTCGTCTGCAACCTCTACCCCTTTGAGGAAACGATCAGTCAGCCTAATGTGACCATGGACGACGCCATCGAGAATATTGACATCGGCGGAGTCACCTTGATCCGCGCAGCAGCGAAGAACTTCCAGCGCGTGATCGTAGTGATCTCTCCTGAAAGTTATGAGCAAATTCTGGAGCTGCTACGCGGCGGATCAGTAGACCTAGCCACGCGGCAACGTTTCGCGGCATCGGCGTTCACACGTACCCATCTCTACGATCAGCAAATATCCGACTACCTACATGGTTGGGATATCGCACGCTACGATTCTCAAGTTGCATTGCGCTATGGCGAGAATCCGCACCAGCACGCGCAATTTCGATCCAAGTCTCGCGTTCAAGGGTTTCTCGGCGGCGAACTGCTTGGCGGCAAGGAACTCTCCTACAACAACCTCCTAGATCTCGACGCAGCCTACAGCGCGGTAGAGCAGTTTCAACACCCGACAGCGATCATCGTCAAACATTTGTCCCCTATTGGCATCGCTAGTGCCGTTGATGTAGCAAGCGCATTTACTGCCTCACTCGCGGCTGATCCTGTCTCTGCCTTTGGCGGCGTGATTGCGTTAAATCGAGAAGTGAATGAGGAATTAGTCGCTGCGCTTGGCGATCTCTTTGTAGAAGTTCTCGCTGCGCCATCGTTCACGAATGCTGCGGTAGAGCGTCTGCGCAGCAAGCGCAAGAACTGCCGCTTAATGAAGATGAACGATTTGCCCTATAACCGCGTCGAGGAATGGCGCTCCGTGCGTGGTGGGATCCTGATGCAGACAACGGACTACGGCGATCCCGACACTGCTGAATGGCGCGTTGTCACCAAACGCCAGCCCACCGACGAGGAGATGGCGGCGCTCAAATTCGCGTGGAAAGCCTGCCAGTTCGTCAAATCCAACGCCATCGTGATCGCGCAGGGTGAGGCGACAGTCGGCATCGGTGGCGGATTGCCGAGCCGCGTTGATGCAGTCGATCTAGCAGTGAAAAAAGCAGGTGATCGGGCGCAAGGCGCTGTACTCGCTTCCGATGCCTTCTTTCCCTTCTCCGATGGTCCCGAACTGGCGATCCGTGCTGGTATCCGTGCCATCATTGAACCCGGCGGATCAGTCCGTGACGCCGAAACCATCGCCGCTTGCGACGCCGCCGATGTTGCCATGATCTTCACGGGCGTCCGCCACTTCCGGCATTGATCAGTAAAGGTGAACAGTTAGAAGGTAGCGCCTGAAGTTCGCAGGGAATACAGGGCGGTTACAGGCGCATCGTTAGAGGGAATGGCGATAAAGTTAGAGAATAGTTAATGGCGAAACTGGCTCGCATTCCGCCGGCAGATTTTTCCGGTCAATTGCTGCTGTTACGATCCCGACAATTCAATTTGCCACTATTTCCACTATAATTTGACCCATATGATCACAGTACGTAACGTCAACATTGGCGATCACCATTTTGTCTACCGCACCTGCGGTGAAGGACCCGATATCCTGCTTCTGCACGGTTGGGTCAGTTCTAGCCGCATGTGGAACGCTGTGATGCGCCATCTCGCGCCACACTATCGGCTGTGGGCGCTTGACCTGATTGGCTTCGGGGATTCGCGTACCAGAGACTCAGTGCTTGAGCTTTCCGTCAATACTCATGCCGCACTTGTTGACGAATTCTGCCAGCACATGAATCTGCATCCTTTCGCGGTGATCGGGCACTCGATGGGCGGTTCCATCGCGCTGACGCTGGCGCTCGATTATCCGCATCTGATGCAGCGCTTGGTACTCGTTTGCCCTGTGGTCACGGGCGGCTTGCACTTCAATATCGCTTCTATTCTGGGGCAGCCCCTTGTGCGCAAAGTGATGGCGTCCACCGAACGTTGGTGGGATACCATGAAAGCCACACCCGGACTCAATCTATTCGTCTCGCCTCCCTATCTGAGCAGCGAGGTCAATCGCCGTTCGTTCGAGGATTTCCGCAAAGCCAGTTGGCGCGCCACGCATGACGGGTTGGTATCGCTGCTGCACATCCATCTGGAACAGCGCCTTAACGATGTGACCATCCCCACGCTGCTGGTCACCGGATCGCAAGACCTGACCGTACCGCCAGCCGATAGCCGTCTCGCCGCACAGCGCATCAGCGGATCGACGCTGCTGGAACTATCAAACTGTCATCACCAGCCGCCGGATGAAGCGCCAGAGGTGTTCAACCGCGCCGTGTTCAATTTCTTGCGTCAGCCCGTCACCAGCCCACAACGTCGATGAAGTTTCCTCGTTCTAGTATCCCCAAAGGCGTTGCCGAGTACACCACGCAGGCTTACGAGGAAGTGCCTGTTCGTCTCGGTAAAATTGTCGGCGTTCAAGTGCATTATCGTCACACGGAGTGTGTGCTTGACGGCAAAATTGTCGGCGTTCGCTGGTATGGGCGAGATAATGTTCTCCTAGGGGAAAGACCACTAAAAAATGGTCAGTTACATGGACGAGTAGTGGAGTGGTATGAGAACGGGAATCTAAACTCAATTGAACCGTATTTAGAGGGGAAACCTCACGGTGTCGCCAAACAATATAGCTATGATGGCAAGCTCATCGGCACGTATCGGATGGTTCACGGCACAGGTTTGGATGTGTGGCGCGGCGGTGACGAGGACGGCAATATCTACATCACCGAAATTCACCCGATGGTTGATGGTGAACTTCATGGCTATCAATGGTGGTTCAAACACGACCAAATTCTCAACGAGGAAAATCCGTACCGGAAAGGTCTGCTGCACGGCATTCAGCGACACTGGAATTTGCAGGACAGGCTGCGACGAGGCTATCCGAAATATTGGATCAATGGTGAGCAAGTAACCAAACGTCAATACCTACGCGCCGCTCGTACGGATAAGACGCTGCCGCCCTTCGATCCCGCTGATAACCAGCCAACACGCCGATTCCCCGCCAAGATCAGACGCCTGCTCAATGCCATACCTAAGTGAAGGTGAGTATGTCGCTGCCACCTCCCCATTCGTTCAGTATTTCCCAGATTGCCCGCGCCTGTGATAGAATCAGCGATAACTCTCGTATCTGACGTAATTCTTGCATTGTTGCTGTATGCTATGGAGTGGAATGGTGAGTACGACTCAGCGCATTAACTTATCTGACGAACCATCCGACGATCCGGTTGATAAGGAGTTTGCGCTGGATGCACCATATTATGCACAGCAGCGCGTTACTCAGCAGTGGATCGTTATGCATCAGGCAAACACCTGGCAACCGCCAACCGATGTATTTGAACTTGATGATCGCTTGGTGGTACTGGTGGAAATCGCTGGCATGCGTGATGGTGAATTTAGCGTAGCACTTCAGGAGCGTCGTCTGGCGATCAGCGGTACGCGCCCTCGCAATGTACGTGAAGGGCTAGCCTACCACCAGATGGAAGTTCGTTACGGGCGTTTCCACTCTGAGATCATCTTGCCTTGGGCTGTCGAACGAGATGGTGTTTCTGCCCATTACCGCGATGGTTTTTTGCGCGTAGAATTGCCACGTGCCCGTAATCATCAGGTACACATCGTAGATGTGGATGGCGACAACACCGACGAAGCAGCGGACGCCTGAGAGCCTATTGCCTAGTTCTAGGTCGTCGGATATTCGCAGACTATTTCTAATTCACATGGTAACAGTATTCAATGGCGGACGAGAAAAAAAGACCCGGTAAATCCAAAGCAGCTACCGAGCTGACACCGACGGTGACCTTTGAAGAAGATCAGGATTTACAGCTTGATCCCGTAACGGCGTCACAGCCTGAGGGCAGTCTGAAAATCCCTGATGAGATTCCCATATTGCCGCTGCGCGGGTTGGTGGTTTATCCACAGACCGCGATGCCGCTGAATGTGGGGCAGCCGCGTTCGATCCGCTTGGTCGATGAAGCGGTAGCGGCGGATCGGCTGGTCGGCTTGATCGCGGCGCGTAACCCTGAACAGGAAACGCCCGGTCCGGACGAAATCTATCGCGTCGGTACGCTGGCGGCGATCCATCGTCTGTTCCGTGCCTCCGATGGCACGATCCGGCTGTTGGTGCAGGGGTTAGCGCGTATTCAGGTGGAGAGCTACACCACTTCCGAGCCGTATCTCAAGGCAAAGGTAGTGGCACTGCCCGAACATACCGAAACTGGCGAGGAAGTCGAGGCGCTCAAGCGCATCGTCACCAACCAGTTCCAGCGTCTGGCAGAGCTGGTGCCCAGCATTCCCAACGAGTTGATCTCCTCGGCAGTCAACGTAGAAGACCCGTTGCAACTGGTCTACGCCGTTGCTACCTATATCCGCATCAGTCTGGATGATGCCCAGCGCATCCTTGAGATCGACAGCGTAGCAGATAAACTGCGCCTGTTGATGAACATCCTCAAGAAAGAACTGGATGTGCTGGAACTGGGGCGCAAAATCCAGACCGAAGCGCAGACCGAGATCGAGAAGGTGCAGCGCGAATACTATCTGCGCGAGCAGATGAAGGCGATCCGCCGCGAACTCGGTGAGGATGACGAGCAGACAGTAGAGATCGAGGAATTTCAGCAAAAGATCGAAGCAGCGGGGATGCCGGACGAGGCGCGCAAAGAAGCAGAGCGCGAACTGGATCGGCTGTCCAAGCTGCCCACTGCCGCCGCTGAATATGGCGTGATCCGCACCTACCTCGATTGGCTGACCAGTTTGCCCTGGTCGAAGCGCACTAAGGATGATCTTGATATTCGCCACGCCCGTAAAATCCTCAATGAGGATCACTACGGCTTGAAGGATGTCAAGGATCGCATCATCGAGTTTCTGGCGGTGCGCCGCCTGCGCTCCGAACGCTTCCCCAAAGCACCACAAAACGGTGCTAGTGGCAGCGCCAATGGCAACGGCAACGGCAACGGCAGCACCCCGTTCGCGGATCATCCGCCGGAAAAGGTCGCCAAGATCGAGAAGGGTGATAAGCGCGATAAGCGTGATTATGTTCGCCGTGAACGTGAAGGCGCGATCCTCTGCTTCGTGGGACCTCCGGGCGTGGGTAAGACTTCGCTCGGTGCCTCTATAGCGCGGGCAATGGGGCGCAAGTTCATCCGCATGAGTTTAGGCGGCGTGCGCGATGAAGCTGAGATTCGCGGATTCCGCCGCACCTACATCGGCGCGATGCCGGGGCGCGTGATCCAGACGCTGCGCCGCATCGAGTCGCGTAATCCGGTGATCATGCTGGACGAGATCGACAAACTGGGACGGGATTTTCGCGGCGATCCGGCGGCGGCGCTGCTGGAAGTCCTCGATCCTGAGCAGAACTTCGAGTTCCGCGATCACTATCTGGATGTCCCCTTCGATCTCTCCGAAGTCATGTTCATCACCACTGCCAACGAACTTGATCCAATTCCCGGACCACTGCTGGATCGTATGGAAGTGATCCATCTTTCCGGCTACACGGAAATGGAAAAGGTCGAGATCGCGCGTAACTATCTGGTGCCCCGCCAGATCAAGGAAAACGGCTTACGCAGTGGCGAAGCCAGCTTCACCAGAGAGGCGCTCGAACTACTGATCCGCGACTACACGCGCGAAGCTGGTGTCCGTAATCTGGAGCGCACCATCGGCAGCGTGGCTCGCAAAGTAGCGACCCGCATCGCTGAAGGGGAGCAGCAGAAGGTACGGGTGACGGGCAAAATGGTCGGCAAATTGCTCGGCAAATCCCGCTTCGGCTACCGTGAGGAGATCAGCGAACGCACGGATCGTCCCGGCGTGGCAACGGGACTCTCGGTCACGGCGTTCGGTGGCGATGTCCTGTTTGTGGAAGCCACAGGCTTGATTGGCGGTAAAGGCGGCTTTCAATATACTGGACAGTTGGGTGAAGTGATGGCGGAAAGCGCGCGTGCCGCCTTCAGCTATGTGCGCTCCAAAGTGGGTGATTATGGCATCACCTCGGAATATTTCGAGAAGCACGATGTCCATCTGCATGTACCGGCAGGAGCAGTGCCCAAAGATGGTCCTTCCGCTGGTGTGACGATGGCGACGGCACTCGTCTCGCTGATCAGCGGGCGTCCTGTCCGCAGCGATGTCGCTATGACGGGTGAGATCACACTGCGCGGGCAGGTATTACCCGTCGGCGGCATTAAAGACAAAGTGTTGGCGGCGCACCGCTTCGGCGTCAATACCGTGATCCTGCCGCACCGCAACGAGATCGATCTGGACGATCTCCCCGACGATGTACGAAAATCGCTCAAGTTCGTACTGGCGGAAAAAGTTGAGGATGTCTTGAACGCGGCACTGGAGCGCACCAGTGTAAACATCAAAGCAGGCGTAGGAATTAGCGAGGGCGACAGAAAACTCAACTGATGCTATGCTGATGCCGATGCATCTCTTGATCTTTCTGTATAACGCCCCGCTCGCGCGATCTTCAACGCAACGCGACGCATAGGAGTAAACCGATTTGCCGACGATAATGATTGTTGATGATGACAAAACGACGGTGATGCTGCTCTCCACTTTCCTCGAACTGGAGGATTTCAAGGTAGTAACATCACCGCGTGGGTCAATGGCACTAACGAAAGCGCGGGAAGAACATCCCGATGCCTTCCTGATTGATTATCGCTTGCAGGATATGGAAGGCACGGCAGTGATCGCCAATTTACGTGCCGATCCACAATTTGCCAAGACGCCCATTGTCATGAGTTCCGGCATGAACATCGAAGACGAGGCGCTCAAAGTGGGCGCAAATGTCTTCCTGACCAAACCGTTTGAACCAGCGGATTTACCGCGTATCTTCAACGATCTGATTGGCAAAGCCTAACCACCATTCATTCATTTTTAGCAACGCTGACTGGTTCAACATGAGGCTATGAATTCACAATCGAAACAAAAGATGCAGATGCAGTGGTATCGCCTTGATCTGCATCTCCATACCCCCGGCTCCGGGGATTATCAAGAGCCAGATGTTTCCTATCTAGATATTCTTCGACGCGCCGAATTACGCGGTTTGGATATTATCGCATTCACCGACCACAACACGGTGAAGGGCTATGACCGCATGATGCAGGAAATCCAGCAGCTTGAGTTGCTGGTGCGTCTGGATCGCGCTCAACCAGAGGAACGCCGCCGTCTCGCTGAGTATCGCCGTCTGCTCAGTAAAATTTTGGTGCTGCCGGGCTTTGAGTTCACCGCGACTTTCGGCTTCCATATTCTGGGCATCTTCTCGCCCAATATGAAGGTACGCGAGATCGAGCATATTCTCCTCAGCCTGAACATTCCCCCTACAGTGCTGGAAGAGGGCAATTCCAATGTCGGCGCGTCTTCCGATGTACTCTCTTCTTACCGCGCCATCAATAACGCAGGCGGCATCTGTATTGCCGCACACGTTAACTCGGCGCACGGTGTGGCGATGCGCGGCTTCGACTTCGGCGGTCAGACCAAGATCGCTTACACGCAAGACCCCCATTTGCATGCGCTGGAAGTGACTGATCTGGAACGGCGCGGACGCGGCGCGACCGCCAGCTTTTTCAACGGTACCAAGCCCGAATATCCCCGCCAGATGCGCTGCATTCAAGGCTCAGACGCACATCGCCTAATCAAAGATCCCCGCGTAGAGAAAAATCTCGGCATTGGTGATCGGGTGACCGAGGTACTACTGCCGGAGAAATCCTTTGAGGCGCTCCGCCAGCTCTTTCAAGGTACGGATTTCGCGCGTTCACGTCCATATCGGGGCGCTAGCAAGGACTTCTACGATCACGTCCACATTGCCCGCGAGGCAGGACCTAACATCGTGCAGTCCTTCTACGACGCGATGGATCAACGCAGCGGTAAGCTCTACAGCATCGTGGCGGATGTCTGCGCCTTCGCCAACACCAATGGCGGTACCATCTACATCGGCGCGGCGGGAGATATTACTATTCCGGTCATCGGCGTAGATCGTATCGGGGAGAGCATCGACACGCTGCGCGACGAGATCAGTCACAAGATCACACCTCCGCTGGAAGTCGATATTGATACACTCGAATCTAACGGCAAGCCGGTGATCCGCGTGCGCGTCCCGCGGGGCAGCGATCTGCCTTACGCGCTGGACGAAAGCAAGATCTATATCCGTCAAGAAGCCGAGACCGTCCTCGCCGTGCGTGATGAGATCGTGCGCCTAGTTTCGCGTCTCGCGCCCGCAGTTGCTGCGACTGCCGTCGCTGTGTCAGCTCCTGTACAACCGCAGCAAAACCGCCCGCAGCAGCAACCACAACGCCATCACGACAACCAGCGCGGCGATCAGCGTGATCAACGGGATCAACGTCGCGGCGGTCAGAATCAAAATCAGGGCAAGCAGGGACGTCGCACCGGTACACATCAGCAGCAGCGTGCCGTAGAAGCCGTTGCGCTGCCAGAAGTTGCCCCCGAATTGGCTGAAGCGGCAGCAATCGTTGAGCCGCCCGCGTCAATCCAACCAGAAGTGCCAGTGCCTGCCGCCGAAATTACTGAACCAGCCGAAACGGGTCAGCGCCGTCGTCGTGGTCGCCCCTCCAAGAAGCAGACCATCGAGAGTGCTGCCGTAGCAGAGGCGGCTGCCGTTCCCGTAGAAGCGCTCACGTCAGCACAGCCGGAAGCACGCGCCGCCGAGATCGAGCAGCCAGCACAGCCTTTCACAGGTGTGATCAAGCCACCACGCACAGGCGTCGAGATCG
Organism: Anaerolineae bacterium; assembly: GCA_019637555.1. Lineage (GTDB taxonomy): Bacteria > Chloroflexota > Anaerolineae > Aggregatilineales > UBA2796 > JAHBVK01. The sequence goes on from JAHBVK010000020.1 coordinate 25,536, forward strand.
TAGGCACGGAGACGCGCAAGGGCGAGCAATTCCACGTCATGCGCGATCTGCGGAATGGCAACATCGTCAAGAACGTCACCCGCCAATCCGCGCGGCGGTTATGGCACTACGCGATCATGGAAAAAGAGAATAATCCTGTTGATGCCAACCGCGTACAGTGGAACGGCAACATCGGTTTGTGGAAGCGCTACAAACGCGGCGACGTGATCCGCTACGATCTGGTGATGAAGGATAATGGCTCACCGCTGCGCGTGTTCTTTGGTGTCACCGAAGACGGTATGCACGGCGCATGGCAGCAGTTCATCAGCGATGCCGAACCGGAGATCGTGATCGCCGACGAAGGCTAAATTTTCAACTCTCAGTGATGGCACATTACCCGATTGGTGGTAATGTAATTCCGGCAGGGCGGTCTTAGTTATAATGATCGCGCTGCCGGATTAATTTCTGATCGACTCGGCGAGAGGTTTGGGCATGGCGATCCTGAATATTGAGCACATTGTCAGCGACCCCACAATTAAGAATGGCAAACCCTTCGTTGCCAAAGCCGAGATCACCGTACAGCACATCGCCCGCCTGCATAACGATGGCTGGTCAGTCGATAGCTTCATCCGCGAGTACAAGCTCACGCCCGGTCAGATTTACGCCGCGCTCTCCTACTACTACGATCACCAAACTGAGATCGATCAAGCGATTCAGGCGGAACGTGAGTATGCTAAACAGTTAGTCGAAAAAGGCAGAGCGTTGGCGAAGGCACTCAAGCGGCACGAAAAGCGCAAAGCAGGACAGAAAAAGTGAAGCTAAGTGAATTCACTCAAACGTACAAGTACAGTTAGTATTACTTGTGCAATTGACTATCAATCGTCTCCCATTTTGCAGGAGAAAAGTTTCCTTATATTCATAGAAATCGTAGTCGGTAACCAAATTGTGATCAGCCTCAATTTCTAATCCACATTGCTCCCTGACGTTTTTCTCAATGTTCATTACTTCAAAATATGGCGAAATGACTAGGAGCAGATTGCACACCACGACAAAGCACGTAAATCCAACCCCGCCCAGTGTGAGTAAGATCACGGGAATTCGTAGAAAATTCCATTTTGCCAAGTCAAGTTTCATTTTCACTTTTCGAGATTGTAATCTTCCCTAGCGCCACACGACCCAACAGCGGGATCGCAGAGTCGTCGGCGGGTGGATGGAATAATCCGGCGCGGACATCGCGGTAATAGCGCTCCAACGGCAGCGAGTGAGTCATGCTTGCGCCGCCAGCCACGCGCATCGCATCATCCACGATTTTGATCGCATTGTTGGTTGCAGTCAGCTTGGCGATGAGCACCGCCTCGTTGATCGCCGCCTCCGAGTCCTCTTTAGCGTCGTACATCTCAGCAGCGCGATAGAGCACACTACGCGCCACCTGCAACGCCATTTCCGCCTCACCTAAGCGTCGCTGGATCGACTCTAGCGTGGCAATCGGCTTGCCGAGGGCGGTGGGGACTCGATCATGCGCGAACTTCAACGCCGTCTGATGTGCCGCACCCGCCACGCCCAAATAACAGGCGCTGACGGTCAGTGTGAACCACGCATTCAGCTTGATCACGCTCGGATCGGGGCGCGATCCGCCGGACATCCTAGAGATCAGCATATCATCGGGGACACGGGCATCATTCAGCACAATGTCATGGCTGCCTGTGCTGCGCATTCCTAGCGAATCCCATGTCTCCTCAATGTGCACTTCCGGCTGACGCGGCACGAGGAAACGCGCAATCGCATCCTCCTCCTCGATCAACGCCGGGACGATGAAATAGTCGAGCGTAGGCGACATCGAAGCAAAATTCTTGCGTCCGTTGATCAGCCAGTCGCTTCCATCGCGTCGCGCTTTGGTGTTCGGTCTGCCGCCACGACTCGGACTACCCAATTCCGGCTCAGTGGCACAGGAATTTACCAGCGTTGCCCGTTCCACAATATCGCGGCACAGGCGCTCGAATACCTGTGGATCCCACTTTTCGCCCGCAGCAGCCGCGCCAACGGTTTGTACGTGCATAGTGATTGCCAGCGCCGTGCTGCCATCGCCCATACCGAGGATTTCCTGCGCCATCACCGCATCCAGCATTCCCGCGCCCCAGCCCCCATACGCTACGGGAACAGTCAGCTTGGGATAACCGGATTGGCGAATATCCTCGTAATTCTCAAACGGGAAACTGCCGTCGGCATCATGCCGCGCCGCGCGTTCAGCGAATCGCTGCGCTAATTCTCGCGCCAGCGCCTGAATTTCATCGCGTGTAGGAATTTTCTCAGCAACATTCATGCGCTTAGCTACAAACCAGTAGATAAATACTCTTAGCCTTACAGCTTAAGAGTATAGCAAATCTGAGGTTACATCTTGGTTCCCCCTCTCCACGAAGTGGATGAGGGGGTCAGGGGGTGAGGCTACTTCCGTTAATTCGCTACCCACGCCGCGCGATAAGTCGCCGCGTCAGTTTCGCCGCCATCAACATAACCGATCACTGCATCAATCGGCGCAGCAGCACGATATAGCAACATGTCAGGATTGGCGCAGCTCGTCAGTTCCAGTTCCGCCGTTTTTACCTGATCGCGCAATTTCGCCGCTTGCTGACCGATCAAACTGATCGCTTCGTAGAAACGCGCCTTCAGATTGCGGCTCGGCGTTTCGCAGGTCTTAACCGCGAACTTGCCGTCGGAAAGCGTCACCACCGGATGCGCGAAGTTAGCTTGAGTCAGTAGTTGCTGTGTTGTTGCCAATTCTGGCAGCGAGGCAGCCATTGTCACCGCAGCAGAGACATCCGCCGTGGCTGTCGTGTTCGACGTAACATCTGTTTTCGTAGTGTCGAAAGGACGGAACAATGCGATCCATGCCACCAGCGCCACCACCGCTATCAACGCCAGTCCAGCCACAATTGGCAGCCAGCGCGGACGGCGACGAGAGGCAGTCGCTGGCGCAAAGGGATCGCCTTTAGGCACAGCTCCGGATTGACGGGTAGTCGACTTACCTGTGCGTGTGCGCCGCTTCTCGTCCGGCATTTGCGTCGCGGTCATCGTCGGCTCGACGACATCGGTCGGCACGATTACATCATCAAGGAAGTCAGGATCGTTCGCGCCAAAGGGATCGTTGAAAGCTTCCGCGCCCGCGGGCTTATCTTCCGATTTGACGCCGAACAGAGCATCTAGATCATTCTCCTCGGTGCGCGTGGTCGGCGCATTCTTCACATTTGAGGAGAACATCGCATCTAAGTCTTCCGCGTCATCGCCCTCCGCCTTGAAGTAGGAGTCAATTTCGTAGCTGGCGTTAGCAACTGGTTCTGCTGCTAAGGGGTCGTCTTCAGTCAATGCGTCAATATCAACCGACGAACTGTAATCAGCGAACAGATCGTCCAGATCGCGGATCGGTTCGGCGCTAGGGGTCGCCTTGAATTCAGCATCCCAATCCGTACCCAGTGATTGCGTGGATCGCATATCGGATGCCGACGTACTGAACATATCGGCGGAGGCGTCACCGCTGGCGCCTAGTTCGGGGAATTCCTGCAGCAAATTATCCAGCAGTTCCCGTGCCTGATCGTGGTTCGGTTCTAACCGCAGTACATTGGTCAGGGCGTTGTAGGCATCATGCGGCTCGCTGACCGCATTCGCCAGCAGCCACCATGCATCGGGATTGTCTGGATCACGGGCAACGATGGGGCGCAGTAAATTCACTGCGTCATCGAGCTGCTCCTGCTGAATCAGATTGTACGCCCGTTCAAGCTGGTCGCGCATCGCATCGGACATACTGCATACCTCTATTTCCGCCGAAGAAATCCACGCGGATTATAGACAATATGGCTTAATTTTGACAGTAGTTTGCGTTCGAGATCGTAACAATCCCTGCGCTTGGAGGTCGCCGCCTAGCCCACCGTGCCTACCACCACGCGCAAACTCTCCATCATCATGTCGAAAACGTGACCTGAGGAATACACCCGTATCTGTTTCAAGCGCAGGGGGCGTCGTTCCGGCGTGAACAATTTATTCAAGTCACCTGAATCGTAGTTGTACCAGACATCACCGACCACCTTATCATGCAGTTGCAGACAGGTATCGCAGATCACTGGACGGGTATCGCCGTCTGGGCGGTTGATGTAGAAACCATGTCGCCACACGTAATCCGTAGTGATCGCTTTACCTTGCGCGTCAACACCTGCGCTTTCATAGGTTAATTCCAACATCACCGGGCATTCTGTACCCAGATCGCCGCAGGTCGTCAGGTCTTGATACTGGATGCGAAAGCGCGTTTCAATCTTTAACCATGTAAAGTTGGTCACATCTACGTTGTCGAAGTTATGCAGACAGCCGACTTCGGCGTGGCCGAATTTATTGTCGTCCACCACTGGCGTACCGCGAGACATGTGCAGCGCCACACGACCGTCAGGCGATATGTCACGCCGATAGATCGGATCCGGTTCCGTCTCTTGTTTGCTGGTATCCCTGTTCGGCTCGATGGAGCAAGCCCAACCCATCGGCAAATTAGGATCAGAGACTACTTCCTCAGCAGGGATGTCCATTTCGCGCTTACGACGGAATTCCGGCGTCAGTACCAGATAGGGCAGCGGCTGTACCACAACCGTCTGTGACTCCCGATCCAGTGTTGCATAGAGCGGTGCTGCCACTTGGAACGTCTGCTTCAAGGCGTTGCGAACCAACGCTACACGCCCATCGGTCTCGGTATAAAAGTGCAGTACGCTGCTGCTGACATCTAGCCGATAGGTGCCCGGCTGATCGATAACCGCTTCCCCATACGCTGTACCAAGCACGATTCTCACCGTCCGCGTCACATTCAAGGGCACTTCCACCATGATCTGCCCCGTGACATCCGACAACTGCAAAACGTGGCTGTTATTGCTCCACTCAAAGCGCGGGCGACTGCGTTCCGTCAACCGGATCGTAGAGTTCGGTAGGATGAAGATGGTAGCGATGATCTGTCCTGAATAGTTGTCCTCAAAGGTCAGATACCCTTGCGCCGTCTCGTCAGCACGGATCACGCCATCTTGCTCAATGGTCAGCCGTGCTCCTACCAGACTAGAGTCGATCCCGTAGTCAACGCGCAAACCGCCACGTGCTACGTACAAATTTGCCTTCAGATCAACACGCGACTCGAAGAAGAACCAATACACGCCAAAGGTACTGGCTGCACACGTAACCAGAAAAATGCCAAAACTAAGGATCAATACTGACCAGGCAATAGTCTGCGGGTAGCGCGTGATGATAGGTTTGCGTTCAATGGCAGTTACGGTGTTCATCCGGGACGTGCATTCCTTTTCGGCAGCGTCGGTATTATACCCCCACCTCACCCCATGACAATTCCCTAACAAAGAACAGTGTAACTAATAGTTGACAGTGTTCACAAATTGCGCAATACTGTTAACAGTGTTAACTATAGTGAGCATCGCAAACTATAGTGATACGGAGTGATTGGCAATGTCAACTCGGCGTGAACGCCTGCGCGAAGCAACTCGAGAAGAGATCAAAGCAACGGCGCGGCAGCAAATGCGGGAAAAAGGCACAGCAGGGCTATCGCTGCGGGGCATCGCTGCTGAGATGGGTTTCAGCGTGACGGCGATATACCGCTACTACGACAGCCTTGACGACCTGATTACGGCGCTGATCGTGGACGCGTTCGATGCGCAGAGTGAGGCGATGGAGCAGGCAGCGGCAAAGTTTCCGCCAACCAGATACGTTGATCGGCTGCTTGCCATTATGGAATCGTATCGCAACTGGGCGCTTGAAAACTCGACGGACTTTCAACTCATTTATGGCAATCCGATACCGGGTTATCACGCGCCAAGAGAGATCACGGTTCCTAAAGCCGCAAGCGGAATGTATCTCGTTGGTCAGATTATGGCTGACGCCATTGATGCCGGGCAGCTAACAGTGCCGAAAGACTATGCGCAGTCCGCCGCGGAGATCGATTCCGGTTTGGAGACACTTCCCGATGCACCGAAATCTATCCTCTACGCGGTCCTCACTGCCCGTTTTCAGATGCACGGCTTCGTTATGTTGGAGATTCACGGGCATAACGTGGGCACCATTGCCGATGCCGACGCCATTTATCGTCACTTATGTCTAACTTTTCTTTCAACTATGGGTCTGAAATCGCCACCGACAGGAGATAGGGATCATGAGCGCACAACCTGACTCTGAACTACAGGTCATATTTGGCACTGGACCGATGGGTGTCGCTATCGCCAACGTATTGATCTCGAAGGGCAAACGCATCCGTCTAGTTAACCGCAGCGGCAAACTACCACTTGGTTTACAAAGCGCACAGGGTGTGGAAGTTGTCAAAGCCAATGCCTCGGTCGTTGCAGAATCGGAAGAAGTAACGAAGGGGGCAAGTATCGTTTACCAATGTGCGCAGCCCCCATACCATCAGTGGCAGGGCAATTTTCCGGCACTGCAAGCAGCGATTGTTGAAGGTGCAGCGGCGAATAATGCGCGACTGGTAGTCACCGAAAATCTATATATGTACGGCGACGTTTCCGATGCTCAAATGCGTGAAGATTTACCACTGAATCCGCACACTAAGAAAGGCAAAGTGCGTGCCGAGATGACGCAGGCGCTGATGGCGGCGCATCAGACGGGCAAGCTGCGCGTGGTGATTGGACGCGGCTCGGATTTCTTTGGTCCTAATGATCCGGTATCGGGGAGTCTGACGTACGTTCCGGCGTTGGCAGGCAAAAAGGTGTCCGGATTAGGCAATATCGATATGCCACACACCTACACCTTCACCAAAGATTTCGCCAACGCACTGGTAATCTTGGGCGAACATGAAGATGCCTACGGGCAAGCGTGGCACGTTCCCAACGCGCCAACAGTGACCACACGGCAGTATCTGCAACTGGTCTTTGAGGCAGCGGGAACAACGGCACGGATCGGTGCTGTCAACCGCCTGATGCTGCAGGTCGCCGGACTCTTCAGCCCCACGATCCGTGAAACCACGGAAATGCTCTACGAGTTCGAGAAACCATTTATTGTTGACCACAGCAAGTTCGTCAACCGCTTCGGTGATATTTCGACGCCACTGCGCGACGCCGTGCAACAGACGGTAGCCTGGTTTCGCCAGAATCCGGAATTTGCGCACTAGGCGGTTGCCGCACATTCATTAGCCGCTGCTGAGCGATACACATTTGTAACGTACCCTTTAGCGCCCTGTGGTGTTATTCTTTCCCGACTAACGAACGTCGAGGTATTAATGAACAACATCCTGCTCCCGTTATTTACTTTCATGCTCTGCTATGTGATCGGCTCCATTCCGACAGCATACTTGATCGGAAGGTTGAACAAGATCAACATTTTTGAAGTTGGCAGCGGCAACATGGGTGCTGCCAATGCGATCCGCGCGATAGGCATGAAGTGGGGCTTGCTGGTTTGGGTTTTGGATTCGCTCAAGGGTGTTCTGGCTGTCTGCATCGCCTGGAACCTGCCCGGCGACAAGATCGCTAACGGTGTGATCGGCGCGATTGCGGTGGTCATCGGGCATAACTGGTCAGTGATCGCGGCTATCATCACCGGTACGATTCGCGGTGGTAAAGGTGCTGCCACAGCCGGTGGCACATGGTTAGTGCTGATGCTTCCGTGGTGGCAGATCGTCGTCATTACGCTGAGTTTGTGGGGCGCGATTGTGCTGCTCACCCGTTATGTTTCGCTGGCGGTCTTGGTATCGGTGGGTATTGGCACGATCTGGGTAATGTTCTTGATCGGGCAGGGTAGCACGGGTATCCCGCACGAATACAGCCTCTATATCCTGATCGTCGCTTTCATGATCTTCTATCGTCACCGCGAAAACATTCAGCGTCTGGCACAGGGGCGCGAACGGCGTCTCGGTGAACGCGCCTAAGCGCTGACGAATCACTTTTCATGTTCAAGGGCTGCCGCTGTCTGATCCTACTCGGATCGCTGCTGATCACCGCGTGCAGCCCCTCTTCACCTACTCCTACCCCTACTGCAACTGCCACAGCTACAGCTACCCGAACAGTGGTTTCTGCCGTTGCCGCCCCCACCAATTCCAGCAACGCGCTGCCGCCGTCATGGACTCCTAAACCGACATTGACGCCCGCGCCGACTCGCACATTGGTGCCGACGCCTACCGCTATTCCTACCTTTACCCAGGATCAACTCTGTTCGGAATTTGCCGTCTTGACGCCGAAAACGGATACCGCTTTCGCCTTCAATGATGTCGTCACCTTCTCCTGGACTGGCGTACCGCGTAGCCGCACGATGGCGATGTTGTTACTACGTCAGGGGGAAACCGAAGGCTTGAAGATGGATGTACCCTTTGAGGGTGCTGGGGTGTTCCCGATCCCGCTGCGGACTCTCGTCGGATCGGGGACGTTCGAGTGGCGCGCCTACGTCATCGACTCAACCTACGGCGCGATCTGCGAGCAGCGCGGCATTCTGATCCGCAAACCGCCGCCGTACTTTTAGCACCGAATTGATGAGCAACCTCAACGTATCTGCTCGTTACTCATCACTCGTTACTTCTTTTTCTTTAGAACGCTCGATACCCTGTCGGATTGACCGGGAAAAACTCCCCGCCGACATTGGCACGTACCTCAAAGTGCAGATGCGGACCGCTGGAATTGCCCGTACTGCCCGTCGCACCGATGGGCTGTCCCGCTTGCACCGTCTGCCCGCAGCTAACGTTGTAGCTGCTCAAGTGACCGTAGATCGTCCAGATGTCGCCGTGATTGAGTACGATCACGTTGCCGTAACCGTAAGTAACCCAGCCGACGTACATCACGTTACCTGTAGCGGCGGCAAAGACGGTAGTACCCGCCCGTCCGGCAAGATCGATTCCGCCATGTGATCCGCTGAAGCCGCGCGTCACATTGTACGAGCCACCGGGCAGCGGCAGCAGCAAACTACCTGCGCCACCAGTTCCCGGCGTCGGACCGCATGATCCCGCTTGACCAACGCCAAACGTCACCGATCCAACTGCACCACTCGTGCTGCCCGCCTCGACCTTCACAGGCGGGTTCCAGTACAGCGCCTTCTTCTCGCTGACGCCACCGGGAATCATCACTAGCGTATCGGCAGGCAGTACCGTTTCCGGCAAAGCGCCTGCACTTTGCAGCTTGGGGTTGTACTCCGAGTCGATGATTCGAATAGCCGAGACTTTGTACTTCTCCGCGATCTGCTGGATAGTCTCGCTGCCACTTGCTTTGTGCAGCACGCCGTCTTCAGGCACGATGGTCAGCGTATCACCCGGAAACAAGCGGTTGACGTAGACAATATCGCTGTTCCAGACGATTGAATCGGTAGAAATGCCGAACTGCTTGGCGATGGATTCCAGTGTATCGCCCACCTTGATCGTGTACTGAATCGCACCACTACGCGGGCGCACGGGCGCGATGGTGTACGCCGATTGCTGACGGTACAGTGTATCGCTCGGTGGCGCGGTATCCCCCGCTTGCAGCAGCAGATCGGCGATCACGTCAACCGGAACATCACCGCTAGGCAAATTCTGATTGGCTGGCATTGGTGACGGCTCAACCGTTGGCGGATCGGTAGGGACGGGCGTGTTGGTCACCGCCACCGTTGAGACCGCAGCAACAGAAGTCTCTGTCGGCTGTTCATTACTGGTGGCTGATGGCTGTAAGTAAAGCAGCGCCGCTACCGCCGTGATCGCTAGCGCTGCGACATAAATCAAGATTTGTGCAAAACCAGTTCCACTACTGCCGCCTGCATCTGACAACTGTACAGGTTTTCCGGGCTGCGTATCTTCCAGACGGCGCATCCCGCTGGGCGGTGTATCCCCCGAATCTACGGGTGGCTCTGGGATTGGTGGGAGCGCTGATTGCTCTGAATCGGTCATTCTGCCTCGAAACTTTCTCCCCCTGCGATCAGGCGCGGAATACTAGCTCGCGAATACCGATGCCGCAAGCACGGCTCATCTACGCTTCAGTTTCAATCTCATCATCAACGTTGGCAGCAGCCCTAACTTGAGCTACAGTAAACCAATCACCTAACAAACATTAGTTATTTTTGGAGCGGCTGAAGATGGATTTTGAATTATCCGCGGAACAGCGCATGTATCAGCGTGCCGTGCATGATTTCTGCGAGGCGGAGATCAAACCCCGCGCTCAAGAGGTAGATCGCGCTGGTGAACTGCCATGGACGGCAATCCACAAGATGCCCACGCTTGGTCTGACCGGATTGCAGGTACCGGAAGAATATGGCGGTGCAGGGATGGATACCATCTCCGCCGCGATTGCCATTGAGGAACTTGGTCGCGTCTGCGGTTCCACTGCCCTATCGATCTCCGCGCATAATAATCTCGGCTGTGGACCCATTGTTCATTGGGGTACGCCAGCGCAGAAACAGAAATATCTCCCCCAACTGACCAGCGGCGAGATGCTAGGAGCATTGGCGCTGACCGAGCCGAACGCTGGCTCCGATCTGGCGAACGCGCAGACAATAGCCTTGCGCGACGGCGATCACTTCACCGTCAACGGCAGCAAAGCATGGATCACTAATCCAATGTTTGCTCCTGTAATCAACACTTACGTGCGTACCAGCAAAGAGGTCGGCAGCAAAAACTTCAACCTGCTGTTGATCGAGCCGTCCAGCGCAGGAGTGACCATTCACGCGCCGGAGAAAAAGATGGGCTTGAAAGGCTCACCCACGCAGATGATCACCTTTGAGGATGTACGCGTTCCGGCTGATCAGGTGTTGGGTGAGGAAGGGCGCGGTTTGCATCAAGTCTTGGCAACGCTGGACGCGGGACGGATCAGTATCGGCGCGTTGAGTGTCGGCTTGGCGCAGGGTGCGTTTGAAGAAGCGGTACGCTATGCCAAACAGCGCGAGGCATTCGGCAACAAGATCAGCAATTTTCAGGCGATCCAATGGATGATCGCCGACGCCGCGCTGGAGATCGATGCCGCCCGTTTGCTGGTCTATCGTGCGGCATGGCTCAAAGATCAGGGCAAGAGCTTCACTAAAGAAGCGGCGATGGCGAAACTACTGGCATCCGAAGTTGCCGAACGCGTCTGTTTCAACGCCATCCAGATTCACGGCAGCTATGGCTACAGCGCCGAGTTCCCCGTCGAGCGCATGTACCGCGATCAGCGGCTGATGAGCATTGGCGAAGGCACCAGCCAGATACAGCGTTTGGTCATCGCTCAACGGGTTCTCGGCGAAATGGCGTAACTTAGTACTGGCTCAGTGGGCGGCGCTCAATTGCGGCTCCGCTTCTGTCTTGTGATGCTGCGCTTCCAGAGTGTTTAACTGGACGTGCTGCTCTGCTAGCGCTCGATTCAGCCAATTGATCTTGTGCTGACGCCAGAACTCTAGCCACTTGGTCGGCAGCGTGGCATACAAGACCGCCGCCTGATAATGCATCGCTGCATCATAGATCGCTTCGGGCAGCGTCACATACTGAAACGGCTCCATGCAAATCTCGACGCCGTAATCCTCTGCCGTCGCTTGGGCGGTCTTGAGGATTTTCAGTTCCGCGTCGGAGTGCTCGATATAGGTTGGAGCAGACGCCAACCAGCTTGTATGCTGTACCGGGATCATCTTCAGTACCGCCAGCGGATACCCTGTCCGGCGTGCTAGCTGTGCTGCCTGATGTATAGCCTCGTTCATCCATTCCGCATTTTCGGTGAGCAAGACCAGAATAGTTTTTTGCATGATCTTTTATCCTTAGGATTACCATTCCTAAGGATAATGCTGGCGCGGGTCAAGAGGCGGTCAGGATGCCGCTTGTGCGCGTCAAAAAAACATCAAGAGTTTGGCGATCAGGGCATCGCCCTTAGCGCGAAATCACCGATCTTCGCGGCGTAGCGACAATTGGCAGCGGCGTTCAGGTGGAACTCGGTGTCAGTGAAGTCTTCCGGTGGCGCGGCGTCCCAGAAATCCGCATACTGCCAACCACGCTGCTGTGCCACATCGCGGAAGGCGGCGCGGTACGAATCCAGCGCCCAATGCGGATAAAATAAGTTGTAGCGGATCGGATGCTCGGTATTGCGATAAATCGGCTCATTGATCAGCAGCATCGGGATATTCCGCGCTTGTGCCCAATTCATGCCCGCGCTGACCACATCGAAGGATAAATCCTCCGCTACGATCACGTTCGCCGTTTTCAGACTCATCGGGTAGACCGTCAGAATATCGGTGCTGTCACTCAAGGCGGTGCGGTGCGGAGGCACGAGGATCGGCACCACATGATCGATTCCAGTGGCAGCCCATTCCAGACCAGCAAGCTGATAGCGCAGCCAGTCGGCGATCTCGCGCCGTTGACCGATCAGTGTGCGCGACCACCAATCCGGTTCTTGCGGATTCCAGTTGAACAGCTTGAACTGATACTGTTCTTGCAGTGCCGCCAACTCATCATATTGATCCTGTATCACGGCGAAATCCAACTGGTCGCTGGGGTACAGTGATGCCAGCGTCATCGACCAGATGATCATATCTGGCTGGTATTTCAACGCTTGCTGAAGGATCAGCAGGTCTTTAATCACGCTGAGTTTAGGATAGCCGAGGTTGTAGAAAACCATGCGCCGACCATCAGGTGCGCTCAGATTCAGATTGTTCAAGCAGGCGGCTTGCGTTTGATCCGCTGACAGCAGATACCCCCACACCGCCGAGTCACCGAGCATGATCACGCGAAACTCGTCATCAGCTTTAGGGCGCGCGATCACGTGCGAAGTCAGCATCTGATCGATGTTGAGGATGCTGACGGTATGCGATTCCGTCGGATAGTTAGCGAAGGGCAGCCGTAAGCGTCCCGGTACGATGCTGTTATAAACACTGATTCGCTCTAGCAGGCGAACCGGTTGGATGACGAAATACAAGCCGTTAAGCAGTAAAAACAATAAACCCGCTTTGATCACAACCCTACGCAGCAATATCACATCCTCATATCTCTATCAGCTACCGATGGGGAACCACAGCGCCGTGCCGATCTGTAGCCAGTAGACGCCGCCAGTCGGGACGCTCAAGTACACATCGTTGAGCGCACCTGCCTGCACGTTACCAAAATACGGGATCGCGGGCGTTGTAGCCGCGCCGAGGGCATCATAAATTGGGCGTCCATCGATCCACGGGTAGACGCGCCAAACATAGCCGATCTGCGCGTTTGGCACGATCAGCGGTGGCGTGATCGGGTTAACTGGTGCTGGCTGCGGCACTCCCGGCGACCACACACTCGGATATGCCGCAATCCGCCGATCGAAGCTCAAGAAGTACACCTGATTGAGGTTCGGCACAAAGATGGCGTAACCGCGCTCGAACTGCTGATACAAGAACTGCCCTTGCTGCGCCGCTTGCAGCGGACAATTAGCCGGAGCAGCGGTGAAGAACCACGTTGGATTACAGGTGATCACTGCTGACACGCTGTTCACTGCGGTCTGCTGTCCGCGCCGCGCCGTGATCTTAAATACGATGGCACGTCCATTGCTCTGATCCAGTGTGTATACGCGCTGCCCGATGGTCGGCACATTTTCTGTCAGCAGCACCACGCCTGTTGTCGTCACGATCTCTAGGGTAGCAGTTTCGCCAACGGCTGACCAGCTTACGGTGACAGGCGTTCCGGATTCTGCTGTGGCTGGAGAAACCGTCAGGGTAGTGACCGCAGGCGGACCCGCTGTGAATGTTGGCGTCAATGTTGGTGCCAGTGTGAACGTCGCCGTGTTGGTTGGCGTCGCGGTAGGCGTGAGGGTGAAGGTCGCGGTGAACGTTGGTGTGCGCGTAAACGTCGGCGTGTTGGTCGGTGTAAAACTGGGCGTAAACGTCTGGGTCGGTGTGAATGTATAGGTGGCAGTGAATGTATTGGTCGGCGTAAACGTCGCGGTATCCGTCGGCGTGAACGTCGGTGTGTAGGTCAGCGTATTGGTCGGCGTCGGTGTCAACGTGAAAGACGGCGTGGCGCTAGGGATCGGCGTCCATGTCGGTGGCAGTGTTGCCGAAGGAACTGGCGTATCAGACGGCGTGAGACTCGGCGTCAAGCTCGGCAAACTGGCGCTGGTGGGCGGCGGTGGTAACTGCACCCCACAGGCTAGGGAGGCTGCCCCCAACGCAAGGATCACTAGGAACAAAGTGCGCATCGGGATGAATGCTGACCGTCGTTTCATAATGAAAGCTGCTGATTAATTGTTGCATAGAATCGCCGCGCCCGGCTAATTCTAACTATTTTCTGCTTTCAGCGCACGCCGCCGCGCCAGCACATAGGATGCCATTTCCAGATCCAGCTTGCGGTCATCAATGATCTCGCCCAGTTTAGCCACTAAACGCTGCTCCAGCGTCTGACGCCGCGCTGCCGCCACTCGTTCCAGCAGCACGAAATAGCGCGTCAGTTTGGTCATCGTCGCGTCAAGCTGCTGTGTTGCCGCCTGACTCAAACGTGCGTTGCGAGCATATTCACGCGCCTCATCCAGATGTGCTACCAGCGTATTAACCCGCATGATCAGCGCATCGGCAACCGCATGGAACGAGTTTAACTCGTAAGCCACCAGATCGCGTTGCGGGCGCAACCGCACCGCCAGACGCAAGAACTCCAGTGCATCCCGATCTTTGCCCGCGTCAATGTTGGCTTCTACTAGATCTTTGATCTTCTGCAGATCAGCCTCAAGGCGTTCATAGTTACTGGTCAGCGCTTCCTCATAAGCCATTGACTGTTCAGCGTAGCGCGTTAATACATCGATCCGCCGTTCAAAGGCTTCGATCTCACGCAGTTGGATCGACTCGTAATCCGGATCGTAGTCTGGCAGTTCGACTTTCCGATCCACGAATTGGCGCAGGGTGCTGAATAGTCGCTTCATAGATTAACCGTATTTAGCTGTACAGATAGTGGAAACGCTCATAGAAATCAGGGAATGTCTTGGCGGTACACGCCGGATTGTTGATCTTGACCCCCGGCACGATCAATCCGATCACCGAGAACGCCATCGCCATCCGATGATCGTCGTAGGTGTCGATCTCGGCGGCATGCAAATCGGACGCAGGATAGATCGTCATGCTGTCGGTCGTATCTTCAGCGCGGACGCCCAATTTACGCAGCTCCGTGATCACGGCGTCGATCCGATCCGTCTCCTTCAGGCGGTTATGCCCGATCTCGCGGATGGTCACTGGACTGCTGGCGAATGGCGCGATGCAGGCAAGCGTTTGCGCTGTGTCCGACATGGCATTGAGGTTAATGTCGATACCCCGCAGTTTATCCGGTCCTTGCACTTCAAGGTAATCCGATCCGCGCGTGACGGTGCAGCCCATCTGCTCCAGCACATCCACGAAATGTGCGTCTCCTTGCAGCGACTCTGCCGAGAGATGTGGCACGCGCACCCGCCCACCCGTGATCGCGGCGGCGGCGAAGAAATACGTCGCGTTGGAGGCATCCGGCTCGATCACATACCGCTGTGCCCGGTAGCGTTGACCCGCCGCGATCTGGTAGCTGCGATAGTCGGCATTGTGCGCTTCCACGCCAAACTGCGCCATCATCTTCAAAGTGATGTCGATGTACGGCTGCGAGACAATGCTGCCCGCCACGTTGATCTTGATGTCCTGTTCGGCATAAGGCGCGACCATCAGCAAACCGGATAGCAACTGACTGCTATCTGTCGCGTCGATGGTCGTTTCGCCACCGCGCAAGCCGTGCGCGTGGATCGTCAGTGGAAAGCGATCCTCGTCCGCCTCGATCTCCGCACCGAGTGAGCGCAGCGCCAGCAGCAGTTCACGGATCGGACGCTGCCGCATACGCGCCACACCATCAAAGTGATAATCACCGCGTCCGAGCGCCGCCGCTGCCGTCATGAATCGCGCTGTCGTGCCCGAATTGCCCACAAAACAATCGGCTTGCTGCGCCGGAAACTTGCCGCCCAATCCGCTGACTGTAAACCGCGCACCAACACGATCCGCCTCCACGTTGATGCCTAGCTTACGCAGACATTCGGAACACCAATGGCTGTCATCGCTGAACAGGGCGTTCTCCAGCACCGACTCGCCCTCAGCCAACGCCGCCATGATCAGGGCGCGGTTGGTGATGCTTTTCGATCCCGGTACCGCGATCTCCGCAGAGATCGCTTTGCCGACGGGCTGAATTTCAATCTGGGCGGGTAATTCCGCTGCGGAAGGTAACGCGCTAGCATCGACGGACGGCATCAAAACTCCTAACTCATGGATGGACTCACGGCTAAATGCAGCAAAGGCGCTGGCGAACTAATTCTCTCTTGGCGTCAGTGTCACGCTCTGGATCACAGTGCTAGCGTCCGCCGGAACGGCGAATTGGAAGGAGGTCTCGTCGAGACCGCTCTCTGCTGTGGAGGTGATGGTTAACTCTTGAACACGGCGTGCATCGGCGTCCGCCTGATTAACATCGACTTCATCACTGTCGATCACCGTACCCGCGTTATCGCGCAGTTCCAAGGTATAAACACCTGCACTGGTCGGAATAAATTCCACAGTAGCACTTTCTGGCACGTGATCACTCACCTTCTCATCAAGGGAAAATATGATCGGCAGTGATCTGCATTGATCGCTAGGCGTCGGTTGTCCGGTAACCAAGCGCCACTGCTGCTCTACTTCATCGACCACGATGCGCGCTACCGCCTCTTTGCAATCTGGATCGTTGGGGTCGATCAGCGGCGCGATCTTCAGCTTCCAATCTTGAAACTCATCGCCAGTCAGATTTAGGTTTTCAAAGACCTCCGTGCCGTTGGGCAGCACTTGGAAATTGATCACCAGTGGTTCAACGGTAGTAGTTGCCCTGAACACGCTCACATTTTTAGTAACGCTGGTGTTGATAATATTGGTGTTGTCGATGATCGCGGTGGTGGCAAATGTTCCCCAACCGCCGAAGATGTAATATCGTTTAGCAACTAAGGTTACGCCCGGTTTAATCAGGTCAATCGTATCTGTGATCGCAGGGCTGGATTTAGGATCGGCGGGGTCTTGGGTGAAGAATGACCACTGGATGTTTTCCACAGGCTCCGTCCCGCGATTCGTAATGCTTACCGTCACTTCCACAGGCTCACCCGGCGTCGGATTGCGCGGGAAGATAAATAGGCGCCCCATCGCTAGATTGACGGTAGGAATGCCTCTATCGCCGCCACGTGTAGCGATCAGCAGTGCCACCAAGCCGACTATCAACAGCGCCGCGACAGCCATCAGGATCGGCAGCCGTTCGCGCAATCCGCCTGTCGATAGATTGCCTTCGTAGCTGCGACGGTGCGGGAACAGCGTGCTCGTCTCCGCATTCAAATAAATCGAAGGCGTCGCCCATTCAAGGTTGCTCATCGTGCTTTGCACCGCACGCCGCGCCATCGTCAGCGCCACCTCAATGGGGTGCCCTTCAGCCAGCGACGTATAAAATTCCTGCGCGAACTCGCGGTTAGCTTCTTCGCTCAACTTGAATTGAAACTCGATAATTGCCGGAATACCGCGATTGGCAAGGCGCACGGCGACTGGCGTGAACGGGTCACGGATGCCTTCTTGTCGCGTGCGTCCTGTGCTCATAACCACCAACCGCACACCGTTCTCGCTGGCGAGTTCGCGTGCCAATTCGTCAGCGGAGATTTGCACTGTCGTCTTGCGACGCACATCTTCTAGCGCCAACATCCCCGTGCGTGTTGTTTCATCGCTGATCGAAGGACCGACAAAGTGGAAGATGTGGAATGGTTTGCTATCGCGCAGTTTACGCTGCAAAGTCAGCAGTTGTGCGTTTTCAAGACGTTCTACCGTCAGCAGTCCGCGATCCCGTAATTCCTGCGTCGCCTCGTCGATGGCTGTCCATTCCGCCTCAGGATCGAGACTCGCCTGATCGCTTGGTGAGGATATCAGCACCAGCACATTGATCGGCAGTGTGATGTCTTTGATTTCGCGGGCTAGGGTAGTCGGCACGTAGCGTACCACTTCCACCTGCCGCGTCAGTGATATGTGATCGCCGCGTGGATCGCGCAGCAATTCCCACGGCACTGTCGCCAGTAACCCCGCGCCTTCCAGATTTAACGAGATACGCAAGCCGCGATTACTCGCCGCCGCCGACTGCAAACTCTGATAGTAGGCATCCAGCACTGCTCCAACGAAGATAGAGTTGAACAACTTCTCGCCAAAGGCGCGCGCGGCACGCAGTTCTTCGGCATGGCTGGCATTCGCGCTGCCATCTAGCATGGCTAGGATGCGCTCGATATCTTCTGGCGTGAATGGGGATTCTATATTGACACTTGCCTGACCCGCCGGAGATTCGGTAACGCTAACGCTGACCGAACCGGAGAGCGGCATTTCAATAGTGATCCTGAATTCCAGAAAATCCTGCGTTGCCATCAGCGTTGCTACTACTACTTACTCGCCAGTCACGCTTCATTCATTAACAATGCTTGCATTCGCTATTGTATGCGGATTGGTCGCAATTTGCACTATAATCCTCGCCACTGTCTACCTACGATGACATAGCAAAGGCAAAAGACAAAGTGAAAGAATTAACTCCCAAAGACCTCAAAACCCGGCTTGACGCGGGCGAGGATATTCTCGTGATCGATGTGCGTGAGGACTGGGAATTCGATTTGGGATCGCTGCCCGGTGCAGGGCATATCGTCATGAACGACATCCCCGACTCGCTGGATCAGTTACCGAAGGATAAGCCTGTCGTATTCGTCTGTCATACAGGCAGGCGCAGCATGGCAGTCACCGATTGGGTCGAAGGTCAGGGCTACGATAACGTGATCAATCTGGCGGGCGGCGTGCAGCGCTGGATGCTCGATGTCGATCCTACTTTTCCCGGCAGGTATTAATCTGTTTGCCAATTAGAGGCGATTAAGGAGTTGTGATGTCGCTCGAACTCTATATGGTCGGCGTGATCGTCGAGGATATGTCCCGCGCTGTCGAGTTTTATCGGCGTTTAGGCGTTGATGTTCCCGCAGGCAGCGAATCGAAGGGGCATGTCGAGGTCAAGATGAGTGGACTGACCTTCTTCTTAACCACTAAAGCCGTCAATCGCCGCTGGGATCCAGCCAAAACCGAACCGGACAAGGGCGGCTATCGCATCATCCTTGAGTTCTATCTGAAAACGGTGGAAGCTGTCGATCAGAAGTATGCGGAGATGACGGGCTTTGGTTACGTCGGGCATCAACCGCCCTTCAAGCCGAATGCCGATCTCTACTTTGCCATGATCGATGATCCCGACGGCAACACGATCCTGCTCTCGGCATTTACAGGCGATCAAGCATAACTATCTCGTGGTATAAACAAAAAAAGAGGATTCACTAGAATCCTCTTTTTTGTTTATTAAGGCAGTAAATCGCGGACGGTGATCCGTGCTATTTCCTGACCATCCCAAAAGATCGGAACGCTCTCGTCAGGCTGGTAGATGGGTTTCCGTTGATAAGTTCACCCATCGTCGTAGTTAGGATTCCACTGTGGATCATCTGGTATTGCTGTCGCATTTGGGGAGTCAAGAGTAGCTTCCACCGACAGGTCAATCCTCGCAACCAAGCTGCGAAAAGTAATGCAACACATTAAGCTACTACAGTTTGCAGCACCTCATAGCGCACGCCCGTAAGCTGCTCGGAAACTGCCCACAAGCGGGCGGCAGCTTCAGCATCTCTCGCCCGCGCATTCAAGGCGACCTTCACGACTTCGCCGCGCATTACAAAACGCGGTCCATAAAACTCTCCTCCGCGCACATTTGCGGCAGTCGCCGCATAAAGCTGGTAAGTAGCGCCCAATTCAGCATTTTGCGACAAGATCGGCTTGAGTATGCCCATCCCAAGCTGCTGCAAAAATCCGCCGTTCTCCGTATATTTTTGCAGGTTGGTCGCTGCGTACCCCGGATGGCTGGCAACACTGATCACATTAGCATCCGTGCGCTCAAGTTTGCGCTGAAGCTCCATCATGAATAACAGATTGGCGAGTTTGCTCTGACTGTACGCACCCCACGCATCGTAGCGCTGCTCACTTTGTAGATCGCCAAAGTTGATCTGTCCACCCATCATGTAGGCACTGCTGCTCACGGTAACGATGCGCGCGGCGGGCGTAATCAGCAGCTTTGGTAATAACAATCCCGTTAGCGCGAAATGTCCCAGATGATTAGTGCCGAATTGGATCTCGAAGCCATCGGTTGTCTTGCCATAAGGCGGGATCATGATCCCCGCGTTATTCATCAGGATGTCGAGCCGCGCATAACTAGCGTTAAATTCCTCGGCAAAAGCACGCACGGACCTCAGATCGCTAAGGTCCAATCGCATCAAATCAACCTTAGCCGTTGGCACGTCCTGAAGTAACTCTTGCTGTGCCCGCTGTGCCTTATCAATGCTGCGAGACGCCATGATCACCTGTGCGCCCTTGCCCGCCAATGCCACCGCGCTCTCGTAACCAACACCACTGTTCGCGCCCGTGATCACCACCACGCGCCCCGCCTGTGAGGGAATATCCTTAGCTGTCCAACCGTTCATCTCGTTATCTCCATCGTTTGATTGATGAGTGATTACTCAATCACTTCGTAGTAAAAATGATTAGCGAGTTACGCCATTCCACAATATTTCAAAGCCAATATCCCGATACTTGGTTGCTTGCGCTCTATTCTGGCGGATGAACTGCACCGTCATCACCGCCTGCATGTCGATCATCGCGCCCAGATAATCCGTCGGATAATCGCGGATTTCGCCCTTAGCAATGCTCTCGCTGGCGATCCGTTGAATTTCTAGGTAGCCAGTTTCCGCCGCCGCCTTGACCTTTTCATCCAGCGTGTACGAGGAACCGATTTGGTGCATCACCGTGAATTTATCGGGATTCTCAACGCCCCAATCGACGTAGGTATTCCAGACGTGGCGCATCTTTTCGCGGATCGAGTCTTTTGCCGCCAACCCGTCCAGCGTCCGTTCTCCCAATTCCTTCTTTATCTCAAGGTAGACTTCGTTGATCAGATCGTCTTTAGTTTTGAAGTAATTGAACAGCGTGCCATCAGCCACGCCTGCCGTCTTGGAAATCAGCGAGGTCGGGGTATCCCAGAATCCGTGCGCGGCAAAGACACTGATCGCGGCGTCTAGGATTGCCTTGTACTTATTCTCGACCTTCGCTCGTGCCATTGTGTATCCAAAAAAATGAGTGATTACTCAATCATCATACGGCGGACTTAGAAAAGTGTCAAGCATCAACTTTTAGAGCGAACAGGATAGCATCTCTCGTCCACCCCGTTCGCTCAACAATTACCCCGATTTACTTGCAGTAGCGCTGGATTAGTTCCTGCTCAATGCCCCGACGCCGCGCACTTGCTGCGATCCGCCGCATCACTGGCTTGATCAGCGAGAAGATGCTCGGCATCCCCGTATCCGAAAGCTCGATCAGCAGGGCGAGATGGGCAATGTTTTTGGGAATGCCCTTGTCGTTCACCAGTCCATCAGTCGCCAGTCCGTAGGCGATCCGCAAACTGCGCTCGAATCCGGCATTACCCGGTGTCAATTCCACGCGCACGACTGCCATCTCCGACGTGTTGTTGAACCAGCGATGCAGCGACATTTTCGGCGCGGTAGCTGATTCGCCGGGCTTGAGTGCAAATGCCTCTTTACCCACTTGTACACCAAACTCGCCGGAAATCACGGTGAACTTCTCCGCGAACGAAGTGTGATAATGCAGCGCATTACCGCCACCCGGTGCGACTTCGATTTCTAGTAGCGACATGGCACCGTTCGTTTCTTCCGAAGTCTGCAAGAAGGTAGCGGCATCCTTCTGAATCGGATTGTAGATGCGGCGTGTGGTGAGTGCTTCCGCTTCTACTGTAGGGACTTCGCGGCGGACGTGCATGGCGGGGCTGAATACTGCTTGCTGCATGACGATGGATGCTCCTAGTTACGCTCGTTTCAATGGCTTAAACTTAGCATGAGGCGGGCGCGGCAATCATCGTTCTTTTGAAGGACGAAGGGATAACCTATGACGGAGGAATAATCCGCTGCCAGACACGCATTACGGCAGCAGCAGCCGGATCAAACTATCTGCCAGCCATTCGCTGTAGTGCTCTCTTGACCAACCACGTTCAACGGTCAGCAGTAGGAACACCTCTGCACTGGTAAGCGTCCATACAATGTCGGCGGCGTGGGCGTTGCTGATCCCTTCTCGCAGGGCGCCATTAGCAGCGACATGCTGGATCACTGTTTCCATATTCTTTCGCCGTTCATTAAGTAGATGCTGGAGCAACGTGGCAATCGGTGGCTCCGACTTTGCTGCCATCCGCATGATTTCAAAAATGGGCGCAGCACGATCCATCACCCCGGTGATCCCACGCGCGAACATGCCTAACTGCTGCCGTTGATCCGTTTCGCGGAACATTGCCTGAGGATCTTGCCGTTCCAACATGGGAATAGGCGAGTCATCGCCACCGAGGGCAATATCGAGCAGATAGTTGAGGATTCTCTGCTTACTGCCAAATACGGCATAGATCGTTTCTGCGGCGACTCCGGCACTCTCGGCAATCGCTTCGATGGTTGCACCAGCATAACTACGCTCGCTAAATAGTTGGCGTGCAGCTTCAGCTATTTGCTGGCGTGTTTGCTGTGCTTGCGCTTGGCGGCGCGTGGAGTTGTAGGCACGTTTAGGCTTATTCGAGTTAGTCATAAAGCTTGACACAATTCCGAATTTGAATATACTTTCTATGTATTCAATATTG
This sequence comes from Anaerolineae bacterium, assembly GCA_019637555.1. Taxonomy (GTDB): domain Bacteria; phylum Chloroflexota; class Anaerolineae; order Aggregatilineales; family UBA2796; genus JAHBVK01. The sequence continues at coordinate 48,160 of JAHBVK010000020.1, forward strand.
TTTAACTATATTGAATATGAACTGCCTGTACTTTAGCCTAATTTTGACAGCAGTACCACTGCGGTGTTAGGAGGAGGATGTCTTATGTCTAGCGAACAGAATAAGCGAGTGCTCACAAACGTGATCGAGGAAGGCTTCAATAAAGGTAATTTCGCTGCGCTTGATGCGCTATTTGCACCTGATTATCAGGAACATCAATTCGGGCTGAAGAAGAATCTGCAAGGACTTAAAGAGGATATTGCCTTCCTACGTGCTGGCTTTCCCGACTTTCATTTGACGATTGAGGACATGATTGCCGACGAAGATAAAGTCTGGATACGCATGACTGCGCAAGGCACCAATCTCGGACCGTTGCTAGGACCGCCCACCAACAAAGCGATGACAATTACAGTGATGGACGTCTGTCGTTTCGAGAATGGTCGTATTGTCGAGCACTGGGGCGTACCTGATCGTTTCGCCCAGTTGGCGCAGCTTGGTCTGCTGCCACGTTCCCAAGACGCAAAAGCGACAGGATCAGCACGAGTTTCATCCTAGCTTGCCTGCTCCAGAGGCAGTCGAATGCTAAATTGGCTGCCTTCACCCAACTGACTCTGTACGTCAATGGTTCCTGCATGGCGCTCAACAATGGTTTTGGTGATGGTCAATCCGAGTCCCAATCCGCCATTTTGCGTTCCTCTAGCATCATCGACTCGGTAGAAACGCTCGAAAATATGTGGCAAATGCTCTGCTGAGATGCCGATGCCGCTGTCGCATACGCTGATCACAACACTTTCCTGATCGTGGGCAGTATCCATGATGATCTCGCCACCACTGGAATAGTGGATAGCGTTGACCACCAGATTTGAGAGCGCCAACAGGAGTTCGTCTCTGTTTGCCACCACAAATGGCAACTCTTGGCTCCGATTAAATTGAAGCTGCGTTCCGCGCTCCTGCGCTAGCAGCCGATGCCGCTCGATTACGGTGCAGATGAGTTCGTTCATATCCACTGCGCCTAGGCTATCAAGTTTTTCACCCTCTAGTCGCAGCATCGTCAACATGCTTTCAACCATCTCGATCAGGCGATCCGTCTGCTTTTCCAGCATATCGACGCGGTTAGGTAACTGCCCTTTCAGATCATTTCTTAGCGCGTATTCGGTCAGTTTCAGGATCGCCAGCGGTGTACGCAGATCGTGGGACATGTGGCTGATGAACTGCCGCAAAATAGCAACGCGCTCTTGTTCAACGGTCAATTCCAGTGTTTTCTGCTCTATTTGCTTGCGTTCCGTAATGTCGTAGAACATGACCACGCGTCCTGCTGGCTCGCCATGATGGCTGGTCAGAGGCGTAATCTGCAACTCATAGAAAGGACCAACGGCAGACATCGCCACTTCGGTTTTAATCTCGTTAACGTACTCGAACTGTTTGATCAGGTGGCGCTGCTCAGGGAAAGCATCCCTTGCTTCTTTCCACAGTACATCTTTTTCGCTGCTTCCAAGGATGCGCTCGGCGGCATGATTCAGCCCCGCTACTCGACCCTTGAGATCAAGGAGGATGATCCCGCCCTTAACGTTTCTGAAGATCTGATCGTAGGCAACGGGCAGAATGTCTCCGAACCGCAAGCGTGTCATCGCGAGCAGCATAATGACGCCAGCGAACGCCATCGCAAAGGCTAGAGGATAATAGGGCGCATACAGCTTCAATCCAAATAGCTGAAGGACGTACGTGATCATTGGTACTGCGGATGCTAGGATGACCAGCCATATCTGGTTGCGAAATATCGCTTGAGAACGAATGGCAGTTAGCAGTAGCAGCAGCCAACTGCTGACGAATACAATGTAGCTATAGGTCACCCAAAGATAGAACAACGCGCCATAAGCTGCCACTTGCCCTAAGAGCAGCCCATCCAGATATACAAATTCGTAAGCGCGGTAGAGTAGGTGATGTTGTTCGGCAAACAGTGCCAACACTAAGGTACAGGCGGGCACAATAGCCAGCAGGGGCAGCGTTACACGGTTTAGCCATCTACCGTGATTGCTGTATTGAATGGCGAAAATGCCCCAAAAGAACACAAATCCTGTCGTGCCTACGTAAATCACCCGGTTCATCGCTAATTTCAGCACCGGCGTGGCGAAGGCAATTTCCAGACAGGTGCCGAGGGTATGGATAGCACAAAAAAGCAGAGTCATCGACCATGCGCTGGCACCGCGCGCGGGACGCAAATTCCATGTCCGTGCTGACAAATACAGCATCAAGACGGCGACTAGCGCGTACACAGGAATGATCGGAGAGAATTGGAACAGCACTGGTAATAATACTCCCGTTCAGTATCCTACTCCTTATCCGCCGTCCTCGAATGTAATCACGCTATAACAATTGTCTTATTCACAGATCTTTCACGTATACCGTAGACTTTGGGAATTGCTAAGCAATGGACACAGTTATGCGCGGACAGCACAAATGATGACAGTTGAAAACTGCCATCATTCGGTTAATACGATGCCTTCACCCGGAACCGTCTAGCGCGGCTTGCGTGGCAGAAACATCGGCGTGCTGCGCTTGTACTCTCGGTATTGCTCACCGAAGTATTTGGAGAGATCGCGCTCCTCTAGCTGGATAGCAATCAGGATGTACACGCTTGTAGCGATTGAGAACAACAGATGTCCCGCCGTCATCGTGGGCGTCGCCCAGAAGGCGATCAGGAAGCCCAGCATGATTGGATGACGCAAGAATTTATAGAACATAGGCGCTCTGAAACCCAGATTCTGGTATTCGTGGTTGCGCAGATACAAATAAACTTGCCGCAATCCAAACAGATCGAAGTGGTTGATCATGAACGTGCTCAGGAGAACAATTAGCCAACCGAGGGCAAACAGCGCATAGAGGACGCCCTGCGCAATCGGATTTTCTACTGACCACACCGTTGAGGTGATCGGACGCCACTGCCAGAATAGCAGATCAAGGGCAAGGCTCGCTAACAGGACGTATGTACTGCGCTCAATTGATTTAGGCACAATCATCGTCCACACCTTCTTGAATTCGGGGCGTGCCATCAAACTATGTTGCACTGCGAATACGCCTAACAGCAGCACATTAATGATCACTGCCTCCTGCACAGCTCCCTCCTGACCTGAATCGATGCTCTTAGGGACGATCAGATTGCCGACGAAGCCAATAGCGTACAGAAAGGTCACGAAAAATAGGAGGTACGCTACAACCCCATAGATCGCTGCCAGAGATCGTCTGACAATTCCGCTTGTGGCGGTCACAGCGGCTGATGAAAACTGACCTTGAGAGATATTTTCTGACGACATGTTGCCTCTCCTCCATCTCGTTCCATTCAAAGCTGCGCTTGAACTTGAGCTAAGGTTGAGTTACAGGTTAAGTGAAAAGCCGCTGCCCGTCGCCATCCATTTGAATGGACAAATGAATGGAAAAGTTTTTCCAGATGGGATAGGATGTTCTATGAACTCGGTAGAATCGTTTACTATGTGGAACACCATTATGGAGGAGCCAGCGTCCGCGTCGGATCAACTCACGGAACGTGAAAAGGCGATTTTGGTTCGGCTGTCAACCGGACTTTCAGATCAGCAAATCGCTGACGAGTTGTTCCTCAGTTCCAATACCATCCGCTGGTACAACCGCCAGATTTATAGCAAATTAGGCGTCAGCAACCGCACACAGGCGATTGCTCGCGCTAGGTCGCTAGGGCTTTTGGACTCAGATGTTGTCCCTACCACCTCTACTCCTGTTGACCCGTCATCTCTGCCAACATCCAACCAGCAGCGCAGCAACATCGAACAGCGCGTCTATTTTGCTACTAGCTTTGATGGGACGCGCCTTGCTTACGCCGTGAGCGGGACTGGTCCGCCGTTGGTCAAAATCGGCACCTTCATGAGCCACTTGGAATACGATTGGGAAAGCCCGATCTGGCGGCACTTGCTAGAAGAGCTTAACCATGCCCATACCCTCATTCGCTACGATGAGCGTGGCAATGGCTTATCGGATTGGGATGTCGAAAACTTGTCGTTCGAGGCGTGGGTACAGGATCTGGAAACAGTGGTTGATGCGGCGGGACTGCAACAATTCACGCTCTTTGCCAATTCACAGGGCGGACCTGTCGCCATTAGTTATGCCGTTCGTCATCCTGAACGGGTCAAACGCCTGATACTGTTCGGTTCCTATGCGCGCGGCTGGCTGCACCGCGATCTGACGGCAGAACAGCGCGAGGAAGAACAGCTCATCGTCAACTTGATGCGGATCGGGTGGGGACGCCAGAATCCCGCTTTTCGTCAGGTCTTTGCCATTCAACTCCGCCCCGATGCCACTACCGAGGAACTACGAGCCTTCGATGAACAGATGCGGATTTCGACATCGGCAGAAAACGCTGCTCGTTTGGAAAGTGAAATGCACCGCACGGATGTACGTGATCTCGCACCGTTGGTGAAGATTCCAACCTTAGTGATCCATGCACGCGGCGATGCAGGCGTACCTTTTGAAGAAGGTCGCTTGCTCGCTTCTCTCATTCCCAATGCTCAGTTTGTTGCCCTCGAAAGCAAAAACCACTTGCTGACCGAGCATGAACCAGCTTGGCAGAAGTTTGTCAGCGCCCTACGCAATTTCCTCGGCAGCGCTGATTAACGCTGCTATCGGTACGCATTACCGCTATTGAGACTCGGACATTACGATCTACGGAGTACCATCTAGCCCTACTGATGCGACTAATAGTACAGCGCGGGCAGGTCGGTCTATGGTGCTGGTGAGATGCTGATCGCGCGGCAGGTGGTAAACCTGCCGCGCAGGATATCGTCGTATTCTTCTTTTCTCATGATGCTAACTGTCTCAATCTGATAGTGTGGCGAACAGCAGGCAGTTCTTCTGAGCGCACCAACCACAGCTACTTGTATCTGCGTGCGCTGCCGAATGCTTGCACTTCCCCCTACTTCTAGGTTTTCAGCTAGTACTCTGAGCAGACTGGAAACGAACGAAATCTACACCTCGGCACCGGACTAGCTGGCGCTATACTGACTTGGTGACGCTGAGAGAAGCAGTCAGCCCCTTCACTACGTCACATTGCCGTGCAACTTCGACCAAAGGAGACTACATTGAAGCGCCTCACACTCGTCGTCATTCTTTTGCTATGTCTGCTACCTATTCAGGGTACGTCTGGCAAAGCGTCTGCACAGACAGTCGCCAACTGGACTATCCTCCACTACACCGCTGTTGATAACAACTTAGAAGGGGATGCTTTTCAAGACTATTATGAGATGCAATCTTCTGGCAGCGGTGATGGGGTCAATATCGTTGCCGAACTAGACCGCGCCGAGGGCTTTGATACCCGCTTCGGCGACTGGACGGGAACACAGCGCTTCTACATCGAACATGTCGATCCGCTGCCTGACCTCGATCTCGCCGGAATGCGTGAAGCCATTGTCGATTATTTCGTCAAGGCAGGTGCTGGCAATGCCGAAACACTCCGTCCGCAAGCCGCAGCCTTGACTGACAGTCAAGTTACCAACATCTACTACAGCAAAGTCGCCGTCCAGTTCGACCAGCAACCCGTTGAGGATTTGGGCGAAGTCGATATGGGTGATCCTAAATCTCTCGTGGATTTCCTCGTCTGGGGTGTGCAGAACTACCCCGCCGAGCACTACATGATCGTCATCGGTAGTCATGGCGGCGGCTGGCGCGGTATCGGTCCCGATGATGGCAATAATAATTCTATGCTCGAACTCCCCGAAATCGACGCCGCGCTCACCGAGGCGCAGTCGATCCTCGGCATCGCCAAGTTCGATATCGTTGGCTTCGATGCCTGCCTCATGGGTGTCACCGACGTAGCGGTGATGCTCGAATCTCACGCCAACTACGTCCTTTCCTCGCAAGAAGTCATCCCCAACAGCGGCTGGGAGTACCGCGATTCCATCAACGACATGAAGGCAAATCCCGATTGGGATGCTTATCAGGTCAGCGCGAATTTCATCGACAACTACATGAAATACTATGCGGGACCCGGTGCGCGTACTAAGGTCGGCTTGTCGCTCGTTGATACTTCCAAACTGCCGGCGCTCCTCGACTCGTTGAAGAACTTCGCACAGGTCGTAGAAGCTGATCCCATCGAACTCCTCTCCGCGTTAGGCACGGCGCGAAACAATAGTCAGGCGTTTGGTACCTCACTAGGAGATCGTGCGGACATCTATTCCTACATCGATCTGCGCGACTTCATGACTTGGTTCAGTCTCCAGACGACCATCACTGAAGCCGCCTACAATGCCGCGCAAGAAGTGATCGCTGCCTTTGACGCGGCAGTCCCCTATTCACTTGCCGATGGCAAACTCCCGCGTGCAAACGGCTTAGCCGTCTATCTTCCTGCCACGCCAATCAGCTATGCCACCTTTGGCGAGGCATACCCTGCCGACGCACCACCGGCGTTCGCCTTCTGGCAGGAATATCTCAACCAGTTCTACACCACCATCACCAAAAACTTGGATGGCAGTGCCCTTCAGATCGACATCAAGAATGTCTTCACCCTCACAGAGACAGGCAGTCTGATCGATAATCCTATCGTCAACTTCGATGCCGCTGGCTTAGGCGTGATCGATCTCGCCTACACCATCACCTACCTGCTCGAAGATGGGACTCGCGTCATCGTAGACACCAGCCCGATCTCTTACAACACCACGCTGCCCACAGGCGAGTTGGTCATAGAATATCCCAACGAGTTGACACCGAGCAGCTTTACGTGGGCAACCGAAGTACCGATCCTCAGCGATGGCAGCACTAGCGTGCTTGGTTTGGCACAATCGAGCAGCGGCAGTGGTGGCGAGGCATACATTCAGGGTACTTATGTCAGCGCGGCGGGATCACTTCCTGCTTATCTGGTCTATGACAGCACTGACTTATCCTACACCGGACTGCTGGCGATCAGCGGTCAAGCGCCCTCCCAAGTTCAGCCCGCACCCGGCGATAAGTTCATCGTTGATCTCGTCTCCATTGCCCCCGATGGCACAGTCTCAGCGAAGCCACTAGATGGATCGCCGCTTACTTTTGGCGTGCAGCCTTTCACACTGACCTACCAGCCAGCTCAATCCGGCACCTACGAAATCGGCTTAAGCATCAGCGATCTGGCGGGCAACAAGATCTACCGCAGCACTCAGATTGCTGTCGATAACAGCCAGCTTAATGGTCAAATTCGCGGCTACACCGATGTTGATAGTGGCGTTTACTTCCAGTATCCGCGCCAGTGGGGTGATAGCGCATCGCTGACCAACGAAGATGGCTCGGTCACCTACACCGTCAGTGATAAGGCAGGCGATCTGGCAATCTTCGTGGATGTCTATCCAGACACCGATCCTCAAGCAGCGCTCGATAAAGTGATGTTAACCACCGCCTCTGAATACAGCGGCATCATCGAGACGACCCTTAACCAGTTGCCTGCACTCAGCGTCGATTACGTCGCACAAATCGAGGGCAGTACGGCAAAGGGTGTTCAGGTAGCGCTGTTCAATCAGGCGACCAACACAACCGTCATTCTCACCGTTCAGAGCGCCAGCGGCGACACTGCATCCGTAATCGATCTACTCGACCTTCTCAATCAGTCCGTCGCGCTCTTTGAGCCACTTGCCCAATAATTCGTTTGTTCTGCCTCTCCTTGCGGCTTGTATTGCAGTAGCAAGGAGAGGCGCAATGACATTCTGATATAAATTACTCTTTCCGATGTATACTGTATTCTATACCATCATTATTCCACTGAACTACCAAGTCAATAATAAGCCACTTCCAACTGTGAAATCGGTAGATGCACGTGTAAGAGCCATATGCATATGACTTTTACCATATCTAAACAGTGATGTATGCCACCCGTAAGTCATGACGTAGAGCGCTAGATACGTTTTGGAATGTACATATAATGCTTCATATCCACAACGGATTCTCGAGTACGAAGAAAGGTCGCATCATGAAATACTTGAGTCATCGTCTATCTGCCGCCATGTGGTCTAGAGTTCTTTTGCTCTGGATCACGCTCACTGTTGGTGCCCTCGCCATTGGGGGCGTCGCCTTATGGTTGGGTGGTTTCATCCAGAGCAACACCCGTGACGAACTCGCCTCACAACAGATCACGTTTACAGCAGCGGATAAGCTTTCCGATGAGGAAAAGCAGATACCGGGCATGGTCGAGAATGCTGGGCTTCCACTTACCACGGGTAATCAGGCTCAGGTTTACGCGAATTTAATGGCGCTGCACCTGCGTGAAGCAGCCGATGGTGCGGGCTACCCCGGTGCTACTTATGCCACCTTGGGTGCAATCCAGCGCGAACTGCGTGCCAAAGTTACCGCCGCCACCGACGCCAAGGATCAAGCCGCTATTGACGCCGCACAGACCGAGTTGACGGCAGTCAATAATCTCCGCAACACCATGCTGACGGGTAGCACCCTACGTGGTACGCTGCTCTCCGCTTACGGTTGGGACAACGTCGCTACGGGTATTACGGCAGCAGGCGTGGTTGTGATGGTCTTGGGTCTGGTGTTCTTAGTCCTCTTCGTCTACGAACTGCGGCGCGGTCACCTACCACCAACTGAAGCCTAATCGGTAACTTCCTTTTGCTCCGAGCCTTAAAGCTCAACCAGCAAGCTACCACAATACACAACCTTACCTCCGTATGCCTGAAGCATCGGAGGTTTTTTTGTGCATAGGTTTACGCTGTACTCGTGATGGCAGTTGCTGCCTGCTGCGTAACGATATACCCCTTGATAAGGGTTGCAATCTCGCGGCGAAACTCTTTTGGAGTAATGTTCTTGTCGAACAACGCCGAAAAGATTGCCCGGTGAATGGCTCGCCCCAATTGAACCACGTCTTCTTGATCGGCGTTAGGGAATGCGGCAGGACATAACACTGCGAACTCGGCATTTGCGGCAGCAAGAGTTGGTTCTAGGGCATTTTCGAGCGATTCCAGACCTAGCTCAAGTGCTGCCTGAACCGCTGGTTGAACAAATCCAATAGAGTCAGCCACAAAATCAAGGTAAGCATCTAAATATGCAGCGGGATCAGAATCAGCAAGATTACCGAATTTGTGGTGGAAGTCCTGACATTTACGAGCAATTGCTTCGGTCTGCAATCCGTGAAGCACAAGATCGCGCTTAGTCGGAAAATGATGATACAAACCGCCAATGCTCAGACACGCCGCCCGTGCTGCCATACGCATCGATAGTTGGCGCGCACCGTGATCAAGAATTAGGGGAGAGACGGCTTCATAAATTTCGCGCTGCCGGAGAAGGCGATCCTCGGCGGGTCTTCCTGATTTACCGAACGCCATGACCAATTCCTCTCAATAATTCTTTCAGCTATTGTCAGCATCGGGGCACTTTCCATACTATACAACAAATCATAAGTCGAAATCCCGACCTATTGAAAAGATGACTGGAGGCTGCGATGGTTAAGGCAGGCGACATCCTTGAACATCCCGTGACAGGCGAGAAGATCATTTTTCGGAAAACGGCGAAGGACACGCGCGGTGAACTCTTGCAGGCGGAAGTTATTATGAAACCACATGGGTTCGTGGCAGCCGCCCATGTCCACCCACGCCAAGAAGAACACTTCGAGGTTCTTTCCGGCAGCGTCAAATTCCGTGTGAAGGGGGTCGAGCGAGAAATCCATTCAGGCGAAACTGCCGTTGTCCCTCCGCGAACGCCGCACGTGTGGTGGAACGATGGCGATCTTGAGGCGCATGTATTGGTGGAGGTTCGTCCTGCCCTTCGCTTCGAGGAGTTCTTTGAAACGTTCTTTGGTCTGGCTCAGGCTGGCAAAGTGGATAAGAAAACGGGCTTACCCAATCCGTTTGTTTTGGCGTTGGTGATGCAAGAATTCGAGCAGGAAATCTGTCTGGCGAACCCGCCTGTGCCCGTGCAGCGCATCCTATTTGGTGTGCTTGGGGCATTGGGACGCTTACGCGGCTATCAGGGACGTTACGCATATCCGCGATAAGCAAGTTATTGTTGACGAGGTAGGGCGATGTCCCTCAATGCCCCTCAATTGAATGAGCTTCCACTGATGTGATGCAGAGCGCAGGCAAAATGAGAATCGAAGTCAATCTTCACATCTTCATTCATCGCTCACCTGCTCAGGTCTTTGTTTGGTTGACCGATCTAGACCACTGGCATCAGTGGGGAGCGAATGTGGTCAGCATGAAACAGCTTTCAGCCGGACCGTTGCAGCTTGGTTCCCGGATCCGGCAGGTGACTAAAGGCGGGCGTACATCACGAGAATCCATCATTGAAGTGACAGAGTATGTAGCAGATCAGCGATTTGGCATCGAAGGATCAAACGTGCAGGGTGCGTTCACGCTTGTGCCATCCTACGACGGTACACGACTCGATGCCCGATTTGCGGTTGAAGCAACTGGTTTCAGCGCATTGATGTACAGGTTGCTGCTCAAACAATTTGTCGTGAAGGATTTGCGCCAACTCAAGAAAATGATTGAATCTACTGAAGTCACAGCACGTAGAGGGGGCTAAACATGATGAATGGTCTATCCGAACACCAGATCGCCGCCCTACTCCTGATCGCCTGTTTCTTCATCTTTCTAGTCGGGGGTATTCTGTTCACTGGCAGAGCGATCTGGAAATGGGCGATTGCCCGGACTCCCACGTATCTACTCTGGGAACGTGGTTTTGTCCTTGCCGCACTGCTGGTCAACGTTCTAGGCTTGGTGCTGCTAGAAGATCTACTACGAGCTGCCGGCGAGCCGATCATTGCGCGGTTGGCGCTGATCACGTATCTGATTGCTGCTATCGTCGTTGTCGTTGCCGAATTGGCATACCTTCACAATCGGGAATGGGTCTACTCGCAGATTGTCTTTCATGTGATCGTAGCATTCTTAGCGCAGGCGGCGTTTGGCATTTCACTACTGCAAACGGGGCTGGTAGCATCGTGGGTAGGCTGGGTAACTATCGTGTGGAACGTAGCGTGGCTGGTTATCTTGGCTCTTACATCACGGAAGAATATGTACTTCCCTGCATTGCATCACGTAGCGCCCCTTGTCATCGGCATTGCCCTGCTGATCGGGAAGTAACGTCATCGCTAATCTGTTTCTCCGCAGACACTGCCAATATCAACCTCAATGTCCGTAGTATTTCCGATGCCTACAACTAGGCGGTGACATGATCATTTCGAGTGATGATCATGTCACCGCCGCTTTTACCCTAACCTTGCCCCAGCAGAGTCCTCACCCGCCTGCCATCGCACCGATAATACGATAGGGCTGCTTCCCTTCCGCCACATCGCTCGGAACGGCAGCATCCATTGGCTCGTGGGAAAGGTCTTCCCCGCAAGCGAAGAAGCGGATAAATGCTCGCCGCTCCTTCGTCTTGATGTCGCGGATCGTACCACGCAGCATCGGATAAGTCGCCTCCAGCGCATCTAGTATCTTACGCTGCGTGATCGGTTCTTCCACCGCCAGCTCTACCGCGTCACTGATCCGCGCCAGTTCGCGCAGGTGCGTAGGTAGCGTCACGCGGATCATCACAGAACCTGTACCTCTACTGAGAGCACGGGCGGCAGATCGTGGACAATCGGCATCCAATGGTCGCCAGAATCAGCGGACGCATAGACCTGTCCGCCAGTAGTGCCAAAGTAGACGCCGCACGAGTCCAGTGTATCGACGGCAAATGCATTACGCAGCACATTCACATAGCAGTCACTTTGTGGCAGTCCGTTGGTGAGCGCTTCCCATTCGTTGCCACCTGATCGGCTGCGATAAACGCGCAGTTTGCCTTCGGGCGGAAAATGGTGCGAGTCGCTGGTGATCGGCACCACATAAACGGTTTCCGGTTCATGGGCATGTACCGCGATGGGGAAGCCGAAATCGCTGGGCAGATTGCCGCTGACTTCGTGCCACAACTCGCCCCCGTTGTCCGAGCGCATCACATCCCAATGCTTTTGCATGAACAGCGTATTCGGGCGCGAGGGATGCATGGCGATGCTGTGTACACAGTGTCCTACTTCGGCAGTGGCATCCGGCAGTTCAAAGGGCGATATTAGCCCCTGATTGATCGGCTGCCATGTGCTGCCGCCATCATCGGTGCGGAACGCGCCCGCCGCCGAGATCGCGACGAAGATGCGCTTGGGATCGTCAGGACTTAAGACGATTGTATGCAGGCACATGCCGCCAGCGCCGGGCTGCCACAGGTTTCCCTTGACGTTGCGTAGTCCATCCAACTCACGCCATGATTTGCCGCCGTCCTCTGAGTGGAACAGCGCCGCATCCTCAACACCCGCATAGAGGTGATCCGCGTTGGTCGGCGAGGCTTCCAGATGCCACACGCGCTTAAATTCCCACGGATGCTGCGAACCATCGTACCATTGATGCGTGCCGGGATTACCGTTGTAAGCAAATTCGTTACTGACGGCTTCCCATGTTTTGCCACCGTCATCGGAACGCTGCATCACCTGTCCCGACCAACCGCTCGATTGCGAGGCATATAAGCGCTTAGGATCGGCGGCAGTTCCGGTGATGTGGTAAATCTCCCATCCGGCAAAATGTGGTCCATCAACCGTCCACTCCTTCCGCTTTTCATCCGAGCGGAGAATGAACGCGCCTTTGCGAGTGCCAACGAGAACGCGGACTTCACTCATGGTTCTATTCCTTCAAAGGTGAATCAGACTGCCTCAAGAATAGAACCTTTGTTCTTTTTAGTCAAGCAGGATAAATCTGAAGCAAACCCAAACTGCCTTCCCGCATCCACAATCTGTAAGTCACCCTGTTGCCGCCGCAGGACACTGGACGCAGGACGCCACGGCAAACGTCGTAAAGCTCAACATTTGGTGCTATCTAGCTGATGAGAGCTTTCGATCTAGCGGAACGGATTGAGTATCACTGTCTACTGTGTGACTCCGTTTATAGCGCGTCAGGGTAAACAGGTCGGGCTATGTTACAATGGCTTTAAATGACCTCGACCCGTGCTTCAATTCGGAAAGCAACGCAATGTTGTTGCTAAATACAAAACTTAATGCGCCGCCAGTCCGCACAGCGTATGTGCAGCGACTGGAACTGGTTCAACGCCTCAATAAACTCCGCGATTACAAGCTGGCTCTAGTTATTGCTTCAGCCGGTTACGGCAAAACGTCACTGATAAGTGAGTGGATTGCACAGAGTCCACTAAGATCTGTTTGGTTTTCCATCGACGCTGGTGACAATGATCCGGTACGCTTTTGGGATTACGTGATCGCAGTCATTCAAACGATTTACCCTCAAATTGGAGAAGAAACACGTTCTCTCCTACATGAGCCGCAGCCTCTACCAATTGAGACAATCTTATCAACTCTCATCAACGAGCTTGCATCACTTCCTGACTCATTTGCCTTAGTGTTGGACGATTATCACCTAATTGCATCTCCTGCTATCCATGAAGGAATGGTATTCCTTCTTGAACGTATGCCCGCCTTGATGCATATCATCATGACTACCCGTACTGATCCGCCATTGCCTCTCGCACGGATGCGAGTTCGCAGCCAACTCCTCGAATTAAGGAGCGTAGATCTACGCTTCTCGCAGCAGCAGGTTGAATCCTTTTTCACGGATGTGATGGGGTTAACGCTCACTTCAAAAGAAGTAGCGGCACTAGATAACCGTGTCGAAGGTTGGATTGCTGGTCTGCAATTGGCAGGATTAGCTTTGCAGGGAAAGGGGGATCCTTCCGGATTCATCGAGTCATTTACGGGCGATCATCACTATGTACTTGATTATTTAGGCGATGAGATCCTTGACCGCCAACCAGAAGCGATCCAGCAGTTTTTGCTTCAAACAAGTATCCTCGAACGCCTTAATGAAGACCTGTGTAACGCGCTCATGGGGACAGCGGATAGCCATTCCATTCTTGACTATCTAGAACGCAATCATTTTTTCTTGGTCGCGTTGGATGATAAACGCCAATGGTATCGCTACCATCACCTATTCGCGGACTTTCTAAATTACCGTCTGAAATTGAAGTATCCAGACCACTTGAAAGAGCTGCATCAACAGGCTTCGCTGTGGTTTGAAAACAACGGACTCCAAGGGGAAGCTATCAGCCATGCACTCGCTGCTCAAGACAATGAAAGGGCAGCAGTGTTGGTGCAAAGCATTGCCGAAATACTCATCTGGCGCCGTGCCGAACATAATACGCTGCTCGGTTGGCTGACCGCCTTGCCGGACAGTACGCTTCAAAGTCATCCACGTTTGTATCTCTATCATGCATGGGTGCTCTATCTGACAAACCAGATGAGCACAGCCTACCAACGTATTCGTAATGCTGAAAATGCACTTAATCAGACTGCCGATACTCCAGACCTATTGATTGCAGGCATGTTAGCCGCTGTTCATAGCACACTTACGGGGGCGCATCAGCACTTCACCGAAACCCTCACGTTATCCAGAAAGGCATTGGAATTATTACCTGAAGAAGCCGTAAGCTGGCGCTGTATGGCTGCCATCAATCTAGGGGTAACCTGTGCCTATATTGGTGAAGTTCACGAAGCAGTAGAGGTTTTATCGTATGCAATGGAGTTGAGTCAGGAAACTGGCAGCTCATTCGCCATACTATCGGCATTCTGGCATCTTTCTTCACTTCAAACAGCGCAATTATCCCTCCGTGATGCCGAAACTACCTGCCAACAATTGGCGCACTCTGCAAACATGCCGGGCTTACAACATTTCCCAATTAGCGGCTATGTCGCCCTGCTGTTGGGTGAAATCAGTATGGAGCGCAACGATCTAGACGCAGCAGAGCGCTATCTATTGGAGAGCGCCGAGCAGATTAATCCGGAAAGCTTTCCGTTAGCACTGCTGCGGTCATATATCGGCTTGTCGCGCCTCAAAACCCTTCAGGGAGATGCTGACAGAGCGGCGTATTATTGGCAGCTTGCCGAGCAACTGGAACGGATGAGTAAGCTGCAAGGGCGCTCGACTTTGCTCTCGATCTCGCGGACACATCGCTTGTTAGCGCAAGGCAATCTTGATGCAGTGGAAGGCTGGGTAGCAGAGAATCAACTGGGACTCGATGACGAGTTTAGTTATCACCGCGAAACTTATTACCTCCTCTTGGCGCGGTTATACATTGCTAGAGGGAATCTGGTTGATAAAGCGCTGCATCTACTGGATCGCATGGTAAAGCGCGCCGAAGTCAGCCAACGGAAGGGTAGCCTGATACGCGCGCTCATTTTGCAGGCAATCACGTTCCATGTATGCAATAACACTCAGCAAGCGACAGACTCGCTGGCGCGCGCGCTATCACTCGCTGAACAAGACCAACCGCTGAGGGTCTTCGCTGATGAAGGACAACCGATGGTGCTATTGCTGGAAAAAATCATTGATATGCAGCGCAAAAGTCAGCTTGTCGTGCCCATTTCATCCGGCTATATCGCCCGAATACTGGAAGCGCTGGGCAAGCGCAGTCAATCCCCCGCGCCAATCCGTCATACCGTTGGGCATTTCGCTGATGCCCTCAGTGCCCGCGAATTAGAAGTGCTGCGCCTGCTCGCGGATGGCATGGACAGCGGCGAGATCGCAGAGCGATTGGTTATCGCGGTTGATACTGCGCGCAAGCATATCAAGAACATTTACAGCAAGCTTAATGTTCACAGCCGCTGGGAAGCAATCAAACACGCGGAAGAATACAGTTTGCTGTAAATACCCCATCTGGGGTATGACACTACCCCACGCAGGCAACTACCCTGAAATGAGATTGTTCAACGTGTTGGTTTCATTTCAGGAGGCTCTGTCATGCAGCTCAATTCATTCTCTTCATCAAACGGCGATGCCATCACGATAGCGGCAGCATCCAGGTCGTTGCCTATTAAGCGAGGCTATCAATGGTGGGGATTAAGAATCGTTGCGGCTAGTCTGGCATTGCTAGCAGTTACGGTTGTCGCTTTACTCTTGCTAGGTGCTAGGGCGAAGGCTGATTTGATCGCTAAGTACCCACCAATGGGGCAAATGGTGGATGTTGGCGGCTACAGCTTGCACATCTACTGTCAGGGTAACGGGAGTCCAACGATAGTAATGGAGGCAGGATTAGGCGAACCTTCTCTGATGTGGACAATGGTTCAGCCGCGAGTCTCGACCACAACTCGGGTCTGTGTCTATGACCGTGCCGGGCTTGGCTGGAGCGACGCCAGTCCAAAGCCGCGCACTGCAGAAGTGATGGTGGACGAATTGCACACTTTGCTGCAAAACGCGAACATACAGGGACCCTATGTGATGGTTGGACATTCGACAGGAGGGATGCTAGTGCGCTTATATGCACATTCCTATCCCTCTGACGTCGTAGGCATGGTGCTGGTAGATGCCCAGCATGAGGATCAATTTGAACGTCTCTCACCAGCGATTGTGCAAAACATCAAGGCGGTATTCGCGCAAGCCGATCAACAATTGCCACTCTTCAGGACACTGGCATCTACTGGTATCGGCGCACTAATACCTTCCATTGCCGCCTTAGCCGATAATCCTAAGCTGCCCAGTCCAGCCCGTGAGATAGTCTCAGCACTCTTGTTGTCCAATCCTAAGTTCATCGAAGCCCAAACCGCTGAACAGGATGCGATTTTCGACAGTCTAGCGCAGGTACGTGCTGCCCATATCACCAGCTTAGGCAATATCCCGCTCATCGTGCTGTATCGCGGCATTATCGACACACCCACACCCGGTATGACGGATGCTGAAAATAACCAGTGGTGGTTACAGTTACAAACTGAACTGGCTTCGCTCTCGCCGCAGGGCAGATTAGTACTGGCAGACCAAAGTGGTCACCATATTCAACTTGATCAACCCAATCTGGTTATTGAAGCCATTGATCAAGTCCTAGCCGCGATTCACTCATAACCGATACTTGCTCTCTATGGACGGATGACACCGACTCATGCAGTCGGTGCCATCCGTAATCTCCTAAGCCAGTCACGAAAATGATCACCGAGCTACCCAATAAAGATTTATAGTGTCGGACGTAGGCACTCTTGAAGCTGTTGAAAACCATATGAATTATCTGCTTCGAATTGCTGTAGCTCATCGGTAACTACCATGCTCTCCCTGCCCGACGGAAATTTAGCCTCACACTCACGCTACGGAACGGCATCGCAAACGTCGCCAGCATCGAATTCATCGAGAGATGCCAAATAGTTAGATTACTGATTTGAAACGCGCTCCAAGAATTGTTCAGCAGTGAGGATGGTGATGCTTTCGTAGCTGACCAGCGTTAGCAAATCCTTATCGCCAGTAACGATAAAGTCAGCTTTGCCACCTACCGCGCAGGCGATAACTGCCTGATCTTTGGGATCGCGGACAATATTCGGCGGCACTTCAGCAAGATTAACATGTACTGCCATCTCCTCAATTTGAGTCATGATCTCATCAATACTCAATTGGAGGGCAGCGAGGTATTCGACAAACTTTTGTTTAGCGAGTGTATTGCGTAATTCCTCAAGTAGGTGTTGAGTAGTAACTATCACTACTTGTCCTGTGGCAGCAGCTTGATAACCCGTCGAGGCAAGCCATGCCAGAATAAGCCGGAAATAATGATATTAGCGTCGATAACGGCGCGGATCATTTCTCCTTCACGTCGTTCCAGAATTCACGGCGCGCTGTTTCAACATCCTCAGACGTTGGCTTAACTTCATCAGGTAATGCGCTTAACTGATCCGCGATTTCTAACAACCGTTTTGCCGCTTGCTGTCGCTTGATCTGTTCTTCAATGAGCGAAACTAAGGAAGCTGCCTGACGCTCAATATCCACCCCTGCTTCTTGTGCCCTCTCAACCAGATCGGATGGTAGCTTGATCGTAATTTCCATGTCACTCATAGCGCATTCCTCACACATAATTACATTAAATCATAACACAGGTGCTTACAACAAAGCGGCGCAACACCCACCGCTGGAAATGAGCATTGCACCGTTATTTTCCTTAAACTTTGCCCAAGCCGATTTCCAACTAAGCGCCTGAAACCGCCCTGTATTCCCTGCGAACTTCAGGCGCGAAAATCACCTACTCGACCAGCATTGATCGGGATCGCGCCTCAAACCGACTTCCCTCGCAGCCTCAGGCTATTTGTCACCACGCTCACGCTGCTGAACGCCATCGCAAACGCCGCCAGCATCGGGTTCAACTGCCGTAGCATCTCCGGTGCCCATGTCGCCGTTGCCAGCACACCCGCCGCAATCGGGATCAACGCCACGTTGTAACCGAACGCCCAGCCAAGATTCTGCCGGATCACGCTCATCGTCGAGCGCGACAGCCGGATCGCCTTCGCTACGCCGCGCAGATCGCCACTCATCAGCGTCACATCCGCCGATTCCATCGCTACGTCCGTGCCTGTACCAATCGCCATGCCGATGTCCGCTTGTGCCAGCGCCGGAGAGTCGTTGATGCCATCCCCGACCATCGCCACCACCAAGCCCTCCGCCTGCAACTGCTTGACCGCCGCCACTTTGTCCTCTGGCAGCACGTCTGCCAGCACCCGATCTATGCCCACTTCCTTAGCGATGGCGTTGGCAGTCGCCGCGTTATCGCCCGTCAGCATGATCACCTGCAAGCCGAGCGCGTGCAGTTCGCGGATCGCCTCTACCGACGTATCCTTCACCGTATCCGCGATCCCGATCACACCCGCCGCCTGACCATCCACCGCAATCCACAGCGGAGTCCGCGCCTGTGCTTGTAATCGTTGTGCTTCCGTTTCCAAGCCATTCAGCACCACGCCTTGATCGCGCATCAGCTTGTGGTTGCCAATCAGCACCTGCTGATCCTCGATCTGTGCGCGGATGCCGTGCCCGACGATTGCCTCGAAGTTGCGCGGATCGCTGAGCGTTAGCTGCTGCTCTTTCGCCTTCCGCACCACCGCATCACCAAGCGGATGTTCACTGCCGCGTTCAGCCGATGCCGCCAAGCGCAATAGCGACTGCTGATCCTGCTGCCATAATTTGCTGGTCAGGATGTCGGTCACAGCAGGTTCGCCGCGCGTCACTGTGCCAGTCTTATCCAGCACCACCGCTTTGATCTTGAGCGCCTTCTCTAATGCCGCGCTGTTCTTGAACAAGATGCCGTTCTCCGCGCCCTTGCCCACACCAACCATGATCGCGGTAGGCGTCGCCAAGCCCATCGCACACGGACAAGCGATCACCAGCACGGCGACCAGATGCAGCAGGCTGGTGGTGAAATCCGCGCCACTGATCAGCCACACGCCGAACGTCACCAGCGCGATCACAATCACCGCAGGCACGAACACCGCCGACACCTGATCCACCAATTTCTGGATCGGCGCCTTTGAGCCTTGCGCTTCCTCCACCAGCCGGATGATCTGCGCTAGTGCCGTTTCCCTACCGACTCGTGAGGCACGGAACTTGATCATGCCGTTCTTGTTCAGCGTCGCCCCGATCACCGGATCGCCCACTGTGCGGCTAATCGGCAAACTCTCGCCTGTGATCATGCTCTGATCGATGGAGGTCGTGCCATCAACGATCACGCCATCGACGGGGATTTTCTCGCCCGGACGCACGATCACAATGTCATCGATCTTGACGTGATCGATCAGCACTTCCAGTTCCCGATCATTGCGGATCACGATGGCAGTCTTGGCGCGCATCCCCATCAGCTTCTTAATCGCCGCGCTGGTGCGACCTTTGGCACGCACTTCCAGCAGCTTGCCCAGTACGATCAAGGTGATGATTACCGCCGCCGTCTCAAAATAAACGTGCGCGGCAGGTGCAACTGTCGCGACTGCTTCACCCATGCCACTCATACCCGACATTGGTGCTGGCGCAGCAGTAGCGAATAGCCCTAACGTCACGGCGACGCTGTAAAAATAAGCCACCGACGATCCCAGCGCTACCAGCACATCCATGTTCGGATTACGCACCCGCAGCGCCCGATACGCCCCGACGTAGTAGTCCCAACCAACGTAGAATTGCACCGGAGTCGCCAGCGCCCACAGCAGATAATTCACCCACGCTTCGTTTGCCCACGCCCCGAACACGTTCAGATCGCGCCCCATGCTGATCAAGAACAACGGCACTGTGAAGGCGATACCCACGATCAGCCGCCGCCATTGATGTGCCAGATCGGCAGCGCGTGCCTTTGCCTCGGCATCTTCCAGCGTCTCATCCTTACCAACAGTAGGTACGTCGTAGCCCGCCTTACGCACTCGTGCCACGATCTCGTCATGCGATACCTGCGCCGAATCGTAGTTCACCGTGAGGCGCTCATTCGCCAGATTCACATTGGCTTCCGCGATTCCCGGCAGTTTGCGTACCGTCTTTTCGATAGTCGCCGCGCAATTGGCGCAGGTCATGCCGGAGATCGGCAGGATTTCGTGTTTGGTGACGGTGAGATTAACAGTCATAGCAGTGCCCAGTTCGTAGAAATTATGGGGTAATAATCAGAGATCGGATGTTGGCGTATGCCCGGAGCTGAAGCTCCGGGCTGAAATAGTACGGCGACGGCTGCATGATTGAGTAGCTGGTGGTGACTGTTATATCTTTCTACTCGTCACTCATTACTCATCACTCGTTACTGTCTCCTAGTTCGCCATCTCGACGGCGGGATAATCGACTTCTTCGAGCGCGGTGGTGATCTTCGCCCATGTTGCAGGTGCTTCCCACTGCACATTAACGATCTTGGTCATTTCGTCCGCTTCAACGGACTTCACGCCCGCAATGTCGCCTACAGTCTTTTCGACAGTACGCACGCAGCCGGAGCAGCCAATGTTGGGGACACTGAAAGTCTTGGTTTCCATGAATCGCTTCCTCTTGTAACTGATTTACTTGTTCGCTTCTGCGAATAGATCACTGAGTTCGAGCAGTACGCGCTCCCGTTCATCCTGATCGTCGCCCTGAATGGCGGTAGTCACGCAGGTGTGCATGTGATCATCAAGGATCAGTTGACTCACCTTGTCTAAGGCGGCTTGCGTCGCGCGAATCTGCTTGATCACGTCGATACAATAGCGATCCTGCTCCACCATCGTCACAATACCGTTGACATGTCCAGCGGCGCTTTTCAGGCGGTTGAGGATAGCGGTTTTGTTTTGTTTGTTCATTCTCTACCCCCTCCCTATTGGGGTGCGGTACTCTCTTGATGTAACAATAGCACGCCATCTTACCAAAGGCAAGGATGATCATCAGGAAATATACGTGATGAACGTTAGGGGCTACTGTTAATCGTGATGAGGGAGCGCGGCTGATTAGGTACAGTCCGAGCTACTAGATGAGGACAACGCCGCAAGGCGGATCAGTACCTAAGAGGATTTACGTCAGTGACAGCAATACCACCTTCCGTCAAAATGGTGATAGCGGCTTGATCTGCAGTCATTATCTTAACAACTCGAATCTCTTCTAATACATACTGTCGATATTCATCTATAGCAAGCCCGTCTCGCTCAGATTGTCCCAATAATCCCCATGTTTGAACAATATCTTCGGGACTGCCGAGAGTGAAATTCGCACCAACAAACCCCGTTGAACCTTGAAAGTAATATACACTCTCCAAACACACATAAATGCTCTGATCCAAAAAGGGAATATTCTTATTTGATAGTCGTATCACAAGTTCAGAGTGACTGACATGATATCGCCATACTCTACAAGTCCAATCTTCTGGATCGGGCAATTCGAGAATATTTTGCGAATTGAAGGGAATATCTACAAAGCGGACTGAGCTTTTCATAATTGTATGTTGGCTGGTCGTTCTAGCCGAACGACCAGCCAATTTGTCTTACCGCTTCACGCCGATTGTAAGCGTTTCGCCGTCGAAGTCGAACGACTCGACGCGATCTCCTGTCGGCGCGTCAACGGCGTTTAACTCACTCGCCAACGTTTCCGATTTCACGTACTCCGCGTGCGTCTGGATCGCCTGCGCCAGCCGTGCCGATGCCTTGTACGTCACCGTGATCGCATCACTCAGCGCGTAATCGGCATCGCGGCGCATGGTGTTCACGCGACGCACCACTTCACGCGCCAAACCTTCGAGGATCAGCTCCTCGCTCAGTTCGGTACGCAATGCGGCGACGTAACCATTCTCCTCCGCGACGGTGAAGCCAGCGGTGGCATTGCGGCGCACCTCAACTTCTTCCGGCGTTAGTTCAACGGAATCGCCATTCACGCCCACTGTGATCGAGTGACCGGCAAGCAGCGCCTTCGCCCAATCCGTCACCTGATCCGATGCGCTCTCGCTGAACAATTTCTTGACCAGCGGGAAATTCGATCCTAGTCGCTTGCCCAGCTTCTGCGGCAGCGCATTCAGCGAGTAGCGGATCATCGCGCCCGCTTCCTTCAAGCCCATCACCGTGATCTTCTTGACGTTCAGTTCTTCTGCGATGGTGTAGGACAGCGACTCCAGCGCCTTCTCCTCATCCAGCGAACGGACAGCGAATGCGGCTTCTGCCAGTGGTTGACGCACCTTCAGATTGACGCTGCTGCGTGCCGAGTGACCGAGACTGACGAGCTGCTTTGCCAACCCCATCCGCGCCATCAGTTTCTCATCGATCTTCGCCTCATCCGCGAGGGGCCAGCGCGACAGATGCACGCTGACATCCTCACCTTGCGTTGCACCGACCAGATTGCGGTACACCGTATCCGCAAGGAAGGGCATCGCCGGAGCAAGCAACTGCGAAACTACGGTCAAGCACTCGTGCAGCGTCTGATATGCCGCCAGCTTATCCGCGTCCATCTCCGACTTCCAGAAACGGCGGCGCGAACGGCGCAGATACCAGTTGCTGAGATCGTCTACGAACGCTGCTACCGGACGGGTCGCCCGCGTCACATCGTAAGTTTCGTAGGCGTCGGTAACTTCCTTGACCAGCGAGTGCAGTTCTGAGAGCACCCAACGATCTAGCTCGTCGCGCTCCTGCAACGGCACTTGCTTTGCCGCCGGATCGAAGCCGTCGATGTTGGCGTAGGTGACCAAGAAGCTGTAGGTGTTCCACAATGTCAGATAGAATCCGCTGATCACCTCGTTGACCAGTTCCTTGGAGAAGCGACGGCTATCTCCCGGCGGATTCGAGGTGTACATGTACCAGCGGGCGGCATCCGCGCCGTTAGTGTTCATCACGTCCCACGGATTGACGATGTTGCCCTTGCTCTTGGACATCTTCTCGCCCTTATCATCGAGGATATGTCCGAGGCAGATCACATTTTTGTAGGCGACACTGTCCATCAGCAGAGTCGAGATCGCGTGCAGGCTGTAGAACCAACCGCGCGTCTGATCAATTGCCTCGCAGATGTAATCCGCAGGGAACTGCTGCTCGAACTTCTCCTGATTCTTGAACGGATAACCCCATTGCGCGAAAGGCATCGCACCGCTGTCGAACCATACGTCGATCAGTTCCGGCACGCGGCGCATCGTGCCTTTGCCATCGCTCGACTTCCATGTGATCTCATCGACATAAGGACGATGCAAGTCCAGTTCGCTGAGATCGCGCCCTGCGTACTGACTCAACTCCTCCACGCTGCCGATGCACACCGCCTCAGTGCTTTCGGGATTGTCACACTTCCACACGGGCAGCGGCGTCCCCCAATAACGGTTGCGTCCGAGCGCCCAATCGCGGTTGTTCGCCAGCCACATGCCAAAGCGACCATCGCGGATATGCTCTGGTGTCCAGTTGATCGTATCGTTCAACCCTACTAGCTCGCCGCGATATTCCGTCGTGCGAATGTACCACGTCGCCAGCGCGTAGTAGAGCAGCGGCGTCTTGCAGCGCCAGCAGAATGGATAGGCGTGGTGATAGGTTTCCACCTTGTACAGCAGCTTACGATCCCGCAGATCGCGCGTGATCTGCTTATCGGCATCTTTCACCCACATGCCTGCGTAATCGGTCACCGCGTCAACAAACGTGCCATCCAGCTTAACCGTCAGCAGGGTCGGCAGATTATTTGCTTTGCCTACTTCAAGGTCATCTGCACCGAATGCGGGCGCGATGTGGACGATGCCTGTACCATCTTCCGTGCTGACGAACTCGCCACTGACCACGTAGGCATAATCTTGCTGCACGGGCAGATACTTGAACAGCGGTTCGTAGTGCATACCCGCTAGTTCGCTGCCCTTCATGCGCTTGACCACGCTGAACTGATCGGCGTTCTTGATCACCTTTCCGACCAGCGCTTCCGCCATGATCAGCCGTTCCGTCTTGCCTTCATCGTACTGTGACGGACCTTCGATCATCACGTAATCGAAATCCGCGCCGACTGCCAGCGCCACGTTACCGGGCAGCGTCCACGGCGTCGTCGTCCACACAAGGAAGTAGGTATCCGGCTGATCTTTCACCGCGAAGCGCACATAGGCACTCGGATCGTCCACATCGTCGTAGGCATCGGAGATTTCATGGCTGCTTAGTGGCGTACCGCAGCGTGCGCAGTAAGGCACCACCTTGTAATCCTGAAACAGCAGCCCTTTATCCCAGAACTGCCGCAAGATCCACCATACGCTCTGGATGTACTCATTCTTGAAGGTGATGTAGGCATCCTCAAGACTGACCCAGAAACCCATGCGCTCGGTCAACGCTTCCCAATCTTCCAGATAGCGCAGTACACTCTCGCGGCATTTCTTGTTGAACTCCGCGATGCCATACTCCTCGATCTCTTTCTTGTGCTTGATGCCGAGTTCTTTTTCGACCTCGATCTCGACGGGCAAGCCGTGCGTATCCCAACCGCCTTTACGCAGCACGTAATAGCCTTGCATCGTCTTGTAGCGCGGGAACAGGTCTTTGAAAGCGCGCGCCAGCACATGATGGATGCCGGGGCGTCCATTAGCGGTTGGAGGACCTTCGTAGAAGACATAATTTGGTCCACCTTCGCGCTCCGACATAGTGCGCTGGAAGGTCTTTTGCTGTCGCCAGAACTCTAGCTGTTCCTGCTCTAGCTTCTGGATGTCCACACGGGACGAAACGGGTTTGAACTTCATATCTCCCTGCACCCTTGCTCTGCTTGTTGGCATAGCCATTCATGGCTATCCAATTGTCAACGTATTGTTATTGTGTGTTAGCCCTCACCCCTAGCCCCTCTCCCGCAAGGAGAGGGAAATATCTTCAAGTTATTTGTCTTGAAGTCCTTCTCCTTGCGGGAGAAGGTAGGATGAGGGCAATTCTCGCTACTGCTGCCTGTTGGTTGCTTCTCGATAGATACGCATTCGCGTTTTCGCGTCGGTGGGCGTATGTCCGGTGGTGATCTGGATCAACCAGCGGTAACTGGCTACTCCCGATCCTTGAATAGCCACGCACTTCGCCACTGGATAGGCTGTTCCTTCCGTCGGACCCGGCATCATGGTATCCGGTGTGCATTGACTGCTCGGATCATAGATGCAGCCACCTACGCGATCTTGTACGTATTTGGCGATTTCGCAGCCGGTCAGAGCGCTGCTGTATTGCCACTCGTCCGCACCGGGACCGATCTGGTTATGTGAGATCATGGTCGCGTTATCGGGCGGCACAGGCGGTTCTGGCGGGAACACCAATCCCAACAGCGTCGGGAAGATCTGAGTTCCGGCATACACCAGAAAGGCAAACGCCACCACCATTCCGGCTAAAGGCATCCAAATTGGCAGCCCGCGATTAGGCTGCACTTCCTGATCAGTCATTCCCTATTGTCCCCAGTCACGCTCAATGGTGATCATGGTTTTCTGCGCCGCCGGATCAAAGCTGATGTCCAGCAGCAGCCGCTGCGTGATGTTGTCCTGTGAGTTGTCCACGATGCACTTGGCAGCTTGGACATCCTCGGTACTTGGCAGCAGTACGCAGCCACGCTCTGGATCAGCGCCGTACTCCGCCACGTAGAAATCGATCACCTGCTTGACGGGCACGCCTACCGAAAATATGGCGTAATCTGTGCCGTTGCCCTGACTCCGATTCACCAGCGCCATCCCCGGATACGATTTATATTCCAAGGGCTGGGAGCGTGAGCTGCGCATCTGCTGGAAAATCAGAACTACGGCGATGGCAATAACTGCGACGGCAGCAATAAGCCCGATTACAAGGCGTACGGCGCGGCTGCGCAGCAGCGATCCTCCCTGCTTCGGTTGGGACGGTGAAGCCATTTGTACGTCTACGTTTGCTTCTGTCACGGCGAACTCTCCTTCCGATTCCGAAATCCTTAGCTTTGGCTACGCTTTCAAACTCTCAACGGAGGTTGTGCCCTCTAGCAGTTTTTCCGCTAGTTCGACATCCTCCAGCAGTACACGTTTCAATACGGCGGCTTCTTCACTTTCAAAGATGGTTTTCCACTCGCGCAAACCAGCTTGTTCGCGCTTCATCTCTCTGACTTCCGCTGCCGCTGCCGCCGCATCATCCTGCCTGACCTGTGCACGCGCGATCCATAAATGTGCCAGCAAGCGGTGGCGGCTATCTGGAATATTCGCCTTCAACGCCTGTTGCAGCGCCGAGATCGCGGCTTCTGCTTGCCCGCGCCGATCCTCGATCATGCCGAGGTTGTAGGCGGGCACCCATTCATTCGGTTCCAGCTCCAACGCCTTTTGTGCGAACGGGATCGCCGCATCATACTCGCCATCCTGCAAGTACACTTCCGCTAAGCCGTTAAACCCGATTCCCGACTCTGGCTCTAGCTCTGTTACACGGCGGTAATCATCACGCGCCTTCTTCAGCTTGCCGGACAGCCGATATAACTCGGCGCGAAAACGGTGATGATCGGCGACATCAGCCTCATCATCGATCAAGGTGCTCATCACTTTGATCGCCTCGTTGTACTCGCCCTTCCGCATGTGCCGGATTGCCGCCTGATACTCGCGGCGGATGCGTCCGCGCATCGAAATGCTAGTGATCAAAATCCAGCCAATAGCGACGGGCAAGAAAAACAGCGCCACATTGGGCAGCAGCAACGCCAGCGAAACCGCGATCAGCGCCGGACCAATGATCAGCAGAATGGTGCTGCGATCTGGTGCTGGAAACCGCAAGATCACAATCGCCGCCGTGCCAGCAAGAAAGATGACCAGCAGCAGCGATTGTACGAAGCGCACACCTTCGTATTGCTGACCCACCGCGTTCAGGATCAGGCTGACCAGTCCGGTGATCGCCAGCAGTAGAAAGATCGCTTGTGACCGTGCCGGACCTAACCAGTTAATGAATCGCCTTATTGCGCCGACCACCTTATATCCTTGTATCCTTCCGACCTATTCCACATCGACTTTCCACAGCATCCGTTGATGCAGCACCGTCGCCCGGCTCGCTCGCCAGAACGCCTGCGCAATCACACTACTGCTCGGCACATCTGCCACCACATGCGTGATCTGACGCGCCGCTAACCACTGACTGAGCGCCTTCACCAACTGCGTACCGATGCCGCCATCACCGCGTCCATGAGTATCAACCGTTAGCTCTACCACATTGCCGATCTGTGCTGGCGCGAATCCCGGCATATTGTCGATTACATTGCCGACGAGATAGCCGACAATCGTGCCCTTGCGTTCCGCTGCCAATACCACCACTTCAGAATCAACGATCCACTTCTCGGCAGCAGCACGCCAGTGCGAAACTGCATCCGGCAGCAAGCGCCAGCGCGGATCGGAGTGAGTTAACACTTCTGTCGATTCTTGCCACAGCACCGCCATCCGCTCTAAGTCAGCTCGCGTTGCTTCGCGCACCACCAAATCAAGCACATACTCGGACACCTAATCGCACCCTCATCCCACTTTGGCTGCATTTAACCATTTAGAGAAAATGTCAGCCGATCTTATTCTGTACCGCTATCTAGCGATATTTCCCAACTCATGATCATCACAAAAGCGATACATGGGCGGTAAATAGGTAAAAAAAAGCTCCCGTCCGACAAAGGGACGAGAGCCTGACTCCCGTGGTACCACCCTGATTTTCTGCGCGATCAACAAAGTCGCTGCAGAACACTCAGCAATCCGCGTAACGGGCGGCTCCGACGACGCCTACACAAACAAGCGGTCTACTTATCGTTCGGGTCATAGCTCAGGAGTGATTTTCAACGGCTGCACATCATCCGGCTCACACCACATCACGCCCGGACTCTCTGTAGATCGCCTACCGTCTACTCGTTCCATCATCGCCAATATTAGTATGAAGTTGTTGGTCAGCATACCATAACGGGTAAGAGGGGTCAAGACTGAGCATTGTCGTGGTTTGTCTCTGTTTTGTACGGCTTAATGCTTGCTTGACACAACCCGCGCGCGGGCATACCATAACTAGCTATGCGTGTGACAGACTCCCACCATTATCGCATTGGAGGCGTCATGACCAATCAGACATCCACCGCTACGACGGCAAACTCAGTATCAGCGGCATCTGCCTCTGCTGCTGAACAACCCGTCTCGCAAGGTGGCTATCCCCGGCAAAATTGGCCCGCGTGGGCAAAGCAACTGCCCAGTCTGGGCGATCCCAAACCTGAAAGCCCCGACTTCCAACTAATCGATCCCGACAAACTCCGTCAAGTGCTCAAGGACGCTCGACCTGAAGCGGTGCAGCGCATCCAAGAAGATATTGCCTTCATGGATCACGAGCTGCTACGGCTTTTCCGCGAGTGTGACTGGCTGGCAAAACTACACCAGAACCGCTATCGAGTCTATCAGATCGGTTATATCCTCCTCGCTGCACTCGCCACCCTTCTCGGCGCGCTGCAATCGCTGGCATGGAGTGGCGGCGGACAATCGATGCTGCCGTGGTTTGCCTTTGCCGAAACAGTAATTGCACTGCTAGCGACCTTCCTCGCCACCATTTCCGGGCGCGAACCGCCAATGCAACTCTGGCTGGAAAACCGTCGCAAGGCGGAGAGCTTGCGCCGCGAATACTTCCGCTATCTGATGAACCTTGAACCCTACAACATTCCCGCAGGAGCAGATCGCCGCCGCTCGCTGTCTCGTCGCGCCGCCGAAATTTATAAAGGTTACATCCCCGAAGATGGCAAATAAACAACCTGATCCTGTGAATAATTCAGCGAGGACATCAGCAATGGCTACCGATTTAAGCCGACAGGACGCCGAAGCGCTCTACCAATTGTTCAATGAATTTGCGCTGGAAGATCAGCGCCGTTATTACCGTCAGTCAGTCGAAAAATCCCGCGACGCCGCCAAGCAGGTTAACTTCATCCGTGCACTACTAGCATTCCTCACTGGCATTGCTTCAGCGCTTGCTGGCTTGTTAGTGGCGACCGGCGCAAGCAACAACCCGAATACCGCTGTCGTGGTGGTAATCATGCTGATCATTGCCGTTGTCGCACCAGTGTTCGGTGGCGCCTTCGGCACGCTGGCGGACTTGTACCAATGGGATCGCTTATCCGCGATCTACGATACCGCCCTACGCAACATCGAAGTGGCTGACGCACTCTCGCCGGACAAAGATGACACTGATCAAATGTATCAACTGGCGCTGCAAGCCTTTTCCGAAGGCACCCTCTCGGTCATGACCGACGAAACGGCGCAGTGGGGCAATCTGATTCGTTCGCCCAAGGCGATTGAAGAATTTCTGGCGGAACAGCAGCAGCGTGCTATCGCCGCCTCACAAACACCATTCTCTACGCCGCAATCTATTCCGGGACCGCTGCCACCAACACCACCTTCAGGATCAGGAACATCGTCATCGTCGGGTGTTGGATGACGGAATTCGTCACGGTTCTACGTTGATCGTGGGCGAGAACGTGCCATCAGGTAGCTGAAAGATCGCATTCAGATTGTGTACGCCGTCGTACTGCCCGATCTCGAATCGGAATGGCGCGACGGCATCAACGGGTATTTTCACCTTGATCTGGACAAGCTGAAGATCACCTAACCGCCATGTGCTGCCCGCTATCACGCTGCCATCGGCAATAACAACCCGTGTTCCAGTGGCATCGTAGACATGGACGAAGGCACCGAGCAGCCATTGATCGCGTTCGGGCGGCAGCGCATCGATCCGCCAACTGGTCAGCACTTGCGTTTCATCGCCTGCTTGCAAATTCGGTGCGACGACAGCTCCTAGAAACGTAATGCCCTTATCGCTCTGTATGTTAGCTAAGGGAGGAGCCGTTGTAGGAGGATGGATGACGGAATAATTGAGTCCTGTGCCGTCTGCAAATTGATAACTACCGTTCTCAGCTACAAAGGAAATGGTTTTACCGCCATTTTTGGGGATGATCGTAACGCCTTCGCCAACTGTCTGAGCCACCGGAAACACCTCACCACGAAGACTATTCAAAATCCAGCTATCCACATTGGCGAAGATGACGATACCATTCGCCAAGTCCTCATCTGTGATCACTGTATGCGCCATAGCGATCCCATCCGCCACTGGCAGCGCCGTCAGCCCATGAGCGCCGGGGGTAGCAATCGTCGCTTCGGCGTAGCGCAGCGCATTGATCCCGTTTAGCGCCGTCAACGCTATCAATCCCACGATCAGCGCACCGCGCAACAGCCGCATCCGCAGCAAGATACTGCATCCCGCTGCCACTAGAATGTAACCAGCGGGCAGCGTCAGCAGTAGATAAAACGGATGCACCGGACGCGAGACGTAAGTCATCATCAAGATCGGCAGCGCGAACCACACCAGCGCGATCAAGCCCTTGTCTGCGTGCTGCCGTCTCCGCAAGACTTCCACCACCGCACCGATCATGCCAATAATCAGCAGCGCCACCAGAAAATCGTGCGCGATCAGCGACAAATCTTCGCGCAGCAGTGAGTCCTGAATCGGCGCTTCTGTGCCACGCGCCACCGCGTAATCGACGCCAGTGATCAAACGCAGCGCATGACGCCATGCCTCATCGCTGAGTCGCGCCTGACCAGTGGCAAATTCCTCGATTCGCGTCGTCGTCTGATTACTGTTCTGTGCCAAGCCCGCCGCATAAATCCCTGTCGCTGCGACGAAGATCAGCGCCCCCGCGATCACTGGTCGCCACTGTAACCGTTGTCGGAACAACACCAACAGTACCAGTATCGGCGCGAGGATGGCGAAGCCAAGCAAATAGGTCTGCGTCATCGCCGTCAGCGTGATCAACGCCAGCAGCAAGCGCCGTTTCGGATGCGTTGCCGTCCCCAATAACACAGGTACGATCAGCCAGAACAGCAGCGCCGCGAAGAACGGGATCAATGACTGCACCCATGTCGTGCGGCTGTACTCAATCACCCACGGATTGATCGCCATCAGCAGCATAGCGATCAGCGCACGGTTTTCGTCCAGCAACTGCGCGGCGGATCGGTAGACCAGCCACAGTGCCAACGTGTTCAGTGCGATCACGAACAGATAAGCGCCAATTGGAGATCGCGTCAGCGCCACGAAGGGGATAAACAAATAACCTGTCAGCGCGGGGTTGGCGAACAGCACCGACGTGCCTTGCGCCGTGACCGGAAACGCGCCGCGATCTAGCGTCATCAACGCCTGCCAGATCGGATAAGCGTGATCGACGTTGTGCTCAATCGCACCGATATTCTGGAAGCGCAGCACAGCACCGATCAGCAGGATCGCCACCGCCATCACGAACTGCGGTGAGCGGTGGTTCAGATTTACCTCACCCCGGCTTCGCCACCCCTCTCCGTTTATAGAGAGGGGACTCGTGTTGTCGCTTTTATTCCCCTCTCCGTTGACGGAGGCGAGATAGGGGGTGAGGTGCTTCATGGCTATTGACCGTAGGCGCGGACGCTAACGCTGTCATGGGCAATTGCTGCGTAATTGGAGTGCATCGGATCAATACTGATCTGGCGCGGACGTTCTGGCAAATCGGAGATCAGCAGTCGCGGCTCACGCTGATCCAGCGACCACACTTGCAGCGTGCGATCCCAACTGGCGCTGATCAAACTCTGGCTGTCGGCGCTCCACATCACTTCGATCACCCGATCTGTGTGCGTGGTGTAGCCCGCTGTCTGCGATCCATCTGCGCCCCACACCCGCACGCTTTTGTCGCGGCTGGCAGAAGCATAATGACTGCCATCCGGCGACCACGCCACCGAGTAGACATAATAGCTGTGGCGCTGCGCCGTTGGCTGCACCAAACCAGTCGTCACATCCCAAAGAAAAACCGCGTTATCCGCCGCGCCGCTGACCAGATAATTACCATTTGGCTGCCAAGCCACCGTATACACGCGATCCCGATGCTTCTGCAGCGTCTGTAACGCTGCGCCCGACTGTGCATCCCATATGCGCACCGAGAGATCATCGCCTGCTGTCGCCACTTGACTGCCGTCACTGCGCCAGCTAATCGCGTTGACCACGCCAATATGCCCGCGCAAGGTCAGCAATCGCCGCCCGTTGTGAACATCGAATAAACGGATCGCGCCGTCGTAGCGCCCCGCCGCCAACATATCTCCGTGCCATGCCAGCGCGCTGATGTCCGCGCCGGAGTCAGGGATCAAGGCACGCGGTTTGAGATCAGCATCATAAAGGTAGACGCCTGCGTTCGTGCCCACAGCTAACGTCGTGCCATCAGGACTCCACGCTACTGCCGTCGCGCTGACCTTATTCTGCGCTTCGGATCGAGCGTCGGGTAACAGTAACATTCCCGTCAGGGAAATTAGCGAGATTCTTAGGAACTGCCGTCTGTGCAGCAGATATAATGAGCGCGTTGCCATCGTTTTATTTATCACTATCGGGTCTTTGATGAACCGTCGTTTGCCATCTTTGCTCTTGGTGCTGCTGGCGCTGATAGTGGCATTACCATTGAACGCAGTGCAATCTGTAACTGCTTCCGCTTCTGCTGCCTGCACCACCGGAACCGTCCTGAAAAACACCTATAAGAGTAAAATCCTTCGCGCCGATATGCGCTATGCGATTTACCTCCCACCGTGCTACGTGCAGGAAACGCGCACTTATCCCACGCTCTACCTGATGCACGGCTCCAACTCCGACGAGAATCACTGGCTTGATCTCGGTATCGTCGAGCAACTAGATCAGGGCATCAGCAGTGGCAGATTACCAGCAATGATCGTGGTGCTGCCCTACGGCGATTGGATCGCTAACGAAAATCGCTTCGACAGCCTTTCGTGGTCGAACGTCTTCCTCAGCGAGTTGATGCCCCACATCGAAGGGCGCTATCGTGCTACGGGCAGCAAAGCGACTCGCGCCATCGGCGGCATCTCGCGCGGCGGCTTCTGGGCGTTCAACATCGCGTGGCGCTATCCCGAATTGTTCAACAGCGTCGGCGGTCACAGCGCCTTCTTCTCCATCGACAACGCGCCGTGGGAATACAATCCGCTGTTCATCGTGCGCCAAACCGATAAAGAAAAGCTCGACACCGTGCGCGTCTGGTTGGATCGCGGCTGGAACGATTATGCCTACTGGGGTTTAGACTTCCTCCACAAGCTGATGGATGAGCGCAGCATCGCCAACCAGTACACCGTTTACAAGACGGGTGAGCATAACAACGATTATTGGAGTTCGCACGTCGCGGAATATCTGGACTTCTACGCTGAAGGCTTCCGCGAGAGCGAAACCGCCGCGTCCTCAAAGGCGAACTACAGCCGCGCACAAGGCGAGATCAACACGCTGTTCGTGCCTGCCGTTGCCTTTCCCAGCTTGCAGATGAACATCACCTCCGCACAGTTGAACAGCGTCAAGGCAGGCGCAGCCGATCCCGCGCTGGTGCTGGATCATCCAACGGCAGAATCGCTCACCGCGCTCGGCTATCCACCATCGCCGCAGACTCAGATCGTGGAAGCGGATCAACTGCAAGATACGCTCTGGCGCGGACGCGATACGCTCTACACTATCCTCGGCTTTGATCGCCTAACTCCCCGTTTGCGGATGCTGCATGTTGATGAAACCGTGCCACTGGATTTCGCCACCGATGATCCACAAGCGTATCCCTTCGCCTTCCACAGCGATTCCCCGAATTACGATCCAACCAAATTGACGCGCTTCCTGCTCTCCGGTGTCACCGCCATCACGCGCGGCACGATGGACGCTATCGACGCTAACGGAGTCGAATGGGCGGGCGAGGCGATCCGTCCCTACACCACCCGCGCCGATTTCTTCCACGTCAGCAACGAAGTCTCCTTTCACGAGACGTGCTCCGGTAAAGCGCGTATTGAGGAGAAAGCGGTAGGCGAATTTTGCTCCAAGCTCTACGCCTTCGACTTGCTGCGTTACGTAGGCGTGGACATTGTGGAACTTTCGGGCAACCACAATCTCGATTTCGGCGTGCAGCCCTATCTGGATACGCTCAAGCTGTATCACGATAACGGGATGCTGACCGTTGGCGGTGGCGTTAATCTGGCGGACGCCGAGAAGCCGCTGATCGTGGAACATAACGGGGCGAAGATCGGTATGATCGCCTGCAATTGGGCAGGACCGCAGTGGGCGCTGGCGAAAGCAGATTACCCCGGCGCAGCGTGGTGTGATCGCACATGGTTGAAAGCTGCCGTCAGTGATCTCAAGGCGCAGGTCGATTTTGTGATCGTCAGTGTGCAGTACAAAGAGACGGAACTGGTCTATCCGCCGGATCAGCAGGTGCTAGACTTCCAGATGATCGCGGACGCTGGCGCGGATGTGGTCATCGGTTCGCAGGCGCATCTCACGCAAGCGTTCCAGTTCCAACCGTTGCAGCGCGGCGGCGAGGCATTTCTGCACTTCGGTCCCGGCAACCTGTTTTTCGATCAGGTCTACATGCAAAAGCGCTTCTTCATGGATCAGCTTTTCATCTATGACAAGAAGCTGCTAACCGTCGATCTGTTCGTAGGCATCACCGACGAAGGTGGTCGTCCTCGTCCCTCGGAAGATCAGGAACGCACCTTCTTCGTCCGCAACGTCTTTCGCTACAGCCGCTTCTGATTACTGCTAAGTCGGCATCATGACGGGGTAAATGCCAGTTGTTTGTTTGCATCAAACGGTTTTCCAAATATTGCCTACCATAACCCATTTTTCACCCATTTAACCCGTTAAATAAATGGGCGAAAATGGGCTGGCTAAACCCCACTTGTAGATGCCAATTTAGTCTTGAATCTAAAAGAGCAAGTTGTACAACCTGCTCTTTTAGCTCGACTCCTAGGGCACTTGCGCTTGCTTCTTAACTACGGTCTACCACGTCGGCGCTGCTCACCGATCTGTGTGACCGTGCTGTTGATGGTGAAACTGGTGTACTGCGTACCCGGCGTATAAGTGCCGCCGCTGTACAATCCGTCACTGGCGCTGCCATCATAGCTGCCACCGAGATAGACATTGTACGTTGCGCCCGTGACCAGATTGGGCGACGACACCGCGATGGACTGGAATGACTTTTCAGGGGCGAAGGTCAGCACTTCTTGACCATCGGCGCTCTGGATGCTCACCAACGTGCCAGCGGGTTGCACCGCACTCAGGTTGAGCAGCAGCGCGTTCTGTGTACCGCTGGAAGTCTGCGCCATGCCTGCGCTGCCTGCCGCCACGAGGAAACCGCCCGACATCGTGAAGGTGCCATCGTAATCGACAGCAGCATTGTTGTTCGCGGTAGGACCATGAACGATCACCACGCCATCCGTGATGGTGATAGAACCATTCGAGTCGATCCCATCGCCGTCTGCCTTAACCACCACGTAGCCGCCATTGATATACAGATGATAATTGGGCACATCCCCGGCGGCATTCAAGCCATCATCGCGGGAAACGAGATGGATATTGCCATCATTGATCGTGATCACGACACCTTCGATGCCTTCAAGGGAATTCGTAATGTCGATCACGCCGTTGTTGATCTCAACCGAGTTATCGGCGTGAATGGCGTCATCGCCAACCGCGATGTTGAACGTGCCGTTGTTGACGATCAACTTGTCATTGGAGTGCAGCCCGTCATCCGCCGCATCAAGGGCGAACGTGCCATTTTCGATCAGCAGCGTCGTGCCAGCTTTGATCGCTTTGGCGGAGAGGTCTTCAGAGATCACACTCTGGTTGCCGCCAGCCGTGACGATAGTGAACTCGCCATTGTTGATGGTCGCCGCCGTTTCCGCCGCGATGCCATCCCCACCAGTGGTCAGCTTGAACACGCCGTTCTCAATGGTGATGTAGCCTAACGAAGTATCTTCATCATTGTCGGACTTGAGCGCATCGCCCTGCGAGGTAACGGTGATATTGCCGCTGTTGATCAGCAGATAATCCTTACCGCGAATGCCATCATCCACTGAGTTCACGGTGATCGTGGCATCGCTGATCGTCAGCCCATCTTTGCTGGCGATACCGTCGTTGTAATGGGCATCAACGGTTAGCGTACCGCTGCCGGAGATCGTCAGGTCATCATCGCTGAAGATCGCTGCGTTAGGCTCATCATCTTCAGGATTGGCATAGACATACGTTTCGGCGTCGGAAACATAATTCTGTGTACCCTCCGTCACCACAATTGCCGCGCTCTCCGCGTTGATGATATTGATCGCGGCGCTGCTGGAGTTGCTAATATTCACGCCGTTCAAGATCAGCGTGACCAGTTCGGCATCTTCGCTGTTCACCGCTACTTGTCCATCGGTCAGCGATCCCGTCAGGCTGTAGGTTCCGGCGGCGGTGATCGTCACCGTACTGCCCTCAACAGTTGCGCCTATCCCATCTACGGCGATTGAATCGCCATTCAAGGTGATCGCCGTGACTGGCGCTTGATCCTCGCCCTGCGCGTTGCTTACGCCATAACTCAACAGCGCGATCACCGCAGCAGCGAAAGTGCGTGATAGATAGTTCGTTCTCATTTGTTACTCCTGCTCTCAATTTGCATACAACAGATCATCAGATAACAATGCACAAAGGACATTGAATTGAGGTCAGGATAACGGAGAGATATTCAAAAGTGGTGCAGAAGTGAATTGATTTTGCGGTGTAAGACTCGGTTAGCAGTTAGAACAACGATAGTTGTTGCGCTGGTGGTTCAGCAGGTGGTGCCGACGGTGAGGAGGTAGAAGCATCAGACTCGTCGTTGTCATTGTCAGTAGCGGCGGCATCGACAACATCACTGATTTCGGCTGCTGGCTCTGCTTCTAGAATTTGTTCGACCACTTCCGGCGCTATCGGTAAATCGAGGCTTAGATTCTGTTCGGCGGTCAGATCAACATCAGGTGGGGTCACCACATCTTCAATTTGCGACTGCTCACTGGGTACGGCGTCAAGTTCCGACTCGGCGGTTAGTGCTTCAGCTTCTGCCTCCATCTCCGCCACATTAACAACGTCGTAAGTAGCTTCCGCACCTAACTCATCAGTGGCAATTTCTTCCGGAACATCACCGAGTACCTCGTAACGAATGCGCTGAAAATCTTCAAACGTGAAGCCAGTTGTTTCCAGCACTTCGCTCAAGCTCTGCTCGTTGTTGCTATCGCGCACCTCAATCACGTAGCGCAGATGTGCTTCCAGGCAAGCTCTCCACTCCGCGTCAAAAGGATACTCCACCACGATCTGCGCTCTCCGCAAACTGCTACTAGACTACAAAACTTTGATGCAAATCTGGTATTTCGACGCGCTCAAAGCCAGTTTCTTTCTTCAAGCCCTCAGCAAGCGCGTTCAAGGGCGCATCTTCACCGTGTACGAGGAATGTGCGAACTGGCTTCTTCTTGTACGATCCCGCCCAATCCAGCAGCGCCTTGCGATCCGCGTGCGCTGAGAATCCGCTGATCTTCTCTACCTGCGCCCGCAGGCGATAGCTCTCGCCGAAGATATTGACGGTATCTTGCTTCTCCTCGATTCGCCGTCCGAGCGTATGCTCCGCTTGGAAGCCCGCGATCAATATGGTGTTGCGGGGGTCTTCGATGTTGTTGATCAGGTGATGTTGAATGCGTCCGCTTTCCGCCATGCCACTGGCGCTGATGATCACCGCTGGTTCGCGTAGGAAATTCAGTTCCTTACTGTCTTCCACCGAGCGCGTATAAGTTAGCCCTTGAAAACCGAAGGGATCACGATCCACGCCGCGTTCGCCGCGCATAAACTCGCGGGTTTCCTCGTCGTAACATTCGGGATGATTGGCGAAGATTTCGGTCACGTTCACAGCCAGCGGACTATCCACGAAGATCGGTAAGTGTGGGATCTTGCGGCTGATCGACAGCTTGTGCAGCGCATAGACGATCTCTTGCGTGCGCCCGACGGCGAAGGCAGGGATGATCACTTTGCCACCACGCTTGTAAGTATCGATCACGATTTGCTGCAAACGTTTTTCGCTGTCTTGCAGTGATTCATGCAGTTTGTCGCCGTAGGTACTCTCCATGATCAACACATCGGCATTATCGATCTTGGTCGGATCGCGCAGGATCGGTAACCCCGGCTGACCGAGATCGCCGCTGAACACCAGCGTCACATCGCGGCTTGCCTCACGATCCTCAATGCTCAAGATGACAATGGAACTACCGAGCATGTGTCCCGCATCTACAAATTTGAGCGTGACACCGGGCAAAATCTTGACCGAACGGTCATAACCAATAGCATGAAAGTTAGAGAGTGCGCGGGCAGCATCCGGCTGCGTGTAGATCGGTTCGACAGGTGCTTCCCCTTTGCGCGCCCGTTTCTTATTGGCGTACTCCACGTCTTTTTCTTGAATGTGGGCGCTATCCATCAACATTGCGCCGCATAGATCGCGGGATGCAAAGGTGGTGAAAATATCGCCGTCGAATCCACTTTTGACCAGATTGGGAATGTTACCAGAGTGATCGATATGAGCGTGGGATAGCACTAGCACATCAACACGGCTGGCTTCAAAGGGCAGCTTGCGATTGCGTTCATAAGCGTCTTGACGCTTACCCTGATAGAGTCCGCAGTCCAGCAGAATTTGTCGTTCGTTTACTTCGATGAGATGCTGCGATCCAGTAACCGTTCGTGCAGCGCCGTGAAAAGTAATCCGCATAGCGCGTCCTCTTGAAAGGATGAATAATGCCACATCTAATTGTAACTCAACGCGATGGGAGTCTATACAAACGGTAACCACCGATCTCGAACGCTGGCGAATCATCGGCTAACCACAGCGGGTCGTCTTGTGGACGTAGTACCACGTATTCAACACCTATCAATTGATCGGCGGTGGCGGGAAGTTCGCCTGTCAGCGCGGTCATGGAATCGAGATAATACGGTAGCAAAATATCAGTGGTGAGCAGTCTCGCAGGTGGCAATGTGTTGATGTACTGCGCCATGTCGTAGCGCACGCCCACGCGAATGCGGTGTTTCTCCGCATCGCTGAGGATCGGTGATCTGAGCAACTCAGTCTTGTGATCCACCGCGATATACGCCGACTGCGCCGACAAGACCACCACCGCGATCACGAATACCGCTTGAATTACCCGATTCGACCACAAATCTGCGATCAGTAGCGCCGCCAGCACCGCGATCAACGGCGTTAACAGCAGCAGGAAACGCGGATCGTAGGATGCCAGCAGCCACCATGCTGCGAAAAATGGCACGTAGAAGATCAGCAAATGGATGACCGCCCGATCTGCCAGTTTACGCCGCAGCAACCGCCAAAGCGCGTAGAGCAAACCAGGTGTGAAGATCGCGCCTGCCAGCGAATACTGACCAAAGCTTAGGTAAGGAAATAGTGAAGTGATCTCACGTTGCGCCTGATCCGTCCACGCTGTCGGTGGCAGCAGCACGCCAGCCATGATCAACGTATGGGCGTACCACGCGCCAGCCGTCACCGCGATACCACCGAAGATCAGCAGGAGATCACGAATCGACGGCAGCGATTTGCGTCTCAAGCTGACGTATACCAGCCATAACAGAATGATGATCGGCAGCACCACCGTGTTATTCTTCGTCCACAGCGCCAATCCCGCCATGATCCCGCCGAGCAAGGCATCCTGCGGGCGGTTATCGCGCTGCCAGCGAAACAAAAAAAGTACCGTCAGCGCGTAAAAAAAACCAGCGGGCAGATCGACATATCCTGTCGATGACCAGTGTGCGAACGGCGGCGTGATCGCTACCAGCAGCGCAGCGATCAAACCTGTGCGGCGATCTTGCAGCTCACGTCCGATCAGGTACGCCGCGCCGATACAGCCGAGTGAGAGCAGCGCGGGGATCAAGCCAGCAAGGTACTCGTTGAGTTGTCCCGCCACCTGATGCACAAAGGCGTACCACAGCGGCACCAGCATAGGATAAGTCTCGTAGAGCGTTCCTTGCGGCAGCGTTTGAGTGTGATAAATCTGCTTGCCAAACGCTGCGTAGATCGTGATCGCGTCGTCAATGGCAGGGGGCCAGTACGTGGCATTGAACAGGATCAGCACCGCGATCACTGCGATGATTCCTAACGCGCCGATCTCATAGCGATTTAAGGGAGGAGCAACATTTGCTGATTGTTGGCGACGGGGCAGCCAGATCATCCACCCGAGCAGGCTGATCAGGGCTGCCGTGATCGCCGCGATCCGCCAGTCAATCAGGATGCCTAGTAGTCCCTGCCACAGCATCAGCAGTGAGACCAAACCAACGCTAAGCGCCAGCGTTGTCGTCCACGTCAGTACCGGATCGCGGCGATTCCCTAGCAGCAGTCGCACCAACGGATAGGTACTGACCAACATCAGCAGCGTGATCAAGATAGCGATCATGCGTAGGACTTAATGATTTCCACAAGTTGTTGGGCGCGGTGGCGGAAAGTATGTTCCTTCAGCACGCGCTGGCGGGCGGCGGCACTGATCTGTTGGCGTTCGCTGTCGTGAGCAAGCAGCCAGCGGTAACGCTCCACCGCTTCCGCTGCGCTGCCAAGGATCACAATTTCCTTATCTGGCTCGAACCATGTTTCCAAGCCGAGATATGGATTAGAAACGATGCACGCCCCCATACTTGCCAGCTCGAAGGGACGCGAACTTGACGAGGCGAATACTGAGGCGTGCGCTTTACGTGTGACGCACAAATTGATCCGGCTGCGGCAAGAGTATTCGCGTAGTTTGCTGAAGGAGAGATAGGGCAGCATCTGCGTCTTGCCTAGATCGCCAAGCTGACGCCCGCGCACCGCGAACTTCGCTTCCGGCATCTGCTTACTGGCATCCGCGATCATGCCGTCGATCCACTCCTCGCGGTATTCGCGCGTATGACCGTAGAAG
Source organism: Anaerolineae bacterium (assembly GCA_019637555.1). Taxonomy (GTDB): domain Bacteria; phylum Chloroflexota; class Anaerolineae; order Aggregatilineales; family UBA2796; genus JAHBVK01. The sequence continues at coordinate 89,026 of JAHBVK010000020.1, forward strand.
AACACGTCAATGTCTTGCGGCACATCCACCGGACTAAACACATCAGGATCAGCGCCGTAATACAGCGTATCGACACGCCGTGCGCCCATCTTTAACAGCGCCTCGCCACCGCCAAGACTGTTGGAGATGAAGCCCGCGTATTCTTTCACATCAGCGCCGTAGTAGATTTTGAAGCCGCTGGAGAATCCCGCGAAATTCGGCAAGCTGGCAGGTACATCGCCGTCGTAGTACAGCACAGGCTTGTTGAACTTGTGCTGCACGTAAGTTGCCAAGCCAACCACATGATTCAGCGGGATCGTCAGGAAGATCACCGCGTCGATGTCGGGGTGCTTGGTCAGCGTGCGATCCATGAACGAACGCCAGCGCGGAGCGATTAACTGCTGCGCCACGCGGCGCTGCAACTGATCAGAGGTAGACTCGCCGCTGGCGGAAGTGTTGACGGCGTTATTGTTCGTGCTGCGTATCTGCACCAATTTACGCAGCGCCACGAATAGATCGCCCTCGCGCTTCACCGGATTCGCCAGCGCCTGCCACCACAAACTTTCGATTGCTGGTCCCTGATAAGTAGTTGCCAGCACATCGACGCCGATCTCGTACAAGCCCTTCAATAACTGCCACCACGCAGGCGTGGCGCTGAATGGCTGCGTCAGATCAAGCGACGAAGCGACAATGAGCAGTTTCACGAGGCTGCCCCGCTTTCTGCAATAACTTCGCTAGAGCATGATTCCCACCGGTGATCAACGAATACTTCGCCTTGCACACCCGTCAGCCGTTCACCCGTCTCGAAGAAATCACCGGGATCGACGACAAGGCGGAAAGCCGAGGTCAGCGCATCACTGATCACACCGTTTACTTCACCATATACATTGCACTGATACACACCCGGACGTAAGTTCAGCCGCTGCCAAACACACTCGAAGTAACCGGACTGCCGTACTTGCAGCGTCATCATCTGCGTGTCGCGCGTGTTCAGGTTGGTCAGCACTACACCCTGATCGTTGCTTACCGTAATCGAGAGCAGTACTGAGGCGCTTGCCAGTTCTTCCTGCGCTTCGTAGCACAATCGCATTTTGAAAGTCTGTCCGGCGGCGACAGAGGCTTGTGGATGGTCCTGATCGCTGCGCAGTTCCACCTGCGTAAAGCGCAAGAAACCATCGCCACGCCGATCCCGCCGTTCGCGCAGCGAGAATACGGCATCAGGATCAGCGGTAAAAACGCCCGGCGACTGCATATAATGGCGCACCGCCTCGTCGGGGGTACCATTGAATACTAAGCGTCCTTTTTCTAGCACAATGGCAGAGTCACAGAACTGCCGGATGCTGTGCGAGTTGTGGCTGACGAACAGCGTAGTGCAGCCCATCGTCGTCAAGCTGGCGATCTTCTCCAACGCCTTACGTTGAAAGGAGACATCGCCCACTGCCAGCACTTCATCGACCAGCAAAATATCAGCGTCTGTGTGAGCTGCGACGGCGAACGCCAAACGCATGTACATGCCACTGGAATATCGCTTCACCGGAATATCGATATAACGGGCGATCTCCGCGAACTCCACGATTTCATCAAAGCGGCGGGCAATATCGCGGCGGCGCATTCCCAGAATAGTACCGTTGAGGAACACATTCTCACGTCCCGTCAGATCAGGATGAAAGCCCGTGCCCACTTCCAGCAGCGATCCCACTCGCCCACGAATATCTACATAACCCGCCGTCGGCTCAGTGATCCGTGAGATGATCTTGAGCAGCGTCGATTTGCCTGCGCCATTGCGCCCGATCACTGCCAGCACCTGCCCCTGCCGCACCTCGCAGGAAACATCTTGCAGCACCCAGATCCGCTCGATCTTGCCGCGCTGCTGAGGTTGATCCTGTTGCAGATCAGCGATCAAGCGCTCCGAGCCGATTTTGGCGAATTTAGAGCGGGTGATGGAGTACTGCTTGCCCAGTTCATGAGCGCGAATGACGATTTCAGCCATGGTGGATCACAAGGTATCGACGGCGTTGCGCTCTACACGACGATAGAGCAGGGACGAAGCTAGAAATAGAACAATTGTGAGGATCACGCTGTACGCTACCTCTGATAGTGGAAATGGCTGCTGCAAATTCAGCATCGACCACTGTGCAGCCAGCACGAACCCCACCAATGGATTCAACTTGTACAGCATCAGCCAGTTTTCCGGGATCAGTGTAATCGAGTACACCACTGGCACTGAATACATCGCCATTTTTAGTAGAAATGGCAGCGCCGTTAGCAGATCGCGGCGGCGTATGCTTAACGCCGAAACAGACATCCCCACGCTGATCGCCAGCAGCAAAATTCCCAGAATAATCACTGGCATCAGCAGCATTCGCGGAGTGATCGGCACGTGGTACAACAGCAATAATAAGATCGTCACCCAAAAGGCGATCAGGAAGTCAATCAGACCGGATAATACGCTGGCAACGGGCAGCACGATACGTGGGAAATACACTTTCGAGATGATGCCCATGCCAAACAGCAAGCTGTGACTGGCGCGCGCCACCGAATTCTCAAACAACACCCAGATCACCGTGCCAACGTTGGCGAATACCAGATAATCTACGTTGCCGTCCGGTTGAAGGTTTGCCAGTCGTCCAAAGATGATTGTGAAGATACCGGAGGTCAGCAGCGGCTGTAGGATCACCCAGAATACGCCGAGTGCCGTCTGCTTATAGCGCACCCGCAGATCGCGCAGTGCGATCATGACCACCAGATCGCGGAATGCCCACAATTCACCGAAATTCGGGAGTGACCAAACGCGGGTTGCCTGAACGCGGACAAAATCCTGAAGTGGTGCGCGAGTTTGTGTTTGCGTAGACATGATTAGCGGATTATACCCACCTCAACCGCGATGGGGAGTGCGCCGAATCACAGTCGCATATACATCACTTACTCGTGCGGCGACCTGCTGCCAGGAGTTTACTTCCGCCCATTGGCGACCTGCTGCGCCCATCCGTGATCGCAGATTGGCATCTCGCAGTAATTGGATCGCCGTCTCTGCCAGTGCTTCTGGATCGTTTTGCGCGATCAGGAAGCCCGTTTCGCCATCGCGGATCGCATCTTCAGCGCCACAATCCAGCGTGCCGATCACAGGCAGTCCGGCAGCGCTCGCTTCCAGATAGACCAGACCGAAGCCTTCAAATTTGCCATCCGCCGTGTTGATTGCGGGCAAAGCAAACAAGTCGGCAGTGTGCAATAGCTCCAGCAAGTCTGCATCGGAGATACGCCCCGCGATGCGTACAATATCCGCCGTGCCATCGCGCTTCAAAATCTCGCGGATGCTGGCGACATAAGCAGTATCCGAATCGCTGCCAGCGAACACTGCACGAACATCCGGCACTGCCGCGCGTATTTGGCTCATCGCCCGTGCTAAGATGTGAAATCCCTTGCGTGCCTTATGTTGACCAACTGCCACAATCGTGGGCGCTGCGGACTTACGTGGGATTGGTGTTTGCGTCTGGAACTTGGCGAAATCCACACCGTTCAGGATCACCTTCGTATTTGCTTCTGGCAGTGCTATTTTCACTTGCTGCTGTGTGTAGCTACTGACGCAGAGGATCACAGCGCGGCGATAAGCGCGGCGATACAACCAGCCTAGCTTGCCCGCCAGCGTACGCGGAAGATAAGTGCCGTGGGCGGTGACAATCAATGGCTTATCGGCAGGCGCACAGATCGCAAATGGCTCGGCGCTGATATGAACCAGATCGCACTCCCGCACCAACCGACTGACCGCATATCGAGCAGCTAAAAGACGCAGATTGAGCCAGCGCACAGGCGGTGTTATCGACGGCAGCAAGCGATGATAACCAGCAACGGGCAGATCAACCGTTGGTGGCGCGTCGCTGGAGGTGATCAGCACGATCTCACTCCCTCGCTGCGCCAGTGCAGTGATCAAATCGCGCGCGTAACTTGCCCAACCATGTGCGCCGACAGGAGGGGTGGCAAGCATAGCGATCCGCATCAGCGCACCTCCGCCTTAATTTCCTCAATCCGCTCAAGGATCGTTTCGGCGCGGGCATACCACGAATAGTGTGCCGCTTCCTCTTGTGCCTGCTTACCAATCCGCTCCCGCAGTTGAGGATCGGTATACAGACGCTGGATCGCCGCCGCTATCGCCTGCTCATCCCCCACCGGAACGAGCACGCCCGTTTCCCCATCGCGGATCACCTCAGCGACAGCAGGCAAATCGCTGCACAGCGCTACGCCACCAGCAGCCATGTACTCGAACAACTTTAGCGGAGAAGCATAATAGGCGAAGTGTTCCGTCCACGGAAAAGTCATCGTGCACACATCAAAAGTGCGGATGTACAGCGGCACTTTGCTTGGCTCGACTCGCCCCGGTGCAAGAAAGCGATCCTCTGGCAAGCCCAATTCTCGCCAGCGCGTCCGCAATTGTTCTAGCATCTCTTGAGGTCCGCCGACTAGGCAAACCGAGACAGGCGCATCGCCGATCTTGGCTATCGCGTTAATCAGCGTATCGACGCCCTTGGACATCGACATGGTATGCAGTTGTCCCACGTAACCACAGATGAATGCATCGACTGGCAAGCCAAGTTGTGCCCGCGCCACCTTTCGTTCAGATAGGTTGGCAAAGCGTTCAATGCGGAAACCGTCGTGCGCGGTGATCGAGCTGGCAGCGCCGCGCTCCCGCAAATCAGCCGCCAACTTGCCCGTCACGGCGACCACTAGCCCGACTCGGCGCACGCACCAAGTTTGCAGACGCTTGCCTGTGCCCGACTTTGCCAACTGATGCGCCTCAAAGACCAGCGCATGACGCGGCTTGAACAGACTCAGCGCCAGCAGCGTCAGTGCATCGCGGCTGTAGTAAACATCAGCGCGTCGGAAGATCAAGATCAGCGCCAGCACCAGCACATAACTCAGCGTTTGAATCGGAAACGCGATCCTCTCAAACCGATGTCCCAGCGGGAACAGATCAAGGCAGGGTACGCGCTCAATCGTAAACCGCTTTTCCACGCCGTAATAAGCGAACGGATCGCTGATTTTGCTCATCTCCGGCGTATTTACGCGCCGAGTGGTCATTAGAGTCACAGTATTGCCATGCTGGGCGAAGGCTTCACAATTCTGCATGATTTGCAGCCCGTGCGCCTTCTCAGTGGGCATCCGTATATTGGCGAGATAAAGCAGCTTCATGATGCCGACATCACTTCCACCAGCCGATCCATCAGTCCCGTCAAACTGTGCGCGGTGCGGGCACGTCCCTGAATATCCAGAGCGATATTGTCGCGTGTCGCTTGATCCAGTTCCAGCACAGAGCGAATCGCCAGCACTAAACCATCCACATCTTCAGGAGAGGCGATCCGCAGCAGTGAGGCGTGATCGCGCAGCAGTGCATCGAACGCCGGATTACACACAATGGTTAACGCGCCCGTGATCATACTCTCCAATGCGGCTTTGTCGAACAAACCCGGTGGACTCAAATTGATCGCGATGGTGGCACGCCGGTACAGATCGCGTACGTCAGGTGCAGGCAATCCTCCGGTGAATTGCACGCGATCTGCGATGCCCAGTTCAGAAGCTAACTGCTGAAGCTGAGTCAGATACTCTGCGTCTTGTCCGGCTGGCACATTCCCGACGATTGCTACCCGTACGTCGATCCCACCCTTGATGGCAACGGCGAGCGCTAATAGCAGCGTCCGCTGATGCTTAATCGGCATCAACCGTGCCACCTGTACGATCAACGGCGGCTGATCATCTGGCACCTGCGGATCGGGTGCAAAGAAGCTGGTGTCGATGCCATGTCCCACCGCGCGAAGTTTGGGCGTTTGCAGCGGGAAGCTATCGGGCGCGGCAGTGAACACCAGCTTACTCACGCGCGTCGCCCAATGCAGTTCCCGCGACTCCTGTCGGTGCGTGTACCACAGGAAGATTGGCACATCGAACAGAACCGCAACCAGCGCGGCAAGCCACGCATAACGCGGGACCATGTGAGCGAATATTGCATCCAGCGACGGCGCTAATCGCAGCAGTGTGGCGTAGAAAGTCAGCAGTTCACGCACTCTACCGACTCCGCGCTCTTTGCCCATCGACCAGACACGTACGTTGGCGGGCAGATCGCTGGTCTTGACGCGCTGTTCTAAGCACAACACCTCTAGCTGCTGGACGCGTGCTGCCAATTCGCGCACCCAATCCAGCGTGAAAGCGAGGATCGGATCGCCCGCGTCCAGCTTCTGTGTGATCATCAGGACGCGCACGCCGTTTCTCCTTTCGCCACGCGCTGCCACATGCTTACCCACTTATGCAGTAAGCGCTGTTCGTCGAATGCTTCGAGCAAGTGTGCCCGCGCCGCCGATCCCAGTTGCTGGCGCTGCGCAGGGTTTCGGATCAGGGTGATCAGGGCGTCGGCTAGTGCTGCCTCGTCACCAAGCGGGACAAGCAAGCCAGTCTGATCCTGTTGGATCACGTCTTCGATCCCGATAATTCGGGTGCTGACGATGGGCAAGCCGCTAGCAGCGGCTTCCAGCAGAACGCGGGCGAGACCTTCGTAATTACTGGATAGGGCATAGATCGATGCCGCCTGATACAGCCCCGGCAGATCGTGATGCGCCACCGCACCGAGCAAACACACCCTGTCGGTCAGTGAGAGTTGTGCGATGTGTGCCGGAATATCGGTATTGCTCAGGTCGCCTGCTAACACTAAGCGCGCACTCGGTTGTGCTTGGTGAACGCGGCGAAACGCTCTCAGAAGTAGTGGCAAATTCTTAAACGCGACTGGACGCCCTACCCACAAGATCAGTGGATCGTCTGCCGCCACTCCGATCCGAGTCCGCCACGCCGCCGCTTGATCCGGCTGCGCTTGTAGAAATGGCGACAGGTCGAATACTAGCGGGATCGTACAGACCTTCTCAGTAGCAATGCCCAATTGCACACAGGCGGATCGTTCCGCGCTGTTGACCACACGTACGGCATCGGCACGTGGCAGTATCCAGCGTGCTACCCAAGTGAGCAGGCGATTCCGTCCACGTTCAGCGGCGAACTGAGCGCTGGAAAGGAAGCTCGAATGATCCTGCATGATCACAGGCACGCGCAGTTTGCTGCGCAAACGCAAACCGATCAGGGCGGTTAGAAACGGGTCTTGCGTGGTGATCACATCAACGGGTTGATCGGACTCGGCGGCGAGCTTTAGCGCAGCATGATAACCATCGAGTAAATAATGAAAGTAACTGGCGGAATTGGTCGGGATCGCCGTCACGCGCTCGGAGCGATACGCGGCTAGCCGCTTGCCACTGCGTCGATTGCACACCACCATACTGATCCGTCCGGCTTGCTGCGCGTAGAATTCATGGCGCGGGCGTGAGTTGCCGATCTGTTCGTTCAGTATCGTGGCATCCAAACTGATCATTAGTACGTGCATCAGCGCCGCCCGTGTGCTTCGAGTGCCGCCACCGTCTGCTCGACGAGCCGCGACCAGCGAAAACGATCCAATCCCTCGCCCGTTCGCGTCGCTAGTCTTGCAGGCAGATCGTCCTCGAAGGCGCGTTTCAATGCGGCGATCAATGCTTCCACATCGGGATGCTTGACTAATAAGCCGTTCACGCCGTCCGTGATGATCTCGCCGTTGCCGCCGCGGGCACTGGCGATCACGGGTGTACCAGCATACAACGCCTCAAGGATCGTGTGCGACAAACCTTCGTAACCCGAATACAACGCCATATAATCCGCCGCCCGCATGTGCAGATCGATCTGTTCGTGTGGCACTTTGCCTAAGAAGCGGATGTTCGCGCCATTCTGTTTCGCCCGCGCTTCTAGTCGTCCGCGATCTGGTCCGTCGCCTGCCACTAGCAGAGTAATATTCGGAACATGCGGCAGGGCGTCGATCAGATGATCAATGCCCTTCCACGCCGTCAAGCGGGCGACGGTGAGTAGATAATGTCCATCCGCATCCCAGCCAAGCTGCTGCCGCGCCTGCTGTTTTGTGATCGGTGCATTGTGTGCTTCGCGTTCCAGCGCGTTATAGATTACCTGCACGCGGTTTGGATCAGCGCCCCAACCAATCACCATCTGGCGCAGATAATGACTCGGCACAATGATGTGATCGACATTTTTGACTTCACGTGCCCGTGCCCATTTGAAGAACTCAACTCGTGCGTCATAACGTTTGTGCTGGAACTGATCAATGTCTTCCGTCTGCGGCACGAATCCACGATTAACGCAGCGTTCCCAAGCGTAGTCACCGACCACTTTCATCACGCGGGGCTTAGATCGCGCACCGAAGCGCGGCAGTCCCAAGCTGTTCAGATACACCAGATCGGACCACGCTGCGCCTTGCCGATAGCTGTTGGCATACGTCGCCAACCGGAGTAGTGGATTCTGCTGAAAAGAGATGCGCCTCAGCGGATAAGGATAACCACTGCTCGGCGCATCTCCATAGGCGAGTGCTTGTACTTGATGTCCGCGTGC
>JAHBVK010000021.1 GCA_019637555.1 Anaerolineae bacterium
TGGAAACCTACCCTGTGTGTTCTTTGAATACAGACAACCGACAAGCGAATCAAGGTAAGTCATTGAGCAACATCTGGTTCATTTCCGCGCCGCTGCCCGGTCATCTGGATTGGGGTGGGGCGTTACGTACAGCACAACATCTGCGCGATATGGGGCATCAGGTGACGTGGGTATCGCAGCCTGCCATCGCACCGATGCTGGCAGAAGCAGGCGTCGAATTCGCGGCGATTGAAGCGACGGGTTGGCTGTGGCCCCCGCCGCCGATGCCCGATCCGCGTTCGCTGCCACCGCAAGAGGCGATCTTCCTGCGCTACCGCCGCGCGCTGGATACGTGGTTGAGCGAGGAGTTGATCCCGCCTGCCGTCGAAGCGATCATCGGATTGGCAAAGGAGCGCGGCAACCCTGATCTGCTGGTCACTGATCCGTTCCTGACGGCGGCGGCGCTGGCAGCAGAAGCGATCAACGTGCCGCTGGTGGTGATGGGCTGGCCCGCTGGTCAACCGCTGGACGAGGATCGGCTGTTCGCGGTTCAACAGGACTTGGGTCGGATCAGCTACGAACGCTTGGGACGGCTGTACGAGCGTTTCAGCTTGAAGGGCGCAAACATTAGCGACGGTGCTGCGCCTTCGGTGCAGAGTCCGCATTTGCATGTCAGCTACTTCAGCCGCCATTGGCATCAAGCTGATCCCGACTTTCTGCCGCAGACACAGTTCGTCGGCGGTGTGGTCGATGCGCCGATTACACCTGTACCGCAGTGGTTAGCGGATATTCCCGCCGAAGTGCCGCTGGCGTTGATCACACTGGGCAGCACCTTCACGGGCGATCTCGGATTCTTCAGTTGGGCGGCGCAAGCAGCGGCACGCCTCCGCCTGATTCCGATTGTGGTGATCGGGCGCAACCAGTTTACGGTGGAGGAAAAGCAGCAGTTGAAGGCGGCGTTACCACCAGCTACACGCTTGCTCAACTGGCTGGATTACGATCATGTCTTTCCGCGCCTCAAGGTGATCATCCATCACGGCGGGATGGGCACGACTCACCGCGCCGTCGTGCAGGGTGTGCCGCAGGTAGTCGTGCCGCACGCGGCTGATCAGCGTGGGCAGGCGCGTCGCGTGGCTCAGGCGAAGGTCGGTTTGAATCTAAGCGCCCACGACGTGAAGAATGGTCAGCTACTGCCCGCCATCCGCGCCGTGATCACCGACGAGCAGGTGATCGGCAATGCCCGCGATCTCGCTGCTGAATTCGCCGCGCTCGGTGGGGCAAAACGCGCCGCCGAGTTGATCGCGGAGAAAGCTCGGTAGTAAGTCTATGACGCAATTTCGCTTTGACCCGAAGGAATGTGCGCTCATCGTCGTCGATGTGCAAGTAGATTTTTGCTCACCGAATGGCAGTACGGCACGACGTGGCAAGGCAAACAGCAAAATGCAAGCGCTGCCAGAGAAAATCAATGCCTTTGTGAAACAAATCTCTGGGCTAGGGGTACTTCTCGTCTACGTGAAATCGGTGGTGAATGAAGCCAATCTTGCGCCGAATGTCCGCTTTTTCAACGAGATGAAAGGGATTAAACGTCCTACGCAGGAAGGATCTGGTGGTGAAGAATTCTACAATTTGGATATTCCTACGGGTGCGCTTGTAATACATAAGGAAGCGGCTGATCCTTTCAGCGCCACCAGCTTGAAACAAATCCTAGAAGCGCGGAATATCCGCCATGTATTGATCTGCGGGGTCAGAACCGAAATCTGTGTTGACGCAACGGCGCGGAAAGCATTTTCGGAAGGCTATAACGTGATCGTCATTTCTGATCTCGTGGCTACACGAGATAACAACACTGAAGATGAACAATATGCCTTGCGCTTTATCGATGCTTATGTTGGCTTCGTGCTGAACACTGGGCAAGTTAAGCAAGTGTTGAGTTGATCGCAAAGCTTACCCCGCAGCGGTAGCAGGCAAGGGGTTTTCGTAGACGTAGAAAGCGTAGTCTTGTGGGTAAGTTTCGACTCCCAGATCGTGCAGCACTCTCAGAATCTGGGCACGGTGATCGGTGCCATGATTGACGACGTGCAGTAGCGCCTGCCACGTGTATATGTTTTCGTCTTCTCCCGGTGGGTACGGTTTCTCGAAGATCATCTCGTCCCGTAAGTTCGCCAGATAACCCTGCATTCCCTCTACGACTTGATCCCAACGCGCACGAATCACATTGCGATCTTCAACCGCAGCATTGAGAGGTTCCGCGAATTCGACTTTGCGCAAGCCAGTAAACCAGCCCTCCTCAACGTTGATCAGGTGAATGATGTGATTGCGGACGGAGCCGAGCGAGTAATCTACATCTTTGATGAATAGTTCCTGCGGTAGTGAAGTAATATAGACCTTCCACAACTTGCGGTATTCATAGAAGTGGTAGTCGTAGAAATGACGAAAGGCTTGTGCATTCATGTTGTTACCGACCCCTCAGTTTACGATGTACAGCCAACAAAATTGTAGCACAAACGTTCAATTGCGCGTGCGTCCTTATCTTACTGAACCGCAATTTCCGAAACTAGAGCTAGGGGCTGGACTAGTAGTGCCACGCGAGGCGGTCAACATTACTACTTTAGCTCGGAGCATCAGCTCAGGGAACAGGGGCACTACCGACTCCCCCTCTAACTGCTTGCACCCCCAAAATCTACGAACTGAGAGCAACCGATGACTTCCCACCCTCGCATCTTCATCATCGGCGGCGGACTCGCGGGGCTAACGGCGGCGCTGCATCTGGCGAAGCGCGGCGTAGCGGTGACGATCCTCGAAGCGGATGCGCTGCCGGGTGGCAGATTGCGCGGCGGCGATCCGGTGACCATCGATCAGTGGTCGTTCCCTTCCGAGCATGGCATTCACGGCGTCTGGGGGCAGTACCACAACCTGCGGGAGATGCTGATCCGTGAGCAGATCGACGCCGGATTCGTGCCCGCCCGCGAAGAAGCGTGGATCATGCGCGGACCCGGCAATCGCGCCCGCGTACAGTGGACAAAAAGCGGCAGCGCCCTGCGTAAAAGCTGGATTCCCGCGCCCTTTCATTATCTGGCGTTGTTCATCCGCCCGCGCTTCTTGCAAATGCTGACTCTGCGCGACCTCGCCAGCATGTTCCGCGTGCTCAGCGGCTTGATCTTCGCGGCGGCATACGATCCGGCAGTGGAGCAGTCGCGCATGGATCGCTACACGCTGGCGGATTTCTTTAAGGGTTGGTCGCCCACCTTGCAATCGTTGTTCGTGGGCTTGGCGCGCAACTTCACCTCCGCCAGACCGGAGCAAGTGCCGCAAGCCGGATTCATCGCCTTTCTGCGCTTTTACACCCTATTGCGCCGCGACTCGTGGCAGTTCAGTTACTTCAACCGCGATTCGCACAGCGCCTTGATCGCGCCGTTGGTGAATGCGATCAAGGCGGCAGGTGGCGAGATTGAGCTAGGCGCGATGGTCACTGAGCTGATCCGCGAGGAGGATGGCTGGCGTGTGCGCTGGATGGAAGGCGAGGAGCAGCAGGAAGCAAGCGCCGATCAGGTGATCCTCGCGCTGGATATTCCGGCGGCGCGTAAACTGCTGACGCACAGCTTCGGCGCGGGCGCAAGTAATTTAAGCTGGTCGCTGGCGGTTCCCGTCGCGGTGCTGCGCTACTGGTTCAAGCGCGTGCCCAAAGGGGCGATCAGTAAGCCGGAAGCGGGTATCTTCACCGGACAGTTCGTACTCGATAACTATTTCTGGCTGCATCGTTTTCAGCAGCCATTCATGGATTGGCACACAGCGACTGGCGGCAGCGCCATCGAATGTCACATCTACGGACCGCCGGAACTGCTGCGCGAACCGGATGCCGTGCTGCTGGCGCGTGGTTTGCAGGACATCACACGGGTATTCCCCGAACTACGCGGCACCGTGATCACGCAGTCGATCCGGCGCAATGCGGCGACGCACTCGCTGTTCGATGGCAACACCGAGCGCGGCTTGAGCGTGGATACGGCGTGGTCGGCAATGGGCTTATGGGCGTGCGGTGATTGGGTGCGCTATCCCCACGCGGCGCTGTACATGGAACGCGCCGTAGTGACGGGCATGGCGGCAGCGAACGGCGTACTCAGATCGCGCGGGCTGGAGGAGTTCCCGATTCGTCCCGTCGATCCGCCGGAACTGCTGGCACGCGGAGTCGAGAACGCCATGCGCTGGGTGCGCCGACGGGCGCGGGACTACAATCGCAGGCGCGGATCGGGGCAGTGATCGAAGGAATTTTTGCCATTTTTTTAATGGCGAAAATGGCAAATGGTAGGCAACATTTGGAATTGCGTTGGAAATGTTGAAACTATCGGGGTTTGTGGCGCTGCGGTGGCATCCCTTTGGGAGAAAAGAACCCCTCTGTCCATAGCGGATAGAGGGGAGTCATCATGAGAGAGATGTCTAGTTATTTCTTAGGACCTTTCCCGTTTCCCTTGCCGTTCCCATTCCCATTGCCTTTGTCCTTCCCATTGCCCTTGCCGTTATCGTGATCCGCACCTTTACCATGCCCTTTGCCCGGATTGATGTTGATCTGTACCGTTGTAGGATCATCATCGTCGCGTCCGGTGAGCTGCTTGCGGATGTTACCCCAGCCCATACCGCCGGATTTCATGGCGAAAATATCTGCGACGGGTACAACTGTAGCAGCCGAGAGCGTGTAGGCGTGGGTGATCTCGCCAAAGCCGAAGCCAGCACACTTCCATGACATGATCTCCTCGTAGCTGACGCCAAACGCATCCGCCAGCCGATGCCCGACAGGGTGATCGTTGAGTGCTTCGGGACAAGCTGCCTCAAAGGTCGCTTCACTGGTTGGTTCAACGGTGACTTCTGCAGTCGGAAAGGCTGTCGCCGTCATGGTAGGCGTCAGCGTTACCCCGAAGGTTGCCGTTGGCGTGGGCGTGCCAAGCACGATAATTACGCCAGTCAAGATGAGATTGTCGCCATCAAAAGTGGCGGTGATACGGACGAGGACTCCGGGCTGTACTTCTGGCGGGATTGCCACGCCCACGATCCGGACCGTCGTTCCGTCGGTAAAGGTGATCTGGTCAGGCGTTACTGCCGCGACCACACCAGTGATCTCAATGATCACAATAGGATCGTCGCCGCCCGTGACTGTGGCGGGCGTGCTGGTTGCTCCCTGTGCCGCCACCGATCCATTGCTGGTTAGGAGTAGTCCGCTGATGGCGAACACGCCTAAAACTACCGCAAGCAGCGATTTCACTAGTTTGGCTGTCATATGCCAGTCTCCATTCAAGAATCGCTACCAAGAGTTTAGGGAAAATTCAGGGAAGTGGCAAGATCGGAAAAGTACTTAAGTTTGCGTGGAGAGGGAAAATAAAGCCGCGTACAAAACTGCCGGAGTTTTACGTACTCCGGCAGTAATCGTCAACCATTTATGCGCGGCTGATGTTTACTTAATCAGGGCGCGGAAGCCCTCATCGAAGCGTTCCAGAGCCTTCCTGGTTTTCTCCGGTGGCAGCGCGTAGCTGAAGCGCACCCAATTGCGGGCGAACTCGGAGAAGTCGCGTCCGGGGATGACAGTGACGCCGAAGTTCTCTGCCAGATGCTGATTAAAGGCACGCGAATCTTCCAGACCGCCTGCCTCGATGGCTGGCGAGCAATCGACAAAGGCGTAGTAGCCGCCGTCACCGATGATCGTGCGGTAGCCCTTCTCAGTGAAGAACTGGCGGGCGATCTCGCGGCTCTGGTTGATCGGCTCGATCAGCGGCATGGCGGCTTTGCGGAAACCGATCTCGTAAGCAGCCAGCGCCACCGCCTGCCCGAAAAAGTTGGGTGCGACGGTGTGCGAGGAACGGCTGACGATGAAATCGATCACCGGTTTGCCCGCCACCAGATGCGCGTTGCGAACGTTAGACGCGCCAAGCGATTTGGTCAAGCCGTCAAGGAAGATCAAGCGATCCCGTTCGGCGGGGCTAAAGGCGAGCAGCACTTCGTTAATATCGGCTGGTACACCTGCTGTCACCTGATTGTAAATCCAGTCGAACAGTACGAAGGGGATGCCGGAATCCAGTGCCTTCTTCGCCAGCGCGATTTGGCGTGCCATCGGCAGCGTGCGTCCAGTGGGGTTATCCGGCGAGGTGATCACCAGACCAGCCACGCGGCGTCCGCCGTGTTCCTGACTGAACTTAACGCTTGCCTCAATGCCTTCTTCGGTCAGCGCCCACGATTCCGCTTCGTCACCGGGGGCGAGTAACACGTTCGCACCGACGCTGTAGGGTCCCCACAGGTAGCTGATCCAGGGCACGCGCGAGACCAGCAGCGTATCACCGATGCGCTGTGTACCCAGCGAGATCATCGCCTGATACGCCTTGATCAAGCCGTCGCGTCCGCCATCCGTCGCCGTGATGTTCTGCGGACCGAAGCCTGTTTCTGACTTAAACTGCCAATATTGTTCAGCCGTACCCTTGCGGAATGCCTCTGTGCCAAACGGCTGATCGTAGCCAGTGCCTTTCTGCTTGAACAATTCCAGCGCACGCTCCATCAAATTGTGAGGTACACCGGGCAAGCTGGCGCCGCCGTCGCCCTGCGAGGCGTCATGCGTCACCGCGTCGGCTCCAAATTTGGCGCGGTAATTTTCCAGCATCTTTTTGATCAGAAACATCTTGGACTGGGGGATAGGGATTTGGCAGGATGGATAGTCGTTCACCGGAACGAGGGCGCGCGGGTCCTCGACCACGAATACAGGTGTATCCGGAGAGACGGAGGGGGGTTGGTTCGTCACGCTAATCTCCTGATCTATCTATTAAGGTCTTAAGGTGGGGATGGATTTTGCATCCGCTAGGGGCTGGAGTCAATGGTAATTCGGACTAAACCGGATGAGCTACCGGATGAGCCACGGAGCCATGAGCAACCTAAGTGGTGTATCTACGAATAGACTCTTAGGCGGCAACTTCTATACAATAGAGGTGAACGAGGGCTAATCGAAATTTTCTGTGTGGGGAGTTTTGCGAGTATTAGGTAATTCGGTGTAGTAGAAAGAGGTAGCGCTATGACGCAGATCATCAACGCTGATTCTGTACAGGCATTCAAGGAACAAGTTCGCACTCAAATTCAAGATTTGATTCAGCAAGCGAGGGACTTGCAGCACGATCAGCAGCCGAGCGCCCGCCAGCACCTCCAAGATCAGGTTCAAGAGGTGCTGCACCAGATCCAGCACGCCCTGCAGCGGCAGCAGCCGGGAACATGGCGGCAGTTTCAAGATCAGGTACAAGACATTCTGCAGCAGGTGCAGCAGTCGGTACGCCGTCCGCAGCCGAGCGCGTGGCAGCAGCTTCAAGATCAACTTCAGGAGTTGATCCACAACGTGCAGAAGTCCGGTTTCCATGTGCGTCCGCAGCCGAGCGCATGGCAGCGCCTCCA
The DNA here is from genome assembly GCA_019637555.1 of Anaerolineae bacterium. Taxonomy (GTDB): domain Bacteria; phylum Chloroflexota; class Anaerolineae; order Aggregatilineales; family UBA2796; genus JAHBVK01. The sequence goes on from JAHBVK010000021.1 coordinate 7,390, forward strand.
AGATCAGCTTCAAGAGGCGATCCAGCAAGCGCAGAAGCCCGCGCGCCGATCAACTTCCACGTTTGCCAAGCGCTGGCGCGATCAGGACGATGATGAACCAGCAGGGGCGGGGGTGCTGGCGATCCTGTTCGGCGTGGGCATCGGTATGGCGCTGATGTACCTGTTCGATCCGCAGCATGGTCACCGACGTCGCGCAAATCTACGTAATCGACTGCTCGGCGTCAGAAACGAAGTGGGCGATCAGGTTACCAAACTGGGCGGCAAAGCGGAATATGCAGCGGATCGGATGCGTGGCGTGGTAGCCGAAGCCAAGAACCAGATCGTTCACCCACCGGTTGAGGATAGCATCCTAGTGGAGCATATTCGCGCTCACTTGGGGCGGCTAGTGGCATTACCCGGCGCTGTCGAAGTAGAGGTGATCGGCGGACGGGTGTTCCTGCGCGGCGATGTTCTCGCCAGCGAGGTTGATCCGCTGCTAGCTCACCTTCAAGCCATGAATGGTGTCCACTACATTACGAATGAGCTGAAAACGCACCAGAGCGTCGAGGAGATCGTCGCCTCACGGAACGGTCAGCCACGCGCCAACGGAGTCGCGCCACAGTAAAGAGTAAAGGCAGCCTGTCAACAACAACCAAGAGGGATTGGATCAGTGATGACCAATCCCTCTTGATGAGCAAGCATCAGGCACTGCTCTGCTCGCCACCCGACTCGCTGGGCGGATTAGGCTGCGACTGCGCTGGCGGTGTCTTAGAAGCATGTTTTTGTTCCTGCCGCCACTGTGCCACCAGCAGGATCATGATGCTCAAGACGATGGCATGATCGGCGAAGTTGGAGACGTTGGAGACGACACCCGGTAGGCGCACGTGAAACCAATCGATCACGTAACCGAAGCGCAGCCGATCCAGCGCGTTGCCGCATACACCGCCGAGCAGTATCCCCAGCGCGATCCGTTCCAGCCAATGACCGGACGGCGTGCGATGGTAGAACAGCAGGATGCCTACGATCATGACCAAGGCGATGATCAGGAAGATGTCCCCGAACTGCGGCAGGAGACTGAAGGCTGCCCCTTTGTTGGCGCTCAGCGTCAGGGCGAAGTAGCCTTCCAGCGCGGGGATCGGGGTGACCGACTGCCCAAAGGCTAAATTCGTCAGCACCCACCCTTTCGCCAACTGATCCAGCGCGAATACCGCCAGCGCCGCACCTAACAACGCTAACCAGTACCAAAACATCCGATTCATGGTCTGTGACTGAGACAACGCTACTTACCCCGTTGACAGCACTCAGGGCTAGTGCTACCCTGATACTGGAATGGTATCTTTTCCGTTGGAAGGGAGTTTACCGCATGTTTACTCACACCAGTAACTACCTTAAGTCGATCAAATAGGGAATGTATGCCTCTGGATAAAGATAGCAGCGAACAAATCGGACTCGTCGTCAAGACCCACAGCGGCTTTTTCACCGTTCAAACACCCACGCAACTGATCACCTGCCAACTGCGCGGATCACTTAAACAGGCAAGCAAGAAAACCGAATTATGCGTCATCGGGGACCGCGTCCAAGTGGAACTCACCGAGGATAGCACCACTGTGCAGCGCGGCGTGATCACTGCGATCTTGCCCCGCGAGCGCGTGCTCTCCCGCGTTGAGCCATCGGCGTATGCGGGCAAAGCTGGCGAACGCGAACAGGTGATGATCGCCAATCTGGATCAAGCCGTGTTCGTATTCTCCACCACCACGCCGACGCCCAACCCGCGCACGCTGGATCGCTTTCTGATCGCGGCGGAGAAGGCGGCAATCCCCTCGATCATCATCGTCGCCAACAAGATCGATCTGGCAACCGAAGACGTGCTAGAGATGTTCAGCATCTACGCGCAAATCGGCTACACGGTGATGTACGTCAGCGCGCGCAATCAGACTGGCACGGACGAACTGCGCCACGCCCTGACCGATCATATTTCGATCTTCACCGGACCATCGGGCGTGGGCAAAAGCAGCCTGCTCAACGTGATCCAGCCGGGATTAGGGCAAGCGGTGGGCGCGGTCAGCCAGAAACTGACCAAAGGTAAGCACACCACCGTCAACGCGGAGTTGATTCCGCTGGAAGCTGGCGGCTACGTAGCAGATACGCCCGGAATCCGCACGCTTTCACCATGGGATGTGGAGCCGATGGAACTGGACGCCTATTATCCCGAATTTCGTCCCTACATCAGCGCATGCAGCTTCAGCGATTGCACCCACTTCGATGAACCGGGCTGCGCCGTCCGTGCCGCCGTCGAACGCGGGGAAATCTCGGAGATGCGCTACGACAGCTATCAGCGCGTGCGGGAACAATTGGAAGAAGAGTACGTGTACTAGAGGATAGTAACGAGTGGAAAGTAACGAGTAACGAGTCAATTCTAACGCTCGTTATTCGTTACTTCTTCCGCATTTCTACGCCCGATAGCCCGGAATCTCCTCGACGTTGTAGTAAACAGGGATTCCGCGTTCCCGCGCCAACTTCACATCGTTATCTGCGCCCTTCGACTCGCCTGCCAAGCGCAGCACCGCGTCGCAGCGTTCGATCAGGCGTCCGGCGGTGGGATGCAGGATTTCGTCGTACAGCGCATCACCGACTTCCTTACCGCCTGCCACGTTCCAGATCGGCAGCGCCACCCACTCCCCGATCATGGGGATGTGACCAGCTCTGAAAATCGGTAGTGAGGCTTGCTCCAAGCGCCGCAAATTCTCCGCCATCTTCTGCGGATCGTCGCCTGTGCCACTGCGGTACGGTCCGGCGATCAGGATCATCATGCGCCCATTCGCTGTAGACATTCGATTTACTCCTATGTGTGTCTGCGGTGATGTGGTATCATCTGTGCATAGATTCATGATATTGCACGAAATCTGCACGAATATTCACGATACTGAGACTCTATCATGAATTTTCGTGAAATGTCAAGCATTTTCGTGCAAAAGGATTTTCTATGCTCACCAGTCAACGCAAACAACACCTCCTGAACATTCTCAAGCGCGATGGTCAGGTAGTCGCTAAGAAGGTCAGTCAGGAACTCGGCTTGTCGGAAGATACGATCCGCCGCGATCTGCGTGAGTTAGCGCAAGACGGGTTGCTACAGCGGGTACATGGCGGCGCGTTGCCAGCCTCACCAGCCGTCGTCGATTTCGCTGGACGCGAGGACATCCTGATCGACTCCAAAGTCGCTATCGGACGGGCGGCAGCGGGATTGATCAAGGATGGGCAGGTGGTGATCCTTGATGGTGGCACGACTTGCGTGCAGGTGGCGCGGCATCTCCCCCGCAACCTACAGGCGACCATCGTCACGCACAGCGCACGGATCGTGATGGAGTTGGTCGAACATCCCAGCGTTGAGGTGATCCTGATCGGTGGCAAGTTGTTCAAGCACTCCATCGTCTCAGTGGGCGCAGCCGCCATCGACGCGATCAGTCACATCCGCGCGGATATGTACTTCATGGGCGTCACAGGCGTGCATCCAGAGGCGGGCTTGAGCACAGGCGACCTAGAGGAGGCGTACGTCAAGCAGGCATTGAGTAAACAAGCCGCCGAAACGATGGTGCTGGCATCGCAGGAGAAGCTCGGTGCGGCGTCGCAGTACGTGATTATGCCGTTGAGCGAGATCAGCGGCTTGATCGTGGAACAGATCGTGCCTGATGAGGTGCTGCTGCCATATCTGCGCTACGGACTGACGATCATTCGGGCGTGAACTCTTTACATTATTCAGTTTTTTACACGGTTTTTGTCGATCCTATGCGTCTGTCTCATCTCCGATAGCGACTAAATGGATGTATCGCGCATCAGAACAGTGTTTCAGGGAAATGAGGCAATCCATGTCAACCGTAAAAATCTCATGGTTCACAGCGTTTCCGTCTGGCAAGTTGATCTCGAAGTGGTTCGCCACCCCCATTCGCTACGATATTCCGAGGGGCGAGGCACAACCGCTGCGCGTTCGCAGTGATTATCAATGGTTGCGTGTGATTTCCGGTGTAGCGTGGGTCTCTTACGCAGCAGATGCGGCGGTGCTGCGTGATGGCGAAGCACTCCAACTGACGCACAAGATGGGCGAGATCGTGATCTCGGCGGAGAAAGGTTTGCCGCTGTCGTTCGAGATTTTGCGCGGTGACGACTAAGCGCTGCTGCCGTTAGCCATTCGGCGCTATTCGGAAACGAAAAGGGGATCAACTGATCCCCTTTTCGTTTCCCACAACTCAACATCTTTACTTTATTCAGTTTTTTACGCCTTTTTTGGCGATCCTATGCGCTTAAATGCCGCGATCTTCGCTTAAACTGATTTATGCCACACCAAATGGTTCTTCAGGAGATGAGGCAGTCATGGTCGCTCTAAAAGTGTCGAGTTCCGCAGTCAACGTATCGAACAAGTTGTTCGCCAAGTGGTTCTCGGCTCCGGTTCGCTACGAGTTGACCAGAGGCGAAGCACAACCTCTGCGCGTTCGCAGCGATTATCAGTGGCTGCGCGTGCTCACTGGCGTGGCGTGGGTCGCCTACAACGAAAATGCGGCAGTATTGCGCGACGGGGAAGCGATCAAGCTGTCGCCGGAGATGGGGCAGATCATGATCTCGGCGGAAAAGGGTGTACCGCTGTCGTTCGAGATTTTGCGTGGTGAGGAGTAATCTCAGTTCTAGCTTCAGCGCTATGGATTGAAACAAAAAAGCGGAGCCGATGCTCCGCTTTTCGTTTGTCTAGTGTCGGTATCTTCTATTGCCCGTAGATTGCTACAAACTCATCAGCCGCATCCGTCGCCAACAGCATAGCGTTTTGTGGTATGCCTGTGCTGTCAACTGGAGCGATCATCAGGTTATTATCTTGATCCAGCCACAGCAGCGACAAACCAACGGACGTACTAATCGCTTTGGGAAGTACGGACATGGTCAGCGTTTGCAGCTTACCGAGCGTATCAATGCGCACGACAGGCGTCCCTTCATTCCATGCCGTAATCGGCACCGCGAAGAATGTCCCTGCCGTCGCTGACCAGACCACGAGATGAAAATCACCATCATCGCTAATCTTGGTGGCATTGCCGTTCGCCAGCAGATACAAGCCGGCCTCGACACCCGTGCCATCAAACGCCGCAAAGTCCGATGATCTGGAAAGCAGGATGGTACGGCTGACCGGGTCGAGCGCAGCGCCTTCGTAGCAAGGTTGCCACAACATTTCTGACGCTAGGGTGTCCAGATCAAAGATGCGCATCTGCTGAAGTCCGCAATCGGCAAACCATGTGCTGACCACGAAATGCGTATTATCGAACCAACCTACGACCTGCTCATCGCCGCTGCGTCTATCGTTGGCGTTGGGATCGTAGAGCGTCTTGATCTCGCGCCCGTCGGCGCTGGCTGCAAACATGCGGTACAAACTGTAGCCCGCTCCTGAGCCAAAGCCCTCTACTGCCAAGTGGACGATGTAGCGACCATCGGGCGACCACGAGGGGCGAATCCCCTGCGTAGGACCATCGGTAAGGCGCAAGATGGTATCGCTGGCGGGTGTGTAAGTGTATAAATCGGCGGAGGGACCATCCTGTGCGCCGATGAATGCCAGCGTCGAACCATCCAGCGACCAACTAAGGCTGTTTTGTCCACTGCCGTTGCTGGTAGACGTGATCGCCCAGACCGGATCGAATACGTCGCTGCCCGGATCACCGCTGGCGATCTTGGCGGCAATATCAGCGCTGACCAGCGGGATCGCGCGGATAAGCTGCCCCGTCGGTAATTGAATCACGTTGAGAGTCAGATTAGTATAGAAACTGTTGCCCTTGTCGTAGCTGAGATACGCCAGCAGTCCGTTCCGGGTGGGCGTAAGCTGCGTGTAGATTTGACCTTCTGCCAGTATGGTCGCGCCGGAGCCATCAGGATTCGCCGCCACTAGCCGATCTGTGGAGCGGTAGGGAGAGGAAGGATCGTTCAGTTCAGCCATGTTCGAGGCGCTCAGATAAACGATCCATGGACCTGTAGCGCTCAATCCCTGCGCCGTCGCCCGTAGCGGTTGCGCCAGCATTGAGGCTAGTAGTGAGGCAAGCAGAAGTATTCTTATTCGCATGAGTAACCCCTCATGTAGGTAGACGTTGATCTATTACCAGCGCGTAGATTTCAGAGGGCAGGTTTCCAAACCTACCCCTACAGACAATGGATTGTGGATGAAACCACGATAACAGTGGGGTAGGGGTGGGTTTGCAACCCAATCAGTTACGTCAATCTACCCCAACACTGCTCTCAAATCGCATGCCAGTTTGAGCCAACGGCAGTAGATGAGTTATATAGTCAAACGTCGGTACGCGCCAGCACCATGTTATGGTGCATATATTTCACAAAGCTTGCTTACCCTCACCCCCAACCCCCTCTCCCACAAGCGGCTAGAGGGGGAGTTTGTATTGCCCTTCTCCCGCCTACGGGAGAGGGGGTGGAGTGAGGGTTTCTACTCCTAAGCGAAACTCGAAATGCGCCGTGTTACGTTACTTGCCTAACTTCTTCTTGAACACTTCGCTGAGGGCGGGCAGCACCTTGAACAGATCGCCAACGATGCCGTAGCGCGCCAGCTTGAAGATCGGTGCGTCGGGGTCTTTGTTAACCGCCACGATCACCTTCGAGGTGCGCATGCCCGCCTGATGCTGAATCGAGCCGCTGAGTCCGGCAGCGATGTACAGATTCGGACTGACTACTTTGCCCGTCTGCCCGACCTGATGCTCATAGGGAATCCAGCCCGCATCCACCGCCGCGCGACTCGCGCCGACAGCGCCACCAAGGACTTCCGCCAATTCGCGTACTGGTGCAAAACCATCGGCACTGCCAACGCCACGTCCGGCGCTGATGATGATGCCAGCGTCAGTGAGGTTGACTTTGCCTTTAACTTCCTCGATGCCTTCTACCTTAGTGCCGATCTGATCTTCACTCAAGGCGGGCGCGGCAGTGATCACCTCACCTGTGCGCGAAGGATCGGTTGCTGGAGCAGGGAAGGCACGACTGCGCAAAGTAGCAAACTGCACCGCGCCACTGTTGACCGCTGTGCTCAGAACTTTGCCAGCGTAAGCGGGACGGGTCGCCTTGAGGTTGCCGCCATCGACGCTCAGTTCGGTAACATCCGCCAGCAGCCCTGCATCGTTATCGGCAGCGGCGGCGGCGAGAAGTTCCCGCCCGCGCGTGGATGCGCCTGCCAACACTACGGCGGGCGCATGTTCCGCGATCAGCTTATCCAGCAGCGCGACGAACGGATCAAGACGATAGTCCTTCAAGGTGGCGTCATCCGCCTTGATCACTTTATCCGCGCCGTAGTGAAACGCTTCTGCCACGACGGAATCGACGCCCTGACCGAACACCAGCGCCACTACGGGCAACCCTAACGCGCCCGCGATCTGCTTGCCGACGCCCAAGGCTTCCCAAGAAACGGGCAGCGCTTTGCCCGCGAATTGATCGACGTAAACAAATACCGCAGCCATTAGATCACCTTCTCCTCAAGCAGCTTTTGCGCCAGCTTCTCCGCTTTTTCCAGCTCGTTCGCACCTTCGATGACTTCAACCGATCCGGTGCGTGCCGCCAAGTTCTGATAAGCAGTGGTCTGTGCCTTAGCGGGCGCGGCGCTGATCCCTAGATCGCTGCTGCTCCACACGGGGATGGCGGCTTTGGATGCCTTACGGATACCGATGAACGAGGGGGAGCGCGGCTCGTTGATGTCTTTGACCACGCTGATCACAGCAGGCAGCTTGGCAGTGACGATCTGCTTGCCTTCTTCGACTAGGCGTTCGACTGTGATCGTGCCTGCCGCGAAGTCGATGGCACGAATCTTGAACACGAAGCCGAGCGCCGTCCAGCCCAGTTTACGGGCAGTCATGAAGACGTGTGCGTCGGTGCCTACATCGATCAGTTCTTTGCCGAAGATCGCCAGTTTGACATCTCCGATCTTGCGGATGGCGGCAGCAACGGCGCTGGCATAACCGAGGCTGTCTTGCCCCTTCATGCCGTCGTCCCAGACGCGCGCCACTTCATCTATACCCAGCGAAAGACTCCACTTCAGGGCGTCATCGTTAGAGGGTTCGCCCACCGCCAGCGCCGTCGTCTTGACGTTGTGCTTTTCCTTCAAGAGGATCGCTTCGGTGACGGAATACTCATCCCATGGATTGACCACGAGTGGGGCATCGCCCCATGTCACCGCGCCCTGTGCGTTGACCTCGACTCTCGCCGCCGTGTCGGGCACGGATTTGGTTACAACTACGATGCTCAATAGGTTCTCCTTATTTTGAATAACTATGCAAGCATTCACCTAATCATGATTCTAAACCTGAAAAGTAATAATCTCATCGAAACTTTTGAAAATGTGCTTACGATGACGGCGTAGTAGAGCCTGCAAGAGCCTGCATGGGTTTACTTTTAGGCTGTTTGCCGCTGCGTTAAGTAAACCATACATCGTAAGGGGTTAAAGTCCCAAACAGCAGCGTTTCTTTGCGGTGGATAGGAAAGGCAGATTGGTGAGCACCCGGAAGAAACAGAATAGACGGGATGAGGGAGATCAATGCCATGCTGGCTTGCTCAACGGATAATTTATCAGAAAATTGAGCGCAGACAATCCATAAGGCGGCTAGCACAATGCCAGCAAAAAGCAGCGAAAGCCGCATCAGTCTCATGTGCCACGCCCGCTTTCGTGATTGTTGTTCACCGTGAGTCGCGATCACACCTCAAAGATAATATCCACCACAAGAGGCAAATTGTCGCGCAGGGTGGCGGCTCCCATAACCGAACGCGCGTGAATGCCTTGCTCACCGAAGACCTCGATCAGCAGATCGGAGCAGCCATCCAGCACTTTATGCACTTCCTCGAATTGAGGATCAGCATTGATGAAGCCCTGCACTTTAACCACTCGCTTAACTTTATCCAACGAGCCGAGCGCATCTCTGACCACCGCCAGCACTTCGATGCCTGCCTGACGCGCGAATTGATAACCCTGCTGTGTATAAAACTCTCTGCCCAGTTTGCCCTTGGGCTTGACTCCGTTGCTGCCCAGTGGACCTTTACCGGAGACAAACAGCAAGCCGTTGACGATCACGTAATTGGTGTAGCGTGCTGCTGGTGAACTCACCTGCGGTAGTACGATACCAAGTGCTTGTAAGCGTTCTTCTGCGCCAGCCATAATAACCGCCTTTAGCGTTCTTCGATGTAAGCCGGAATGCCAATATCCTGCGCTAGATGCAGCGCAGCATGATGCGCCAGTGAATCGGTATCGCGCAGGCTGAGGGCGTGCCGCGTGCTGTAATCCGCCTTGCGGGAGAGCTGCGCTTCCACGTTATCGGTACTGCACACCAGTAAAAAGCCACGCCGCGGTGAGTAGACGTGTACCCAGACGTCGAGGATCGCCAGCAATAACTGGTCGTCAATCGGCTGCTGGCGCGTGATCGAATGGCTGACCAAGACGTATTCCAGCCCTTCAAAAGGCGACTGCACTACCTTCTTGCTGCCGCGTTTGGTCTGCCGGAGCATCTGAATGCGCCGATCAACGGTCGTGATCGGTGAACCCCAGATTGCCCAGAACGATGAAAGTCCGATCAGCAGCATAACCAGCGCCAGCGCCACGCCCACCCACGGCAACCACAGCGGCTGCACGGCGGCGAAATTGGTCGCCAGCGCCCCGATGGAAAGATAGGCAAAGATCGGCGCGAGAACGCAGAAAAACAGCCCGCGCACGATCTGATCGTTGCGCCATTTCGAGGTGCGGCTCCATTGCATCCCGCCGAGAATTTCCTGTGCCGTCCACTCACCAAAAGTCAATGGCAGTGGTTGCAGCGGTGGTTCCGGCGCAGCAGCCTGTGCGGGCGAGACGGGCGTATCAGCCACCGAAACAGGGATTTGCGGTGGTAAAGGACGCGTCACCTCCCCGAACTGGTAATCAGGTGGGGGCATGGCGGGCGTCGGCGCTGGTGTATAAGTACCGAGGTTGGCGCCGGCACTGGTGTTACTGTAAGCAGACGCTGGCGCTGCGGGCATCGAGGTGCTTGATCCCAGCGGCGATTGCGGTGTCACCAGACGGAAGGGACGCCCGATCACGGCGGCGAGCTTGCGTCCGGCAGTTTCCGCATCGGTTTCCTCGTCATCGGGCCACTGTGCTAGTTCGCACCAGCGCCCGCCGCGTCCCTGTGCCAATGCTGCATCCAGCATCAGACCGAGATGCCAGTTACGATCCTCGGACGAGTAGCCTACCACCACCATCGATACCTGATCCGGTCTCAGCCCACCCAACGATCCCAACCGCCGCGCAATGCCAAAGGCTGACGCATAACGCACGGTCTGCGCATCCGCTTCTACAATTGGCGTCGCCGGTGCGCTTGGCAGCAGCAGCGCCCAACGGTGTGCATCATATTCGACCAGCAGGTCATTGGCGGCGGAAATGGTGAATGGCATCCTAAATTACAACCTTAGTCAGTTTCGAGACTGAGAAACACGGAGTCAACAACGATAACCATACTGATAACGGCAGCAGCGCCGGATCGAGCCGTGTATTCTCCTACTAACCGGTAACTGGCGGCAGCACAATGGCGATCACAAGAATGGCTACCAGTATCGCTGCGGAGAGGATCAGTAGATTGCGGAGGTCGCGGATCACGTAGGTATATTCGCGCTGCAATTCTTCTGTCGTTGGCGCACGGCGCGATTGGGTCGCCAGTGGACGCGCGGCAGGGCGGGCTTTGGTTGCTCCGGTCGCAGTAGAAGCTACTGCGCTGGCAGTGCCGTTGCTTTCGGCGGCGCTGACTGCTTCCGCTTCGCCGCGCAGTTCGGCGCGTGCGCGCATCAAAGCTTCTTCGGAAAGATTTGGCTTACGGGTGCGTTTCTTGGTCACGTTGATGAACTCCTGAGATGACTGATAGTTAAGTTAGCGAGTCGAAAGTGCAAAGTATAAAGTTCAAAGCGCCGAAAGTCTGTACTGAATTTGATTTCTCGTTCGTTACTTTCCGCTGGTTACTTTTTACTCAGTACTAGCCTTCAAGGTATTCTAACCCCGCAGCGTGGCGAATACCACGATACGCTTGTTGTTAACGCGGTAGGGCCAGCAAGAGATCAGCGTCAGACGCTGCGAAGTGCCCTGTGCTTCTAGCACCCATACATCGTTGGGGCTGACCTTCTGCGACTCCTGAATCACGTAGACATAATCGCGCGAGACGGTGCTGACGATCACTTCATCGCCGGATTGAAGCTGATCCAGATAGCGGAAGATTTCGCCCGCGATGTCGTTGTGCGCCGATAAGACCATGTTGCCTTGCTGTCCGGGGTTAGCGCTGCCGATGTGATGCCCGACGCCCTGATCCAACGCTTCTGGATCGTCGCCGTAAACTACATTGCTGTCCACGTTGATCGCTGGAATGCGGATGCGGATCGGACCTTCGGGCTGCGCTGTCGGACGGGCGACGGGCAACTGCGATAAGTAGTTGGCATACTGCGTGCGGAACTGCGCCGGAATCTCATCGAAGTTGAAGCTGCCCTGTCCGTTGCCCTCATAGACGTGACCGCCGGGCAGTACCACTACTGGCACGTTGATGATCGGCGTGGCGGTAGGCGGCACGATAGCGGCGAAGGCAGTTGCCTGTGCGATTGCCTGCTCCCGCGCGGATTGCTCTTGCACAGCGATCACACTCTGATAGAGGATGAAGCCCAGACCGACCAAACCCAGCACCGCCGCGATCTCGACACCGAGCAGCACCCGATTCCACAACTTCTGACGCGGAGTCAGCACCACTGGTGCGCTTGCTGCGTTGGCACTGGATGAAGCGCCGAGTTTACCAGTGGTATGCGGCAGCGGCTGATGCCGTTTCGTCTCCACGCGCTGACGGACGCGACTCGTTCCTTCGCGCTCACGCTGTTTCTGTGGTTTGGCGCGGGGCTGCTCATCTTCGAAGCGCGGATCGCCCTCGAAGTAAGTCGGCGCGACGGGTTTATCCTCGATCTCGACGGGGAGATCAGCACCATTAGCAGGCTGTGCAGCGGGCAGAGCAGGTGCACTGATCGCGGGCGCTTGATCGGTTTGATCGGCAATATCCACGATTTGCGCGGCATCCTGATCGACGTAGTCGCCCTCGATGATCTCCGCTTCTGCCTCAAACTCCAGATTGGCATCAACTGGCAGTACGCGCCCCTGCTCGCTGTAACGCTTGATCCGTGCCGTTTGTGATAGACGTGCACGTTCCTCACGCTTACGGATAGCAAGGATGCGTTCCAATTCTTCAATGGAGAGTTCGTCTACAGGGCGCTTATCCCGCATGGGCATAGATCAGCTCAGCCTCGCCTAATCCTAAACTTTCGCCTTCCACGCGACGGCAAAGACCTCGCGCTCGAAGAACCAGCGGAATGGCGGCACCCGGAACACCGCACCACGCAGCAGATCGATCACCCAAGGGTTCTGACGACCTTGCGGCGGCGAATCAAGCCACACTTTAGACTTGAAGCCTGCGCCGTTCAGGAAGCGTCCCATGCTCCACAGCGACTGCTCGTTAACGTGAACATCCTGATTCACGTCTACCAGAAAGGCGCGCGGGTTAGCGGGATACTTGTCCCCCTGCCCCAACAGTGTGCGGAAGGTGCGAACCAGCGGATAGGCAAAGCGGTCATACCACACATTAGGCGCGGTGTGGATGATGAACTTGCCATCCGGCTTGAGCACGCGGTAGACCTCTTTCAAGGCTTCGTTCAGTTCCCACGGATGCAGATGCTCCACCACGTCGAACATCAGCACGCGGTCAAACGAACCGCTGGCAAAAGGCAGTTTCTTGGCATCCGATTGCGCCACGCCTGTCTTGCCCGCCGCAGCCATCGTGCCTTCAATGATGTCTCTGGACATCTGTACCGCGACGACGGCGTAGTCTACGCCATAGGAATTTGCCCCCAATTTGGCGCAGTGTCGCAAAATCTCGCCGCGTCCGCAGCCGACATCGAGCACCGTCATACCTGCTTCGACGTTCGCCAGTTCAAACGCTGCCTTCAAGCGCCGCGAGAGGTTATCGCCATCGCTGGACTTAAATTCATCGTAGCCCTCGCAGGCGGTCAAAAAATATTCTTCGGTGTATAGGCTTTGCGGGAGCGCTTCCCGTTGTTGTGGAGAAGAAGCCGCTTCCCGTACTTTCTGATCAGTCACATTACCCTCGCTGAATCGGCGGTACAGTGTGACATACTCCCCTGCCTAAAGGCGGGGGCTTCTACCGTCAACACGAGAGCGAAGGCGAACCTTCGTCTTACGCTCGCTCTGGTAGCGCAATGATGCCCCACTGCGTTTGATGTTAATAGCAGCGTTGTGATCACGGTTAATGGTTAGTCCACAAGCACATACCAGTGTTCGATCTCGCAAGGAGAGATCGTGTATTTGACCACAACCAGAACAAACCTTCGTCGTGGGAGCAAAGCGATCAATCTTGATCACTTGCTTGCCGCGCTTGAAGGCGACCCACTCCAAGATGCTGAGGAAATTGGCAAAACCCAAGTCGCTCACCTTGCGTCCCCACAGCGCCTTCATGCCTTGCAGGTTCAAATCCTCAAAGTACAGTACCCTGTATTCGGCGCACAACTGATGCGCCAGTTTGAAGTGAAAATCGCGGCGCTTGTTAGCTACCTCACTGCTGTGCATCGCCACTGCTCGCTGTGCCCGTTTCTGGCGCTGCGAGCCTTCCACCTTGCGCGACCATTGCCGATGCAGGCGCTTGGTCTTGCGGATAGACTGGGCAAAGAATTGAGGATGGCTATAGCTTCTGCCTTCATCGTCGGTGAGGAAACTTTTCAAACCAAAGTCAAAACCGCCGCTTTTACCCGTGCTGGCTTGCTCGATCTGAAGTTCCTCCACCACGCTAAAGACCAACCACAATCTACCCACGCTATCGCGCTTGATGGTCAGCGTCTTGATTTGCCCACCGATCTCACTATGCTTGACGAACTTATACTTCACCCCGTCAATCGTAACCGTGGCGCCCGCCACTTTGTAACCCGACTGCGGGAAAGTATACGAGCGATACTTATTGGCTTTCCTGAACTTCGGACGACCTTTTGTCAAGCCTTTGAAGAATCGCTGGTAGGCGTCATCTACCCGGCGGCATACATCCTGACAAACTTGCGAATGCAGATCGCGCCACAAGGCAAACTGCTTTGTCTTTCGCAATTTGAGAATGTGGCGGTTCATCGCTTGAAGCGCTATGTACTTTCCAGTCAGTCGGTAGTAGCGCCGCTGAAGCGCGATGAAATGATTCCACACTGTAGACGCGACAAACAATTGGTGGCGCAGCTTTCGATCTTTCTTATCGCAGCGGTACAGGCGGTATTTGTAGGTCTTTCGCACTACGATAGAATCGCTCATGCTCTGACAGCCTTATTGTCGAAGAGCCAGTGGGGATCGCCGATCCGCGACTGGCATTTGATTTTAGTACATCAGTTCACAGAACGCCAGCAAAAGCGCTTTATATCCCCTAGCTTTAGCTAGTGGTTTTACGGCGCTTTTTCTCTAACACTTATGCTCATGTGGGGTAGAAGATGCCGGAAATCGCCTTAGAAATCAGCAGGAAAGAGCAGAGGCTAGGCGATGACTAAACCAGACAAACCGTCTCGCGCCGATCTCTTAGCGTCTGCGGGCAAGACTGTGCCTGATCTGGTTGCCCCGAACCTGCGTGTGTTGTTCTGCGGGATCAATCCGGGCTTGTATTCAGGCTACAGTGGACATCACTTCGCGCGTCCGGGCAACCGCTTCTGGGGCACGCTGTACAACGCTGGTTTCACGGATCGGCTGCTCAAACCGCAGGAAGAAAGGGAATTACTGACGCTCGGCATCGGGATCACCAATCTAGTTGAACGTGCCACCGCTACCGCTGCCGAACTCAGCGCGGAAGAACTGGCGGCAGGTGGTCAACGCTTACTGGCAACCGTCGAGCGTTATCAACCTCGCGTGGTGGCGGTACTCGGCATCAGCGCCTTTCGACTGGCATTTAATCAGCAGCGTGCAGTGATAGGCAAGCAAGAACAGTCGTTAGCGCGATCCGCGCTGTGGATATTGCCTAACCCCAGCGGTTTGAATGCTCACTATACGCCCGCCGATCTCGCCCGCGTCTATCGGGAGTTCCGCCTGACGATTGAGGGTACATAAATTTGAGTTGAAATCCACCAATAGCTGCCACAGCGAATAAATAAATGAACCGCAGATTTTATTGCCAGATTTAGCCCATATCTTCTATATCCTGATCAAACAACGTCGTGCAATGATGGTATCGGGTTGGTTTTACAGGAGGAACGATGGCTGATCACAAGCTCGGTTCGGCAGCGACTCTTTTGCAAAACGGTGAGATGCGCAGATTGGAAGTGGATGGTACAGCGATCCTACTCGCCCGCGTCGATGGCGATTATCACGCTGTCGCTGCTGACTGCACGCATTACGGCGGACCGCTGAATGAGGGCGTCCTCTGCGGACATCAGGTGATGTGTCCGTGGCATCACGCCTGCTTCGACATCCGATCCGGTACGCGCCTAGAACCACCTGCGCTCAACGATCTGGCTCATTATCCTGTCACCATCAAAGATGGCGACGTTTTTGTCACGCTCCAAGCCGATAACGAGTCCGAGCCGCAGGGCAAGTCCGAGCCGGCGGATGAGCGCCATTTCGTGATCATCGGTGGCGGCGCGGCGGGCAACTCAGCGGCGGAACAACTCCGACGCGAAGGCTATCGCGGCAAGATCACCATGATCAGCCAGAGCGCTAGCGTCCCGGTAGATCGCCCGAACTTATCGAAAGACTATCTGGCTGGTAAAGCGGAGCCTTCATGGATTCCGCTGCGCCCTGATCCAAGCTGGTACGCCGAGCGCGACATCCGCTTGCTGCTCGACACTGCCGTTATGGGGATCGATCCGCTGGCGCGGCGGGTGACACTCGCCAACAGCGCCCCGATCCGCTACGACAAGCTGCTGCTGGCGACGGGCGGTATTCCCCGCCAACTGCGCGATGTCCCCGGTACTGATCTGGCTGGGGTGTATACACTGCGGACACTGGCGGATGCCGATCAGATCATCGCGGCGACGGAAGGCGCAAAGCGGGCGGTGATCATCGGTGCGAGTTTCATCGCTATGGAAGCGGCAGCATCGCTGCTCGGCGGGCGCGGGATCGCGGTTACGGTAGTGGGCATCGAAGCGATCCCCTTTGAACGGCTGTTCGGTGCGGAGATCGGCAAGGCATTCCAGCAAGAACATGAGCGCAACGGCGTGAAGTTTCGGCTCAACGCAGGTGTAAACAGGTTCTTAGGTGAAGATGGGCGCGTCACTGGCGTGGAGCTAAAGAGCGGTGAAGTGCTGCCAGCCGATTTTGTGCTGGTGGGCGTCGGCGTGCAGCCAGCTACTGATTTCCTGCAATCGTCGGGGCTGCGCCTGCACGATAGAGATAAATCGGTGCGCGTCTCCGCCAGTCTGCAAACCAGCGATCCCGACATTTACGCGGCGGGCGACATCGCGCGGATCGATAACGGTACGCCCGATGGAGTCCGCATCGAGCATTGGCGGGTTGCCTTGCAGCACGGCATGATCGCGGCACGGAGTATGCTCGGCAACGCGGATAGCGCCGATCAGCATATCCCCTTTTTCTGGACGAATCAGTGGGACATCATTTTCGATTATGTGGGGCACGCCGAAAAATGGGACGAGATCATCTACCGCTACGGGAAACCAGCGGATAAGAACTTCCTCGCCTTCTACGTGGCAGATGGTAAGCTGCTCGCCGCCGCCGGAATGCAGCGCGATACCGAACTGGACGCCATCGAGTTCATCCTGCGTGACGCCAAGCCGCTGACTGTGGATCAGATGCGCGACGAGAAGTTTGATCTGGTCAAATACGCGCAGAAGCGGTGATGCAGGGAAAACAGGGTGGGTTACAAACCCATAGCATTAAGGTTAAGCGTTAGGTAGCGAATCGGTCACCGGAGGCTAAAGCACTCCGGCTACAGGGAAATACCCCTAAACCCGACTGAAGTCGGCTTCAGCAAACTGGCGTTGGTTCGCTGCCTACACAAATCAACAAAAGTCATCGTAACGGAAGGCGGCTTCAGCCGTCTTTTGCTTGCATTCAGGTGTAGCCGGGTTGCTTTAGCTTCCGGCGTAGGCAATGAATTAGCGTCGATTTGTCTCATAAATTCTGCCACACGATCATTAGTCTAATGCGTATGGATAGGTTGGGAAATCTGTCTGTCTTTACCTCACCGCATCTTCGACCGCACCAGCGGACCTTGCGCCGTGTCCTCGATCTCGAAGCCGCGTGCGCCAACCTCGACACGGATCGCATCGGCATCCTGCCAGCGTTTCTCAGATCGCGCTTGCTGCCGCTGCTGGACTAATGCCATCACCTCGTCGGGGATGTTCACAACCGCAGGCTGCCAGTCGGCTAACCCCAAGCCGAGCACTCGATCAAATTGCAGCAGTGTCGCCTTTTTGATCGCGGGCGTGAGATCGCTTCTGACCAGTTCCCAGATCAACGCCAGCGCACGTGGCATATTCAGATCGTCGTTGATCTCTGCCGTGAAGCGCGCCACATATTCAGCGTCCACCGTGTCAGCAGGAGTGCCCCATTCGTAGGCGGCTGACCGTAGTTTGTTGAGCGCCACCTCCGCGCCGTTCAAGCTCTCCCACGTGAAATTCAGCTTGCTGCGATAGTGTGCACCCAAGCAGAAGAAGCGGTATGCCAATGGATCGATATGGCGATCTAGCAGCACTTGCAGGCGCAAGAATTCGCCGCTGGACTTGGACATCTTGCCTTCATCGATTTGCAGGAAGTAGCCGTGCATCCAGAAATTCGCCAGATGCGTCCCCAAGCACGCTTCAGTCTGCGCGATCTCGTTGGTGTGATGCACCGTGATATGATCTTCACCGCCGCAGTGAATGTCGAAGAATGATCCTAGATACTTGGTGGACATGGCGGAACATTCGATGTGCCAGCCCGGAAAGCCGATGCCCCATGGCGATTCCCATTCCATCTGGCGCCGGGCATCCTGCGGGCTGAACTTCCACAGCGCGAAATCGGTAGGATTACGCTTCTCGCCCATATCCACACGGGAACCAGCGCGTAGTCCATCGATGTCCAAGCGCCCTAAATGACCGTAATCACTCAGCTTGGAGGTATCGAAGTAGACTCCATCGGAGGTGAGGTAGGTGTAACCCTGCTCCTCGATGCACAGGATCATGGCGATCTGTTCACTGATGTGATCGGTTGCTTTGCTCCAGATCGTCGGTTCGAGGATATTCAGATGGCGCAGATCGTTCATAAATGCCTGAGTGTATTCCCCGGCGATCTGCCATGCGGTTTTGCCAGTTCGCCGTGCACCCTTCTCCATCTTATCCTCGCCCGTATCCGCGTCCGAGGTCAGATGCCCGACATCAGTGATGTTGACCACGTGGCGCACCGTGTAACCATTGAACTCCAGCACGCGTCGCAGGATATCCTCGAAGATGTAGGTGCGTAAGTTGCCGATGTGGGCATAGTCGTAGACCGTCGGACCGCAAGCGTACAGTCCTACCTCCGGCGGATGCAGTGGTGTAAAGTCCCGCAGACTGCGGGTGTAGGTATCGTATAACTGAAGCGCCATGCCATCACCTCGAATCAATTACCCGGAAGCAACGGAGGGCGAGGCAGCGCCCCGCCCCTACAATTTCGATTTGATTTACGTATGGGGTTAGGAGCGGGGCGTGCCTCGCCCTGTATTGATAGCTTCAAACTATCCATATTGAGCATACTCAAAACGCGCCACAACGGAAATTCATTCTGCAATAGACAACAAAAAGCCCCGATAGTTGTATATCGAGGCTTGAATTTTCAGCGTGAGTGGCACTAACAATTAGTGCTTTTGCAACTCAGGACGGAACTTATACCCGTAAACGATCATGCCCTGAGCGCCTTCGGTACGCAGCTTACGAGTCACCATCTCAACGCGCATCCCGATCTCAATGTCGCCTTCCAAGTCGGTGATCTGCGCTGTGACCATTGGTCCTTCGTCCAGCTTGATGATCGCTAGAACGTAAGGAGCCTGTTCTTCAAAGCCAGCAGGTGCGTCGGTGATGGTGGTGAAACTGTAGACTTCGCCCTTGCCACTGAATTGAAACAACGTTTTCGCCTCCGCCTCGCAGGCTGGACAAACATCCCGCGGGGGGAAGATATAATGCGCACAATTGGGGCATTTTTCGCCGACCAGCGCGTACCGCTGTGCTTTCATGCGCCAATTTTGAGAGATTTGCATAGCTAATTCCTCGCCCGTACTCGCACTTACAGCGTGATCTGATACCGCAGCGAACTAACGCGCTGCGTTCAATTCAACAAATGCTTCGGACTTTGCCGTGTCAATCTGAGCGACAAGCTTGGCTTTACGTTCTGTTTCACGGCAGTGCGGGCATTCCTCACGCGGGGGGAAGGTAACCTGTTGGCACTTCTCGCACTTCAAACCCTGCAAACGATAACGTTGTGACTTCAAGCGCCAATTCTGTGCTACGTGCATTGCTGTACTTCCTATCATTACTCGTTCAAACTGGCGACCAGCGCCAGCGGACTTGCGGTGTGACTTGAGAAAAATATAACAATAAAGTAGTGGCGAAGAACTCTCAAAACCTATCACACAACGGTCTGATAGCTGTCATGATAGCTATTTGCGATGGGTTAGTAAGAGGCTGCGAGCAGATTTCTGAGGCTTGTTGGGCAGCTAGGAAGTCGCGATAGATCGAGATCGCTAGTGCGAACCGAACCACGCTTTGCTCTCGGCGGTCAGATCGGCTAAGGGCGCTTTAATGATCGTGCAGGGCGGCAAACTTTCAAGGAACAGACGTCCATAATCTTTGCTGGTCATGCGCCGATCCAGGATCACGAACATACTCCGCTGAGCCGGGACATGCGGCAGGCGGTTGAAGGCTTGCCGATAACGCAGGATCGCATCGGGGATCATGTAATCGTTGAATGAATCGTCGGCGCTCTCGCTGCGTGCTGCCACCAGTGGATCACTGGGGACAGCGAAGGGTAAACGGGTGATCACGACGGCGGCTAATTCTTCGGCTGTGAAGGCTGCGCCATCCCAGAATTGGCGTCCGCCGAGGAGAACGCCACGCTCAGCCGCGCGGAAACTTTCCAGCAGCACCTGTTCACTCGTGCCGTCGGATTGATCGAAGACGGTAATATCGCCCAATGCCAGACGCGCGGCGATGTTCTGCGCCGACTGGCGGAGCTGCGTAAAGCTGGTGAACAACCCGAGCAAGCGACCATTGGTCACGCTGGCAAGTTCGATGATCGCGCGTTCGAGCGCCCGCTGATACTTATCACGTTCGGCGGGTTCAGGCATATCCGTTGGCAAGAAGATGGCAGTGGTTTGCTGCCAATCAATAGTGCTGCTGATCACTTGCTCGGCAACGCGATCCTCTGCTGCGCCCAAACGTTCGCGGATGAAGCCGAACGATCCGCCCGTGCGTAGTGTGCTGCCCATCAGCACCACCGAGCGTTTGCTCTCCCATAAATGTTCGCGGATCAAACCACCGATCTGGATCGGTGCGGCGTGCAGCGACAGGCGAAAGTTATCGCGCGAGAATTCGATCCAGTAGGTAGTATTCTCGCGGGGATTGTTCAAACAAGCTTTCAGATCGCTTCGCAGCGTCTCCAAATAATGTGCCGCCGCTCGTGTACCGCTGATCAACGGTTCCAGATCGCTGATCGTATACTTACTGCGCAGCGTAGTGAGCTGCCGCGAGATAGTGTGCAGCGCAATCGTGATCCCATCCATGAAATCGTCAAGGATACTCAGAGCTTCGTGTACGGGACCAAATGCTGACTTTTCGCGCAGTGCCTGACTCAGCCGCGTGTAGACCACAAATTCGCTATTGCTGAGGTAATTGCCGCCTTCCAGAAAGCTGTAGATCGTTTTGAACAGCGCATCCACATGATGATCCATTTTGCTGATCGTGCTGGCGACGGTAGCGATGTAGCGATTCAGTTGCTCGAACACCTGCGGCGAGAGCGAGTCTTTGAGGCTGCTGATCACATTACCGAGCAAGCCGCGCTGCCCCGTGCCCATATCCGCCAACCGGATTTTGATCGCATCGGCATCAACGCGCCAGCGCAAACTGCGAGTCGCCGCTTCTTCCAGTGCGTGAGCGTCGTCAACGATCACCTGAGAATAATCTGGCAGCACCGGACTACCTGCCTCGGCGTCCGCGATCATCAAGCCGTGATCGACCACAATCGTTTGAGCATCTTCCGCTTTTTGCCGCGCGTGGAAGAAGGGGCAGATGCCATCAAGTTCCGCCTGACAGCGCTCGATGGTGCAGTTTTCATCCTGAGCGCTCAAGCGTGCCCACGCGCCGTACTCCGCCGGACCGCGCAGCGATACATGATCCCGATCTCCGGCAGCTTCACCATGCAAATGCAGCGCACACAGGATTTTCGCCAGCACGCGCACTTCTTCTACGCTGGTCGGCAGCCGCTGACGCAGTGTTTGCACACGGGCTGGACAGAGATAATGTTCGCGCCCTTTCAAATATGCTGTCGCGGCTGTAGGCACAACTGCCGTACCGAGATCGCCGCTGCTGGTCGCCACCAGAACGCGATCCTCTGACTCCGGTTCGGCGTCTGCGCTTGACTGCCATGCCGCCACGCCATTCAACGCCGCGCCCAAACGCTCGTAAGCTGGATCGATTTCGAGAATCAGATGCCGATCTGTGGACAGCGCCTCGCTGACCGCCTGAGCCACCGCAGAATCCGCACTTGGCAGCGGATCGCTCGGACGATCATCGGCGTTCTGACGCTGGTTGGCTGGCGCGGGAGCGGTAAACAGGGTCGCCGTCGTCGGCAGTGTGACGTTTTCAGCGGCGCGGATCGCCAGCGCTTCCTGAAAGGGCAGTACACCACGCCACGGCAAATTCTGCGTGATGGTGACGATCTCCTGGAGCAGCGCAACAGGGACAGCTTGCAGCCGCTGCCACAGAGTCATGTAGACTCGCGCCGTGGCAAACGAGTCCGCCAGTGCACGGTGATAACTGCCTTCCGGCTCGAGTTGAAGTTCTTGCATCAGCGCGTTGAGGTTATAGCGTGGTGTGCCCGGCAGCAGCACCGATGCCAGTTCATAGGTATCAATTGCCCGATGCGATTTGAGCACGCCAGCGCGGTTGAGGAACTTGAGATCGAACTCAACATTATGACCGAGCAGCAGGGCATCACCCACAAATTCGTTGAGGCGGGGCAGTACAGCAGGCAGCTTCGGCGCACCGATCAGGTCTTCCTGCCGGATACCCGTGATCGAAGTGATCCGCGCTGGAATCGCCGTGCCGGGATCAACCAGCGTGCTGAAGGTCTCTAAAATGTTCTCGCCCTGAAACTTGACCGCGCCGATCTCGATGATTTCCGCCGTGTTGGCGTCAAGTCCAGTGGTCTCAAGATCAATGGCGACGATGACGTCGCGCATACTGCTATCCGTTCTAATCGTACCTATGGTTACTACAACTGATCTTCTTCAAAGCCGCGCACTTTG
Source organism: Anaerolineae bacterium (assembly GCA_019637555.1). Classification (GTDB taxonomy): domain Bacteria; phylum Chloroflexota; class Anaerolineae; order Aggregatilineales; family UBA2796; genus JAHBVK01. The sequence goes on from JAHBVK010000021.1 coordinate 29,889, forward strand.
TTGAAGCGGCGGAGGAAACGATCTTCTTTCTGGAAGGAAGCATTCAAAAAACTATTCACGATCTCTCTCGCCAACTCGATGCCCACGATCCGCGCACCTAAGCAGAGTACGTTCATATTGTCATGCTCAACGCCCTGATGAGCACTGTAAGTATCGTGACACAATCCCGCGTAGATGCCTCTGAATTTGTTGGCAGCTACCGAGACTCCGACGCCACTGCCGCACACGATCACGCCGCGATCCGCTTGACCGCTTGTGAGCGCCTGCGCGACTCGTTCCGCCACATCGGGATAGTCGGCAGGCACGGCAGCGGTATCAACACCAAGATCGCTGACGTCGAGATTTTGCTTGTTCAGAAAGGCGATGATCGACTGTTTGAGATCATAGCCAGCGTGATCAGCAGCGATCACTATTTTCATTGTCGGCTCCATTGTTCGTAAATCAGCGAAGGCACATCGGCTTCTCCGCTGATGATCTTCTGTTGTGCAACAATGATCGGTAAGTAGAGATTACCCTCACCCCAACCCTTCTAACCGCGAGGGGTTGGGGGATGAGGGCTACTGCTACTCATTGTAGCAGTTCTGGCGATCACTTGCCGAGCAGTTGCTTGACCGCGTCGACAGCTGCGGCAGTGGTGATCCCTAGTTTCTCGTAGACCACCTCATAAGGTGCGGATGCGCCGAAGCGTTCCAAGCCTACGATCTTGCCGTTCGCGCCGACCCACTCGTGCCAACCGAAGGGCACTGCCGCTTCGATGGCAACTCGCGCTTGAATCGCGGGTGGCAACACCTGATCGCGGTAACTTTGATCCTGATGTCGGAACAGCTCGAAGCTGGGCATGCTGACGACGCGCACCTGAATCCCTTGTTTGGCAAGTTCCTCGCGTGCCGCCATTGCCAGCGAAACTTCCGAGCCAGTGCTGATGATGATCGCTGCTGGCTTACCACCATCGGCTTCCGCCTTGATGTAAGCGCCGCGTGCCACTCCATCCATCACACCATCGGGAGCGAACACGGGCAGTTTCTGGCGGGTGAACACCAGAACCGTCGGACGCGTTTGCTGCATCGCCACTTTCCATGCCGCTACTGTTTCGTTGTGATCGGCAGGGCGCAGTACCGTCATATTGGGAATCGCCCGTAATGCCGCCAACTGCTCAATCGGCTGGTGCGTCGGACCATCCTCGCCCACGCCAATGCTGTCGTGCGTGAATATGAAGATCGGGGCGATGTTCATCAGTGCCGCCAAGCGCATCGGTGGGCGCATGTAATCGGAGAAGGTCATAAAGGTAGCGGTGTACGGCTTGATGATCCCGCCGTGCAGCACTAACCCGTTGGTGATCGCGCCCATGGCGTGTTCACGCACCCCGAATTGCAGGTTGCGCGCGGTGTGGTTCGCTGAGGAGTATAAAGGCAGTCCTGTGATCAGCGTTTTGGTCGAGCCGGAAAGGTCTGCATCGCCACCGATCATCGTCGGAATATGCTTGGCAATAGCGTTCAGCGCCACGCCGTTGGAGTCGCGGGTAGCGGCGGCTTTGCTGCCAGCCGGTTGCAGCAGCGCGGGCAGATCGGCATCCCAACCATCAGGCAGTTTGCCAGCCAACGCCAGTTCATACTGCGTCGCCAGATCGGGGTATGCCTTCTTCCATGCGTCGTAGGTGGCTTGCCAGTCAGCCTCCCACTTCGCGCCGTTGTCAATTGCCTCGCGGAAGTGTTCCAGCGCCTCGCCGGGGATGAAGAATGGTTCTTCCACCTGCCAGCCGAGTGCTTGCTTGGTCAACTTGACTTCTTCCGCACCTAGCGGTTCACCGTGCGCTTTTGAGGTACCTTGCTTGTTGGGGCTGCCGTAGCCGATCACGGTACGGACATCGATCAGAGTCGGGCGGTTAGGTTCCGCCTGCGCCTGCTTGATCGCATCGCTGATCGCCTTGAGATCGTTACCGTTGGCGACGTGCAGCGTCTGCCAGCCGTAAGCCTCGAAGCGCAGCATCACATTCTCGCTGAATGCCGCCGCCGTATCGTTGGAGAGCATCACTTTATTATCGTCGTAAAAGACGATCAGCTTGCCCAATTTGAGATGTCCAGCTAACGAGGCAGCTTCGCTGGCAACTCCTTCCATCAAGTCGCCATCGCCTACGATCACGTAGGTATAGTGATCGATGATCTTGTGATCGGGACGGTTGAAGGTGGCAGCAAGGAAAGTTTCTGCCCATGCCATACCAACAGCGTTGCCGATGCCCTGTCCCAACGGTCCGGTGGTCGTTTCCACACCGGGTGTATCACCGTACTCAGGATGCCCCGGCGTTTCACTGCCATACTGACGGAAGTTTTTGATCTCATCGAGAGATAGCTCGTAGCCCGTCAGATGCAGCAGCGCATACAGCAGCATCGAGCCATGTCCGGCAGAAAGCACAAATCGGTCACGGTTCGCCCAGTGCGGGTTGTGGGGATTATGTTTGAGGAAGCGCGTCCATAGTGCATATGCCATCGGGGCAGCGCCCAGCGGCAGTCCGGGGTGACCGGAGTTCGCCTTCTGGACGGCATCCACCGCCAGAAAGCGAATCGTGTTGACGGCGAGTGTATCCAATGCCGTCCCATCTTTTGAAGGTGCGTTTGTCGCAGTCACAAAGTGCTCCTATAGTCTGTTCGAGATGCCATAACCTCTTAGAACAGATTATAGCCGCAGATCGCACTTACGGATTGGTGCCAGAGGGTAACGAAGTCGGATTGTTATTCGAGCCAGTCAATCCAGTCGTATCGGCGGCACAGCGGAAGCCTAGATTCGGCTCCAAGCTCTCCGGCGGCACTTCGCGGCGGTGCACTGCGCGTGCGAACAGCGGAATCGTTGACCAATCGCCGCCGCGCGTCACTTTGGCAGTACCACTCGCCGGACCCTTGGGATCGATGGCGTTGGCTGGCGTGTTGGCATAGGCATTGGCATCGTACCAGTCGGAGACCCACTCGGAAACATTGCCCGACATATTGAAGATGCCCGTCGGCGTCGCGCCGCTGGGATAAGAATTGACATCATTCGCGCCGTTCTGCTGCGTCGGGCGCGAGGTCAACGCCAATTTCCCTTCGGGATCCCAGAAATTTCCCCACGGATAGATGTTGCCGTTGGGACCGCGTGCGGCGTATTCCCACTCCGCTTCTGTCGGCAAGCGGCGGCTAATCGCACGGCAGTAAGCATCTGCACCATACCACGAGACGTAGGTGATCGGGCGCAGATTGAACAGCGGGTTAGAGACTTTATAGGTTACGCCGTCGAAACTGATCTGGCTGAACTGCTTCTCGGTGGTGGTCGCTGCGCACAGTGTACCGCCACAAGCGCTCTTGTGGCTGTTGGGACCAAGCGAGTTAAGGAAGGCGACGAACTGTTCCGTCGTTACTTCGTATTTTTCAATAGCGAAAGCGTTGATCGCCACGTCATGCTCAGGGAATGAGTCCTGTACGTAAGCCGGATCGCAGTTAGTCGCCTTATCTCGATCCGCGCAGTCTTGTAATGCCCGCGTCGTTTCGGTTAGCGTAGTGCCCATCTTGAAGGGGCTGGACGGCAGATCGATCAACTGTGTAGTGATCGAAGACAGTGAGGTCGTGCTCGCGCCACCAGCGGTACTGGTGCCGATATCCGGTAAGCCAGTGCCAGCGGTTGCGCCATCAATGGTGGGCAGCGGCGTCGGCGCGACAATCTGTGTGCCTGATGGGGTACTTTGAATCGTGATGGCGCTGGTGGTCGGTTGACTGCCAATTGCCGTCGGCTGCACCAGATACGGTGTTGCCGTCGGCACTCCACTCTGGCTGCCCGGAACAGTCGCAGATGGCTGCGAGGGCGTCTCGGTGTCAGCGACAGGTTCCGTCGGTGTGACGGGTTCAGGCGTCGCCGTGATGATGATCGTTTCCGGTGATGCCGCAATCGTTGGATTCTGTGCCACACCGGGGATGTTCAACGTCCAGAAATTGAGCGCGTACGTGCCAACGCACAAGACGCCAGAGCAACCGAGTCCCAAGACCAACCCGATCAACATCCACTGCCAACTACTATCGCGTGTCCGTCCGCGTAATGAACTCATCTGCCGCTTACTCTCCTCAAATCTCCGCTAGGCTCTCCACCCCAACTGCTACCAGATTCGTTTTCTGTTGGGCGGAATGCAGCAGGGTATCATACCGCTACAACGAGCCTTTATAAAGCGTCAGGAAATCAGCGTAGGTCAAGCGCCATGTGATCGCTGTCAATGTATTTTCTGCTCAAGGGTAGACCAATTGCTAGCGATTCCTGAAAAAATCGTCAAAAATCTGTCACCGGATATTAATCAGACTCAAAACATACTATCATATTTAGCAATGCTCTTTACGTCTTTTAGTTGTTCTTGAGTCTATTTATGCAGCAGTTGCCGCCGATCATGACCGAAAACCTTTATGATGATCTCGACTTTGCCGAGAAGCCGCAGACCGTGCTTGTTGTTGAAGACGAGCGTGATTTACGCAAGGGCATCGAGTTGATGCTCAAGCTGGAAAAATTCGTGGTAGTCACCGCTGGCGATGGGCGGGAAGCGCTGGAAATGCTGGAGTCGGGCAGATGCCGACCAGACATTATCGTCAGCGATATCAAGATGCCGCGCATGGATGGCTACGGCTTACTCGATGCCGTCCGCCTGATGCCCGACATCGGACCGATCCCCTTCATCTTCCTGACTGCCTTTGGTTCGTCGGAATTCATGAACGCCGCGCACGAACGTGGTGTTGATGAGTATCTGGTCAAACCGTTCGATCCGCATCGACTCGTGGTAGTGGTTCGCAACAAGCTACGCCGCGCCGAGGTGTTCCGTCGCTATGCGGAGGAGCAGCTCAACCGTGCTCGTCAGCACATTATTGAGGTGCTTTCGCACGAACTGCGTACTCCGCTGACTACTGTACTCGGTGCGTTCGATATTCTGGAAGCGGCAGTCGCCCCCGCCAATGAGGAAGAGCCGATCCACGTGGAAGAAGTACAGTTCAGCATGAACATCATGCGCGTCGGCATCCGTCGGCTTAACCGCATGATGGAGCAGACGCTGCGCTATGCCGACATCCTGAACGGACACCTGCGCCTACAATTCCACAATGTCGGACATCCCTTCGATGTCAGAACACTGCTCGACAAGACAATCCAGATGGCACAGCTTGATTTTGAAACCAAGCAAGTGACGCTGGATGTGCAGATCGATCTGCCACATGGACTGCGGGTAGTCGCCGTACCTGCGCCGTTGGTGGCGGGACTCTATGAAGTGCTGCGCAATGCTGCAAACTTCAGTCAGGTAGGGCAGACGGTGTGTCTGACGGCGGAACATGTGGGGAACAATATCTGCATCGTGATCCGCGACGAGGGTCGAGGTATTCAAGATAAGGACGAACACAGCGTCTTTCAGCCGATGGTGCAGTCGAACCGCATCAAGCAGGAACAGCAAGGCTTGGGCTTAGGGTTAGCTATTGCCAAAGGCACGATCCAGATTCATCGCGGCGACATCCAATTGGAAACGGCGTGGGGCAAGGGCACACAGGTGACCATTCATCTGCCTGTCGCTGATCAGCACTAGCATTTGTAACGCACTTCCAGAATCGAAAGAAGCCGGAACATCAAGTCCGGCTTCTTCGTTTTCGCTTGTAAAGTGAAACCGACGCTATAGCACCGGAATGAAACCAGATGCCACGCAAATCCTCGCTAGACGCAGTTTGATCGGCGCGAGGCGGAGTGATCCGGTTGGCGCTTGTTGTTGTGGGGCAGATGCTTTGTGGCATTCAGTCAAGGCGTTAGGCAGCGGATCAGCGCGTGATCAGCATCCGGTGATCGTTTGCTGAGAATGTATCAGGGGAGATAGCCGTAGCGCCTCAAATCGTCGCTCAATGCCTGCTCGAGGAAGGCGATCTCGGCTGTGCTTGCCTTCTCACGCCGTCCACTGATCCGTGTGGCGTCCACTGGCTCTAGCGCCTGCCCCTTCCATTCGCGTGATCGCTCCAAGACTACGCCGCTAGGCAGATCGGTTCGCAGTTGATCCGGCTCAAAGCGCTCACCGAGATAGTCCATCACGGTGGTGAGTGTCGCTTCTGGCTGCGACACCAACTCCTCAAACTTGATCACCTGAAATTGCGCTGGATACTGCTGCACACAGGATTCCATCTGGCGCAAGCACAGCTTCCAGTGATTAGCCGCAGCCTGCAAATCCGAGGATCCCCACCACGGCATCGCCCGCAGCGACAGTGCCACCTCACGACCATCGCGCAGTAGACAGATGAACTTGGCGTTAGGAAAGCAGCGCGTTATCGTGGCTACGTGCGCCAGATGCTGTGGCGTTTTCTCACCACCTCGCTGTTTGCCTTGCCCGTGTGCGTAGAGGTCGAGAAGGCTTGCCAATAGCTTGCCCGCCGTCGGCTGGCGATGTTGTTGGGCAAGGTGCTGGAGTACGGATTCTGGTTCGAGGTGAAGTTCAGGCAAGCGTCGCCACTGGCGCAGTAGCCGCAGCAAGGATCGCTCATCACTGATCGCGGCAAGCTGCGGCGCGATTTCATCGAAGAAGGCGGTTTCCGGTGTAACACACAGCCGCGAGTGGCGATCCAGCAGCACACTGAGCAGCGTCGTGCCGGAACGCGAACAGCCGACGATGAAGAAGTAGTCACCAGCCCGCTGATCAGCGATCATTCGATGGGTTTGGAGTCGTCGTTACCCCAATCCTTCCACGAGCCATCGTACAGTGCCCCGTTATTGATTCCCGCTACACGCAGTGCCAGTAAACCGAAGCTGCCAGAAACGCCGCCATTGCAATAGGTGATCACTTCCGCTGAGTCGGCGGTCACGCCAGCTTCCGCGAACTTCTGCCGTAGCACTTCAGGCGAGAGTAGTGTGCTATCGGGATTATTGAAATCGCTGCGCGGTGTGTTGACCGCACCGGGGATGTGCCCCAGCCGTTTAGCGCGTGAGGATTTACCGTCGAACTCCTCTTTGGAGCGGAAGTCAAGCAGTTTGCTGCTATCCTGATATAAGTTCGCCAGCACCTCAGCGCCTGTGCGCCGCAGCGCGGGATCAGGTTTGGCGTGGAAGCTGGTCGGCGCGAACTTTGGTACTTCCGCCGTTACGGGGCGATTCTCCGCCAGCCACTTGTTCCAGCCACCGTTAAGCACTGCCACGCTGCTATGCCCGTAATAATTCAGCGACCACCACAAACGCGCGGCGAACATGCCGTTGGCATCATCATAGGCGACCACATAGGTGTCCGGCGCGATCCCGATGCGGCTCATCACGGCGGCGAAGCGCTCCGGTTTGGCGATCTGTGCATGTCGCGGATCGTCGGGATCGGTGATCTCGTGTACCCAATCGATGAACACCGCTCCGGGGATATGGCACTGATCGTAATCCGCGCGGTGATTGTAGTAGTGCGGCAGCGGCTCACTGGCGGGGATTACATGCCCGCGAATATCGACGATGCGTACTTTGGAATCATGGAGATGTTCGGCAAGCCATTCTGTGGAGACAAGTAGAGAGGGATACTCGATAGCAGACATTGACCCGTAGCCTCGATTCGTGTACATCTATTCATTGAACTAATGGATATGGTGCGCCAGAGTTTAGCAAATCTCCGCTCGATCTGCTGTGGTGAGGGTAAACGGCAACAGAAAACCCAGTGACGGTAGAGGGGAAGCGTCCTACCACCACCACTGGATTTTCTTTCACCTCAACGAGGAGCCGATTGGCTAAACTAAACCGAGTTTCGGATAGATTTACCTCGCCCTCAGTCGCCTCTCCATTAACGGAGAAGCGACTGACTGTTGTTCTAAGGGTTATGTGGTGTTGACGGCAGGGGCAGGGAAGATCGCCACCGCCGTCCTCAACTCCCGATCCGAAACTCCAGTTAAGCTAGTGAACCGTCAGACTGCCGAGTCCACCTTTGAAGGATACGTAAACTTTGTGCGTGGCGGTGTCGAAATTAGGCGTCGTCCAGATGCCATCATGATCGCCGTCGCCACTGACGCGCACATAAGTGTTAGGCACGCTCACCTTGCCCAGATCGCTGGTCACTTCGAGACGCAGCGCCACGTCAGGCGGCACGACCAGATCGAAGCTGCCGACGCCGCCCGTGATCTGGAGGTTCAGCGCCGCGCCGGAACGCAGCACGATCTCCGTATCACCAACGCCACCATCGGCGGTCACCGAATAGCTTTCTTCCGCTGCTGGCAGCAGTAATCGGCTGTTGCCTACGCCGCTGCGGAAGTTCAGCCCGGTCAGCTTGACGCCGGAGAGATCGAAGGTTGAATCACCAACGCCACCATTGATCTTCAGACTGAGCGGGATCGCTGTCGTCAGACCGATATTCCAGCGCAGTACCGAGAAATCCGACGCCCAATCGGTGACGAAGAAGCTGGTCGACGTGGTGTTGTTGCTCAGGCGCACCGATTTGCTAGTCGAGCCGGATGCACTGAAGTAGACTTCATCAACGTGCGTAATGTCAGCAGTGATCAGTTGATTCGAGTCGGCGAGCGCCTGCACCACCGTTGTGCCCGCGCCTAGTTCCAGCGTGACATCGGCAGAGGTGGCAGCGCCAAGCGGTTCGGCATACTGGTCGGTAGTCGTCTCCAATTTGCCGATGCCGAAGCTAGGGGCGACGACCATGATAGCGACGGCGATAACCACCGTCCCCGCGCCGATCCACAAGCCCCATTGGGGATTGCGATGCGCTACCAGCACATTGATGCCAGCCGCGATCAGCAGCAGGGGCCACAGCCGCAGCAGTACAAGGATATTGGCGGATGAAATGATCTCCAGATTACGGAGCAGCCAGATTAAGCCGACGCCGATCAGGATCAGGGGCCAGAACCATGACCGCTGATGATGTGAGGGAGTCGGAGCAATCGCAGACATGTTTTCCTCCTAGTCAAATTGCTTGCGTAGAGGCGTCCCGCAGCCTTAAACGTGCCACAGCGAACACACATCTACACGGTGCTAAATACTTGGTTCAATGTTGTAGTGTTTGGTTGCGCCGCCACAGCAGGTAGATGCCGAAGGCGATCAGCAGCAGTGGTCCAAAGGTGCGTACTAGTGCCGGATTGCCGAAGCCATTCAAGCCGAGTAGAAGTTCAAAAAACACCCAGCCGATGACGAGGATGACCAAGCCAACGACGGACACCCGTCGCCCGCTTTCGATCAGGCGCGGCTGGTGCGTCACGTAGCCGTGCAGCATCAACGCCAGACCCACCGCCGTCGGAGCGATCAAGGACCACAGGTATGACCAACTTGCCCAGTTGCCAGTGATCGACTGATAGCCCAAGATCAAGCCCGTGACCGCCACGATCATGCCGACGATGGTCAGGATCAAGCCGCTTGTGCCGAGCGCCAATCCTAAGAGCACCAGCACGATGCCCGGAATCAGGATGAAGAAGGGCCATGCCACGCGCCACAGGCTAAAGCCGAATAGCTGGCTGAACAAAAATAAGCCACCAATCACGATTAATAGAACGCCGAGCAGTTGATTGGGTCTGGTCGGGTTCTCGCCGGGGACATGTTCCATTTTGTACTCCATTTCTCAATGGTTAGTGATCAAAAGAGAGGCAAAATATCCGCTGAATCAGTCTGTCATAAATTTCACGATAACTTAAGTTACAGAAAGCATATGGAATGCGGTTAAAGATCACCTTTGCAGGGGAAAAGAAAATCCCTCGCGGTGACGAGGGATCAGGTATAGAGAGTGCCGCGAAAGCCGGAGTCAGTTGAACTTAGGAACTAACTCTTGGGGCGCATAATATCGACGTGGATCGCCGGACGATGCGGCACGCCGGGGTCGAAGAAGCGGTTGACATCGAAGCCTGTCAGATCGAAGCTGGATTTGCCGTCTAGTGCCAACTGCGCGAGGATTTCGCCCACCACCGAGGCGAACTTGTAGCCATGCCCCGCCATGTTCGCCATAGCAATGTCTTTGTGGCGCGGATGCAGCGAGATAGTGAAGTGTTCATCGGTGGGGAAGTCGTAAGGGCACGCGCCGAGATTCAAGACCTTACCCGTGACATCGGGGATGAACTCGCGCACGAACTCTAGCACGCGCTCAGTGGTGTTTTCGCGTGGTTGCAGATCGTAATCCTTGATGTCGATGTAGTTGTTGGAGTGGTGAATACTGACCTTGATGCCGGGATTGCGGAATGTAGGGAAGCCGTACATGCCGCCGATACTGCTGGCATCGTAGCGCACGATGAAAACGGGGAACGTACCCGGCACAAACAGCTCTGGATGCTTGACCTCGAACCAGTGTGCCTGATTGAGTTCGATGGTGTAGCCGAAGTCTAGCCCCATTTGCTGCATCAGGTTATTGACGTAAGGACCAGCGGTGACGATCAGTTTGTCGCAAGTGTAGGTCGCCTTGTCCGTGCGTACCTCCGCACCGTGATCGCGGGGGATGATCTCCAGTACTTGCTCCTCATCCTGCAAGATCGCGCCATAGCGCCGCGCCTGATCCAGCTTCGCCTTCATGCAGTCATCGACGGCGAGGAAACCATTTTCGGGGCAGAAGGTGAGCAGAAAGTTATCGGGCAGATTGAACTGCGGGAAGCGTTTCTTCGCCTCGGCGGGAGTGAGCACATCCAGCGGGATGCCGATCTCTTTGCTGACGCGGATCAGATCGGTGAGTGTGGGATCGTCCGCGGGACCGAAATCCACGCCGCCGATCAGATACTTCAACTTTTGTCCACTGTCCTGTTCCAATTCCGACCAGTAATCGTAGGCGGCGACCATCAAGCGCGAGTAGATGTCATCGTTATAGGTGCGGCGGATGATTCGGTGTTCGGTGTGTGAACTGCCGCGCTTGTGCAAGAAGGGGAATTGTTCCAGCACGCGGACATCAACACCGCGTTTTGCCACGCGCCACGCGCTGGAGAGTCCCATGCCGCCACCACCGACGATCAGGACGGTGCTGTGAGTAGAAGTTGTGGTCATCGAGAGCGATCCTATGCTATCTGCTGGTGTGTTGCGTAAGCTGAGTTGCGGATACTTTACCTCACCCCGGCTTCGCCACCCCTCTCCGTTTACAGAGAGGGGATTCGCATAACGACGGTTATTCCCTGCGACTAGCGCCACGAGATGACGAAGCGTCCGTCGGCGGTCTGGGTGCGGGCGAAGATCGCTTGACGCGAACCATCGGCGTTCATGGTGTAGATCTGCAAACGTCCACTGCGCCCCGAACCAAAGATAATCGCCTTACCGTCGGGCGACCAATTCGGCGACAGATCCAGACCGGGACGCCGTGATATATTGCGTGCGCCAGTACCGTCAATGTTGATCACCCAGATATCCAGATCGCCGCCGCTTTCGGATTCGTAGACGAATTTAGTACCATCAGGTGACCAGTCCGCATTGTAGACATTGTAGTCAGTGTTATCGGTGATTTGGACGGGTTCGCCGCCGTTAATATCGACGGTGTAGAGCCGGAACCAACCACTGACGTTGGATTGGAAGACGATCTGTTGTGCATCCGGCGACCACGCAAAGGCGAGATTATCCGCCCCATCGAAGGTGCGAATCTGGCTTTGATTACTGCCATCAGGATTCATGATCCGTATCTGATTCTTGCCTGTGCGTGTGGAGAAGAACAGGATTTTGCTGCCATCCGGCGACCACGTTGGGCGGAAATCGTCGCCCGCATCTTTCGTCAGATTGGTGAGTCCGCTGCCGTCGATATTGATCAGGTAGATTTCCCAGTTGCCATCGCGGTTGGATTGGAAAGCGACCTGCGTGCCATCCGGCGAGATGTTGGGACTGCCGTTGTAATGCTCCTCCGTGTTGGTCAGATTCTCTAAGAGCTGTCCCTGCGAGTTATAGACCAGCACATCGGCAACGCTATCGCTTTGTTCGGCGGTGAAGGCAACAATACCTAAACCACCACCGCGAATACCAACCAGCGTTGGTACTGGTGTGCGTGTGGGAGCAGGCGTCGGTGTGCGCGTGGATGTTGGTGTACGGGTGAACGTCGGTGTGTTGGTGGGCGATGGCGTGCGCGTATCGGTAGGCGTGTTCGTCGGCGTCGGCGTTTTCGTCCACGACGCGGCGGTGCGCGTTTGCGACAGCCGCGTGCCGACCACATTGATTGTCGGTGTGGGGCTGGCGGTGAAGGTTGGAGAAGGTGTCTGCGTCCACAGCGTCGCCGTCTGCGTCTGACCGAAAATCAGGATCGCTTGCCGCGTCTCCGTCTTATTGGCAACTGCCGTCTGCGTGGCAGGGACGTTGATCGTCGGCGTTAGCGTGATCGATGGCGTCAGGGTATTGGTCGGCGTAGCCGATGGTGTGAAAGTGAACGTCGGCGTATTGGTCGGGGTGCTAGTAGCCGTCCATGATGCCGCCAGCATGGTTTCCGCCGCTTGCGTACCGACATCGTTAACAAATGCCATCGTCACCGTGGCAGCTTGCTGCGTCCCTGCTAATGCTGCCACCAGCGTCTGCGAGTCTGCCGTCGCCTGCGCTTCCGCTGCACGCTGATTCTGCTGCGTGATCAGCAAGAGGGCAATGCTCCCCACCGCGATCAGCGCAAGGATCACCGCTACGGCGATCAGCGGACCGCGATTGCTACGTCGCTTGGGGATGGTGTAGATGGCGTCGGTGCGTAAATCGGGGTCTTTGTGCTGCGCAATGGTAGGTGACGGTGACGGTGATGAAGTGGTGGATCGCGGCGGCTGTGGCTTGTACGCTTGCGCCTGTGCCGCTGCGGCAAAAGCTGGATTGGTCATATCCATGCCACGCGCCGTGTCCTCGTTGGCATCAGCTTTAGCCGCCGCTTCTGATCCCATTTCCGGTGCGGGCATCGCGGGGGTCGGCGTTGCCATCCCCGATGGCGGCATCATCGCCATGTAGGGTTTCTTGGGCAGCGAGAAGGTGAAGAAGCCTGTCGGTGCGCCACCTGATCCGCGAACAGCGCGATCAAATGTGCGCGACATCTCCGCCATCGTGGGGAAGCGATCTGTCGGGCGTTTGGCGATGGATCGTTCGACCAACGCCGAGACTTCCGGCGCAATATCCTCACGGATTTCGTGGACGGGGATGGGCATCTCGTTCAGATGTTTGTTCATCAGGGCGAACGAGGTGTTAGCGGACACCTCGAATGCCGGACGCCCCGTCAGCAGCGTGTACAGTACCAAGCCCATCGCGTACTGATCGATGGCGGGCGTCAGTTCATCACCGCGCCACTGTTCAGGAGCCATGTAAGCAACCGTACCCATCGAGGTGCCGGGTGCGGTCAGGACGTTGGCGGCTCCAAGTGGTCGGGCAATGCCGAAATCGACCAGAAACGCCGTGCCTTGATCATCAAACATGATGTTGCTCGGCTTGATGTCGCGGTGGATCACGCCCTGACTGTGGGCATAATCGAGCGCACTGCCGATCTGCCTCAGCAGGTCGGCGATCTCACCGAGCGAGAGGAGTTGCGAGGCGCTCTCCTGCCGCTGGCGCACGCGCTCGCCTAACGTACCACCGCGCAGCAGGCGCATGACCACGTAATTGATGCCCCGCTGCGTGCCAAAGTCGATGATGGGGATGATGTGAGGATGCTCTAGCGCGGCAGCGATCTGCGCTTCGCGGTTGAAGCGCTCGATGTAGCCTTCTTCGTTAACCAGATGCGTCAACAGCACCTTGACCGCGACGTTGCGGCTGAGGTTAGGCTGCCAACCGAGATAGACCGCGCCCATGCCGCCTACACCGACGATCTCGCGCAGTTCGTACTGTCCGAGCGTTTGCCCCTTCAGGCTCTGGAAATTCATGAGTGTTTCCCTGCGATGGTACGTTGTCGAATTAAAACAAGTCAATCAATAAGTAATGAGTAACGAGTGATGAGTGGAGTGCGGTAGTGGATCGTCACTCGTTACTCCGGTTGTTAGGATTCAAACTTCGCCAGCGCGGTGAAGGTACTCTTCAGCGCCGGATAGACCTCTCTAAAGATTGGGTATAGGCGTTCGTATTCCGCCACACCTTCGGGATTCGGTTGGAACTCATCTACCTTGCGCACCATGACGGCGCTGGCTGCCTTGCAATCCTTGTACACGCCGCCGCCTACTGCTGCCATGATCGCCGCGCCGAAGGCTGATCCTTCCTGCGTGTTCACGGTGTACAGCGGAATGCCCATAATATCGGTGATCAACTGCCGCCAGACCGGACTGTTCGCCGCGCCTCCGCTGACCACTGCCGAGGTCGGATGGACACCCTGCGTGCGGAGCAGTTCCACCTGATCGCGCATCCCGAACGCCACGCCCTCCATCACCGCGCGTACCATCTGCGGCAGTCCGTGCCGCAGCGTCAGACCGACGAACGCACCACGCGCCAGCGGATCGGGGTGAGGATTGCGCTCACCCGTCAGATAAGGCGCAAAGATCAAACCTAGCGATCCGCGCGGTACAGAGCTTGCCATCTCATTCAGTTCGTCATAGCTGCTCTTGGGCGCAAGTTCATCATGCAGCCAACGCAATCCGCCCGCCGCACTTAACATCACGCCCATGTAGAACCACGCACCGGGTGTATGGCAGAAATGATGTAAGCGTCCCTCAGGCTCAGGATTATAGACTTCGGCAAAGGCAAAGGCGACACCACTTGTGCCGACTGTCAAACTGACCTGATTCGCGCCGACGATGCCGTTACCAACACCCGCCGCTGGCTGATCGCCTGCGCCGCCAACCACTGGCGTACCGACCTTCAAGCCCGTCGCTTTCGATCCCTCTTCGTTGATGTAGCCGGAAATATCCGTCGATTCGCAGAGATCAGGCAGCCACTTGCGGGGGATTTCCGTCGCTGCCAGCATTTCATCTGACCACTGACGCTTGCCGATGTCCATCAACGCGATGCCTGATCCATCTGCTACGTCGCAGACGTAAGCGCCAGTCATCTTGTAGCGCACGTAATCTTTAGGTAGCAGAATGTGCGCGATCTGACTGTAGGACTCCGGCTCGTTCTCGCGCAGCCAGACGATCTTTGGCGCAGTGAAGCCAGCGAGTAAGCGGCTGCCGATGATCTGGTAGAGCTTGTGTTCGCCCACCTTCGCCGTGATCGAGTCGCACTGCGGTCCGCTGCGTCCATCGTTCCACAGGATCGCGGGACGGATCGGCTTGCCGCCGCGATCTAATGTGGTCAAGCCGTGCATCTGTCCGGTCAGCCCGACGGCTACGATGTCATCCGGCGATACTTTCTGCAAGACCTCACGCAGCGATTTACTCGCCGCCTGCCACCACTGATCGGGGTCTTGTTCCGACCACAACGGGCGCGGCGTCGAGAGATCGTGCGAGTTGCTGGCGACGGCAACCACGTTCCCCTGCTCGTCGATCACTAGGGCTTTGGAGGCGGTGGTGCTGACATCCACACCAATGAAATATTTCGGCATAATTGTGCTCACCTCAATGAGTGCCAATTGTAAAAACGATATTGTTGAAAGCGCGTCACAATTTTATCAGTATGCTAGGTAATTGGCAGGGAAATAGCGGAAGGTTACGATGTTCCAACCACTAGGTGTCTTTATAGACCAATTTCTCAGAGGATTTCGTTCAACACGAGAAGTTCTCGCGTTGAAATCAGGGTTGGAACTGCTCAGGAAAGGCAAAGTTGCTGAGGCGATAAAGGAATTTGATGTAGCGATCAAAAAAGACCCACGCAACGGCACTGCTTACACTCTGCGTGCTGTAGCCAACGGAGCAATCGGGAAATATCCAGCTTCGTTGGCAGATGCGAATCGAGCACTTGAATTGAATCCAAATTCAGCAACTGCGTCTGCGGCGCGCGGCAAAGCGATGTTCCAGCTGCAAATGGATCGAGTGGCAGCGTTGGCTGAACTCGATAAAGCGATTGCGCTCGACTCAGCCAGTGCCTATCAATTCGTTAATCGCGGTGATGTTCGCCGACAACTAATGGATTGGGAAGGGGCAATTGCAGACTTTAGCAAAGCCGTAGCATTAGCAGCGGATAGTGTAACCATATTTTATGAACGTGGGCGTGCCTATAGGATGCAACGGAAACTGGTCAAAGCAGCAGAGGATTTTAATCAGGTTATTGAGCTAAATCCTTCTGAACCGCAGCTTGCGCTTGCTTTCGCAGGTCTTGGTGATGTCCTGCGGCTTGCAGGCGATCAAAAATTGGGTGAGGCAAACATTCAACGCGGATTAGAAATCAATCGAGAGTTCGTCGCTATCTACTTCTATCAGTTAGGTGCATTGTTTGGACGCCTTGAGCAATTTCCTACTGCGCTGAACTACTATAATGAGGCAGAGCGATATGGGTTTCAATCGGTCTGGCTCTACTTTAATCGAGGCACAATCCGCTTAAAACAAGATGAGTATGTATTAGCGCTAACAGACTTAACTGAAGCAATCCGCCTGAATCCTCAGAATAATAAGTCCCGAGCGCATCGCGCGCTGACTTTTCTGGCTAACAACGATTATGCAAACGCCATAAGTGATATCGACCTAGTTCTTCAGGCAGAAACAGACTCGGAAACACTCGGTCTCGCATACTACATACGTGGTATGTCCCGAATGCAACTTGATGATGATTCCCTATTGAGTCATGCCATTTCTGATTTCAGCGCAGCAATTCAGCATGGAAATTCCAGTGCTAATGTTTATTACTCACGAGGGTATTGCAAACTCAATACAAGAGATGCTGTTGGTGCGCTTGAGGATTGCAACAAAGCGATAGAACTAAATCCCCAAGATGCTTGTGCCTACTACTATCGCGCAAAAGTCTATCGCTATATACAGAATTTCGCCCAGTCGATTGCAGATAGCACAACCGCTATCGAACTGGATGCACAGCAATCAGATTTCTACCTGTATCGTGGCATCGCTTATTTCCGGTCAGGGGAGCAGCAGCTTGCTAGAGCCGATTTCGATAAGACTCTAGAGCTAGATAGCGATTCCTACATTGCTTATGCGGAGAGAAGTAATTTACAGCGGATCGCTGGCGATCTCGACGCCGCACAAGCAGACATTGCCGCCTGTTTGAAAGCCTGCCCCGATGCGTTTGAAAAATACGCTAAAGCTGCCTTCTTGTATCACGATCTTGGCGATATTGAGGGAGCGATCCTATCGTCGGAGCGTGCCTTGCAGATACAGCTCGATCATCACGATGCCACTTTGGTTCAGCAGAGAATCGCAGATTGGAGGGATTCACAATGAATTGTTAAGCACCAAAGTTTGCAAGCACGCGCGAATGTTGGATAATACAAGCGTTTTCCCAACTTATCGCACGTAAGCATAAATTCGCAGACTCTTATGGCAACACCACGCCGCCGCACCGGACGTACAACCACCACTTCCGCAGTCACAGGCGGATTCCGCCAGCCGCGTAATCCTCTGCCGCCCGTTGATCCACTCTCGCCGGAGCAGTTAGAGAAGATCGAAGCCGCGTCATTTCAAATTCTGGAAAACACAGGGATCGAGTTCCTCTCGCCGCGCGGCTTGGACATCTGGGAGCAGGCAGGCGCAAAGGTGGATCGCTCGAACAAGCGCGTGCGCGTGGATCGCGGCTTGATCCTCGACAAGATCAAGACCGCGCCGAGCCAATTCACGCTGCACGCCCGCAATCCAGCGCACCACACGATCATGGGCGGCGATTACATGATCTTCGCCTCGGTCAGCGGTCCGGGCTATTCGCTGGACATCAAGCGCGGACGGCGCAACGGCACTTACGCCGATCTGGTCAACTTCATCAAGCTGTCGCAGAGCTTCGGCGTGATCCACAACATCGGCGGCTTCATCTGCGAGAATCAGGATCACCACGAAGCGACGCGCCACCTCGATACCTATTACGCGCAACACTTGTACGCCGATAAGTGCATCATGCCCTCGGCGCTCGGCTACAACCACGCGCATGACGCGGTGGAGATGGCGGCAATCGTTCACGGCGGTCACGAGCAGATTCGTCAATTTCCGGTGACGCTGACGATCATCAACTCGAATAGTCCGCTGCGTTTCGACACGCCGATGATCGACGGCATGACGCGCTACATTGAGGCGGGGCAAGCGGTCAGCATCACGCCATTCACGCTGGCGGGCGCGATGGCTCCGATCACGCTGGCGGGCGCAATCGCGCAGCAGAACGCGGAAGCACTGTTTGGCATCGCCTACACGCAAATCCTCAATCCCGGTAATCCGGTGGTTTATGGCGCGTTCACCAGCAACGTCGATATGCAAAGCGGATCGCCCGCCTTCGCTACGCCAGAAGGGGCATGGGCAACGCTGATCGGTGGTCAGTTGGCACGGCGCTATCACCTGCCCTATCGCGCCAGTAACGTCGCCAATTCCAAAGCGCCTGACGCCCAAGCTGGTTGGGAATCGATGAACGCGATGTGGCCCGTGATGCTCGGTCACGCTAATTACGTGCTGCACGCCGCTGGCTGGCTGGACGCAGGCTTGATCGCTGGCTACGAGAAGTTCATCATCGACGTGGAAGTGCTGCAACTGCTGGAAGGCTTCATGCGCGGCATCACCATTGATGATTCGACGCTGGCACTGGATGCCATTGATGAAGTGGGTCCCGGTGGACATTTCTTCGGCGTCGGGCATACGATGGAGCGCTACCGCAGCGAATTCTACCGTCCACTGCTCAGTGATTGGCAGAACTACGGCAACTGGGAGCAGTCGGGATCGCTGACGGCGGCGGATCGTGCCTACAAGATCGCGCAGGATACGCTGGCGAATTACGAGCAACCACCGCTTGATCTAGCGATTCAGGAAGAATTAGAGGCTTATATCGCTCGCCGCCGCCAAGAAATCTTACCGAACGGTTGAGGCATTCGGAATTATGCGTATGCAGAACCCCACGCAAGATCAATCCGCCGAAGCACGTTCAGGCTTGTCGTTACGCAGTCCGTTCGGCTGGCTGCGCGGGATCGGCAAGGCGCTGTGGCGAGAGCGTGTGATCGCTGATGCGCCGATCTCCAAGCCGCGCAAGGAACTACCCTACGTGCGCTATCGGGCACGGCGCAAGGCACTGCCGAACACGTACACGGCTGATGATTGGGCACAGGCACTGGATTACTGGGGCAACACCTGCGCGGTGTGCGGGCGTCCGCCGGGGTTGTGGCACACGCTGTCGCAAGATCACTGGCTGCCGCTGTCGCATCCTGATTGTCCGGGTACGGTGGCGATGAATATGCTGCCCTTGTGCTACGGCGCGGATGGCTGCAACAACAGCAAGGGCAAGAAAGAGCCGCACAAGTGGCTGATCGAGCGACTGGGCAAGCGCAAAGCGAAGAAGAAACTGGAGGAGATCGAGGCGTACTTCGCGTGGGTCAAGGATCAGATCGAGGTAACCTGCCCCGACTGCGACGGTGCGCTGATGTACGTGGAAGACTGGAACGTGTGGCGCTGTCAGGAGTGTGGTGCGGATTGGCGGGAGCAGGAGGAGGAAGAAGCAGGTAACGAGTAACGAGTGATGAGGAGTAGGGGAAAGTTAGATTCAAACTTTGGGTGATTTAGGTAGGTTCTAAAATTAGTGATTTGAGCGTGAATTAGCAGGCAAGGTATCAGGCAAAACAGGCAAAAGCGTTTGAAAATAGTTTGTGAGATGACGATTTTGGTTTGAGAGAAGACCCTCACCCCCGCCCTCATCCCGCAAGCGGGAGAGGGTGATTCGAGTAACCCCTTTGACTTCCCGTGTGCGTTAATAACCCAAAGTGATCATTAGTGGCGAGGTTGATCGTCCGCTCCCGCTTGCGGGAGAGGGTGATTCGTGTAGTCGGGAGGACGCGGGATGGGTTGCTTTTTGCCCTCACCCCTAGCCCCTCTCCCCCAAGGAGAGGGAAAAGACAAGAGGAGGATTAAGTCCTTCTCCTTGAGGGAGAAGGATTTAGGATGAGGGCTTCCCCGCCAGCGGGAGAGGATAAGAGGTGAGGGTGCGCTACGTCCGGTAATGCCCGTTGATGCTGACATAGTCGTGGCTGAGATCGCAGGTCCAGACGATGGCATCGGCGCTGCCCATGTTCACGTCAAGAGTGACGGTGACTTCTGGCTGCGCGGCAAGAGCATTGGCGCGAGCGTCGTCATAATTCAGCGGCAGCCCATTCGACACCAGTTGCAGTTCGTCGTACCACAGCGAGGCTTTCCACTGATCGATGTCCACGCCGGATCGTCCCGCGGCAGCGAGGATTCGTCCCCAATTGGCGTCGCCACCGTAGAAAGCTGTTTTGACCAGCGGCGAGGTGGCGATGGTATTGGCGATCAAGCGGGCGTCGGCGCTAGTGGCGGCGTTCTTCACATGGATGGTGATGAAGCGGGTGACGCCTTCGCCATCGGCAACGATCTTGCGGGCGAGATTCTCACAGACGGCGGTGAGCGAGGCGACGAACTGCGGATAGTTGCTCTCGTTGATTGCCGTGCCGCTGCGTCCGCTGGCAAGCGCCAAGAGGGTATCGTTGGTGCTCATGTCGCCATCGATGACCACGCGGTTGAAGCTGACCTCCACCGCTTCCAGCAGCGCCTTTTGCAACAGCGCCGGAGCGATCACCGCATCGGTGACAACGGTGCTGAGGAGAGTCGCCATGTTGGGGGCGATCATGCCCGCGCCTTTGGCGATCCCTGCGATGCTGTAGCCATCGGCAATGACGCTGGCGGATTTCGGCTTGGTGTCCGTCGTCATGATCGCGCGTGCTGCAACCGCCCAGTTGGTGGCGGAGAGCGATTGCGCCGCGACGGGGATGCCAGCGCGCATCTTCTCAATCGGTAGCTGCACGCCGATCACGCCCGTAGACATAACCAGCACCTCGTCCGCTTGGCAGCCAAGCATTTCCGCCACCCATTTCTGGGTGCTGCGGGCGTTCTCCATGCCGGGTTCGCCTGTGCAGGCATTGGCGCAGGCGGCATTGATCAGCACGGCGCGGATTCGCTCCGGATGATCCGCCAGCAGCGCCCGATCCAAGATCACGGGGGCGGCTTGCACTTTGTTGCTGGTGAATACGCCCGCCGCTGCTCCCGCAGCCTCCATCACGATCAGGGCGAGATCAGGGGCGGGCTGCTTACGCAATCCCGCGTCGATCCCCGCGACCTGAAATCCGGCTACAGAAGCAATCGAATCACTAACTTCAATTTTGGTGGTCATCTCGATCATGGAGTTTCGCGTACCTCGTAGAAGAACCTCACCCCTAACCCCTCTCCGTCAACGGAGAGGGAAATTTGAGAAACTAGATTCCCCTCCGTCAACGGACGGGGTTAGGGGTGAGTTAAGTAACTATTTAGTTCGACTCGTCTCTAGCCGACCACGATTAGTCGCGCTTGAACTTGTCGAAATCGACCTGACGATACTTGCTCGGATTGCCTCCATCAAGCGCCAGCAGCGCTTCCACTTTGTTGGGCAGCCCGAACAGGTGGATGAAGCCTTCGGCGTCCTGCTGGTTGTAGATATCCATCTGACCGAAGGAGGCGTAATCTTCGCGGTAGAGGCTGAAGGGCGAACGGCGACCCGTCAGCGTGACGTTGCCCTTGTACAGTTCGAGGCGGACATCGCCGGTGACGTTGCGCTGCGTGACATCCACGAAGGAATCGAGCGCCTCGCGCAGGGTGCAGAACCACTGACCGTTGTAGACCAGTTCGGCATACTTGATCGCCAGCACTTGCTTCTGATGCAGCGTGGCTTTATCGAGGCAGATGCTTTCCAGCGATTGATGCGCCTTGTAGAGGATCGTGCCACCGGGAGTTTCATAGACGCCGCGCGACTTCATGCCGACCAGCCGATTTTCCACCAGATCGACGCGCCCGATGCCGTGCTTACTGCCCAGTTTGTTTAAGCGGGTGAACAGATCCAGCGGTTCCAGTTCTTCATCGTTCAGCGCGACGGGATAGCCTTCCTTGAAGCTGATGATGATCGACTCGGCTTCGTCAGGCGCTGCCTGCGGACTCTTGGTCAGCGTGAACATGGATTCTTCAGGCTTGTTCCACGGATTCTCCAGCGGACCGCCTTCGTGACTCATGTGGAACAGGTTGCGATCACGGCTGTAGATCGATTTGAGGGTGGCGGAGACGGGGATGCCGCGTTCTTCGGCGTATTCCACCGCATCCTCACGGCTGCGGATGAACCACTTATCGTCACGCCAAGGCGCGATGATGCCGAGCTTAGGATTGAGCGCCATCACCGACACCTCGAAGCGCACCTGATCGTTACCCTTGCCCGTGCAGCCATGCGCGACGGCATCAGCGCCTTCGCGCTCCGCCACATCGACCATGTGCAGCGCGATCAACGGACGGGCGAACGATGTGCCGAGCAGATATTCGCGCTCGTAGATCGCGCCAGCACGCATGGTCGGGAAGATGAAGTCGGTGAGGAATTCGTGGCGTAGATCGCGGACGATCAGCTTGCTAGCTCCGCTTTTCTTCGCCTTCTCGTCCAGTCCGGTAAGTTCTTCTTCCTGCCCCAGATCAGCGGTGAAGCAGATGACCTCGACATCGTATGTCTCGATCAGCCATGGGACGATCACCGAAGTGTCTAAACCGCCGCTGTAGGCAAGGATGACTTTGTTGAATTGTTGACCCACTATGAACCTGCCTTATTTTCCTGTTGTGCTGAACCCTGTTGTAATAGCTGCTGGGTGTAGTCCCACGCCGCAGCATAATCATCGAAAATGACGGCACGTTGTGAACGCGCTAGCCGGAACAATAACTGGATCATGGCTTTGACGGCGGCAGAACTGATCACGAGGATCACTTCTGCGCCCGCCTGCGGACTCCAGTTCCAATGCCTAATCTTGTGTATCGACGCAATGCCTCGCGGTAACTCCTTCGCCTGCCGCAGATCGACAAAGGAGTAGATCGGTTCGCTAGACTCATTGATGAACTGGTTGACTGCATCGATCTTCGGGATCAGGTCATCCATCGACCAAGGATCGGCAATTTCCCAGTACATCAGCCTGCCATCTGCCTGAACTTCTTGCTTGATTGGCATTGTGATATTCCGTGCTGCGATGCAAGCTACAGTTGCGACATAATGAACACGGATATACGATAGAAGTTACCGACGTTTTTTACAAGTGCGTGAAAATACCCGTCAACCGTTCGATCAGCGCGTCAACGTGTGGCTTTTCAAGGATCAACGGCGGTACGAGGCGGAGCACATTTACGCCCGCGCCGACCAACAGCAGTCCCTTATCCGCGCCCTGCTTGACGATTGTCTCGACTTCAGTGTCCAGTTCCACACCGATCATCAAGCCCCGCCCGCGAACTTCTTTGATGTGCGGACTATTAAGTTCCTCCAACTGCTCCGTCAGGTAGCCGCCGACTTCTGTCACGTTGGAGAGGAATTTAGGATCGTTGATGCGATCAAAGACGTGGTTCGCCACTGCGCAGACCAGCGGACCGCCCGCGAAGGTGGTACCGTGATCGCCGTAAGACATCACCGCCGCTACTTTGTCGGTCATCAGGATCGCGCCGATGGGCAAGCCACCTGCCAGCGGTTTCGCCAATGTCATGATGTCCGGCTCGACGCCGCCGATGGTGTGCGCCCACAGCGCGCCCGTGCGTCCGAGTCCACACTGCACTTCGTCAAAGACCAGCAGCGCGCCCACCTGATCGCAGCGTTTGCGCAGCGCCGCCAGAAATTCGGGTGACGCGGGGTGGATGCCACCTTCGCCCTGCACGGGTTCGATGAACACGGCGCAGGTTTCCCCGGTGATGTACTG
The DNA here is from genome assembly GCA_019637555.1 of Anaerolineae bacterium. Taxonomy (GTDB): domain Bacteria; phylum Chloroflexota; class Anaerolineae; order Aggregatilineales; family UBA2796; genus JAHBVK01. Next base: position 53,527 of record JAHBVK010000021.1, read on the forward strand.
ATCCAGCGCGGCGATGTCGTTGAACGGCGCCACCGTGACGCCATCGAGCAGCGGGCGGAAGGGCGCTTGATAGTGCTCCTTCGGCGTCAGCGAAAGTGCTCCCATGGTGCGTCCGTGAAAGGCATGCTCGAAGCAAACCAGTCCCGTTTTCCGCTGATCGGGGTGCGTCACTCTAGCGTACTTGCGGGCGATCTTGATCGCGCCTTCGTTCGCTTCCGTGCCGGAGTTGGTGAAGAACGCCTTATCCGCGAAGCTGTTAGCAGTGAGCTTGGTCGCCAGTTCGACCTGCGGCGCGGTGAAATAAAGATTGCTGGTGTGGATCAGCTTGCGTGATTGCGAGGCGATCACTTCCGCCATGCCCGCATCGGCGTGACCGAGCGCGTTGACCGCGATGCCCGCCATGAAATCCAGATACTCTTTGCCATCCGCATCCCAAACCTTCACGCCATCGCCATGCGTCAGCACGACGGGGGCACGTTTGTAGGTCTGCATGATGTGCTGCTTTTCGCCCGCCATGATCGCGGCGGCGGTCAATTCGGTGGTATCTGCTGTCATTGTCTGTTCTCCTCCTCGATTTACCTCACCCCGTCGCTTCGCGCCACCCCTCTCCGTTAACAGAGAGGGGATCGGGTCGGCGGCGGTTGTTACCTGTGTTGTCCGCAGTTCAGAACTAGATCACTGAATACGGCGATCCTCTGTTTGTGCTTACCGACGTTTTGCGTCGTTCTGCGTCGTCGTTCTGCTTTACCTCACCCCGTCGCTTCGCGTCACCCCTCTCCGTTTACAGAGAGGGGATCAGGTCGGCGACGGATAATTCTTTAGTGCTCGATAGTTCAGGACTAACGCCCTGAGCTGAAATAGTGGTTTATGCTAGAACTAGCGTGCCGCTGTTCTGCGCTAACCCTTCTAGATTCGTGATCTGCGCTTTGCCGACGCCTGCGGAAAGCGCATCGAGCGCGGCATTCAGTTTGACCGCCATGCCACCCGTGATCACGCCGTCGCTGATCAGGCGCTGTACGTCGCTGCGGCTGATCTCGGTGATCACACTGCCATCCTTCAAGACGCCGGGGACATCGGTCAGGAAGGTGACTTGATCCGCGTTGAGTGCCGCTGCCACCGCACCCGCCGCCCGATCCGCGTTGGCGTTGAAGAAGCCGCCATCTTCGCCTAAGAGCACGGGCGCGATCACGGGGACGACTTTAGCGCCAAGCGCTTCTTTCAAGACAGTGGTGTTCACTGCCGCGACTTCGCCCACGCGCTCCAGATCGGCACCGGGATGCTGAAACTTCTTGCCGCGCAACAGCCAGCGATCCGCGCCGTTGAAGCCCTGCGCCTGCACTCCCGCTTTGATCAGCGCTGCCACCAGCGAGATATTCGCCTGCCCGACCAGCACCATCGCCACCACTTCCATTGTGGCGGCGTCGGTGACGCGCAAGCCATCGACATAGCGCGGTTCGATGCCTAACTTCTCTTGCAGCGACTTGATGCCTTTGCCGCCGCCATGCACGATCACGGGTAGATCCGGCATCCGCGCCACGATCTGCGCCATGCCCGCGATGAACGCCGGATCGTCTAACTGATTGCCGCCAATTTTCAAAACAGAGGTCATTGTGTGAAATCTTTCGTTCGATACCAGTAATCGTAAGTTGGCACGAAGCCGAGTCCGCTGTACAGACGCACCGCGCGAGAGTTGTCTCCTAGCACCTGCAAGTAAGCTCTGGTTGCGCCGTGCTCTTTGGCGAAGTGGAGCAGATTCAACATCAGTTGGCGACCCCAACCGCGTCCGCGCTGCTGTGCATCCACCACGATGTCGTAGAAGCCGACATATTCACGCTCGACCACCGCCAACCCAAGTGCCACCGGAACGCCATCGTTGAGCACGAAGGCGAAGGCTTTGGGCAGCCGGATTTGCGCCAGCAGATCGCGCATGGTAGCGAGATGCTGCGGCGCGATCTCGTTCATGGTCATGTAGGCGTCGATCCAGGCGGGCGTGGCTTCGGCAAGAAGCTGCACATCCTGATGATCTGGCGCGGGGATGGTCGAGAGATCGGCATGCGTCATGACCATGCTCGGACCGGAGACCGCATAGCCGCGATCTTCCAAGATGGAGTCGAGATCAGCGGGCTGGCAAGCAGAGGTCAGCTTGAACAGAGTCGGCTGCTGGCGGGCGCTGTAAGCCGCTTCGCAGTATGTCAGCTTATCCTCAATATCCAGCGAGGAGGCGTACAGGGCGCTGATGGAATTGGCGCGGCGCGTATAGTTGCGGGCGAAACGCAGCAGCCAGCCATCATAGACCAGTGTATTCAGGGCGGGCCACGAGTTAGCGGTCAGTTCTTCGACGCCCCGTATTCGATCAGTGGCGAGGGCGTTGGCGGTGTACATCTTCATCTGGCGCGTTTACCCCTTATCTATAGTCTTTAGAGCAATCCCGTCGTTTCTGGCAGTCCCATCATGGCGTTGAAGTTCTGCAGCGCCTGACTCGCTGCACCTTTGCGCAGGTTATCCAGCGCCGAGGTGATGATCACGGTGTTGCCGACCATCTCTGTGACCGCGACGATAGCATTATTCTTGTGCACCGCTTGCTTCATCTGTGCCGCTTTGCCCTGTGGCAGTAGCGTGACCAGCGGTTCATCGGCGTAGGCAGCCTCGAACGCCTGCTGGATGCGCTGCTTATCCCAACCGGGCTTGACGTGAGCGTAGACCGTCGCCAGCAACCCGACATCAACGGGGACGATATGCGGCACGAAGATCAATTGCCCGACATCGGTTTGCAGCTTGTGCAGTTCTTGCTCGATCTCCGGTACGTGGCGGTGCTGCCGTCCGGCGTTGTAGGGGCGGACATCGCCGTAAACTTCCGCGAACATCGATTCCAATTTGAGCGCCTTGCCCGCACCGGAGATGCCCGTCTTGGTATCCGCGATGATCGGATCAGCGGTCAGTGCGCCATTCTTCGCCAGCGGATAGAGTGCCAGCAGCACCGTCGTCACATGACAGCCGGGGTTGGCGATGTACTGCGCGTTGTAAAGTTTGTGGCGGTTGAATTCAGGTAAACCAAAGGGAGCGGGGAGGAGATGAGGGGCTGGATGATCATGCTTGTAGACTTGCTTGTAGAGTTCGGGCGTATCCAGCCGCAAGTCAGCCGAGAGGTCGATGACGTGGACGCCTTGCTCCACCGCTTGCGCGGCGACTTGTCCGGCGACCCCGTGCGGCAGCGCCAGAAAGACGACATCGGCGCTGGCGAGTGGCGCCTCTGCCACTGGCACCAGTTCCAAGCCGTCGATGCTCTCTTTGGAACTCTCCGAGGTGGCGAACACGATCCGCGTGTTGGGGTGCTTCTTGAGCAGGCTCATCAGCACCTGACCGCTGTAGCCAGTCGCGCCATAGACACCGACGTTATAGACCTTGTTGGCGTCGGGCAAGGGCGCGATGGCGGTATCTGTTCGTAGTTCTGCAAGTTGATCGGTCACTTATCTTTTCTCCTCACTCAGCAATCGGACGTTGAGCTTTAGGCAAATAAAAACCCCCCAGCCTATACAGGTCTGAGGGGCTTTACTGTTGATTCGGGTTCGTTAATTCCCTACAGCATGAAGCGCCCGCCCAGACTATGGCTGGTGGTACGGGGACGGCGCTCACGACGCGGAGAGAAAGGGATATTAGCGAACATGCAGATCAGTGTACTGCGATCTCTGTAGATTGCAAGGGGTTTATGAAAGAAATTTAAGACGAATTTTTGAAAAAGACCACAATTTAGTTGTAACCGGATGGCAGGGGCTGATCACTATAATGGTGAAGCTTGCTTGCTGACGCCCCGATGCTGCGCCTCGTGGAAGAGAGCGATGCATCGACAGGGTAGAGGTTGGTTCAGTTTGGCAGGGAGATGTTTATGACTGCTCTAGATCAGTTGTACGTGCGCTGCATCGGCGTTTATGAATTCGAGGCGGGACGTCGGCTGCTGCTCACACGCAAGGGATCGGGAGAGACGGCGATCTACTTCTACGCTGAAGGTACGAAACTGACCCACTTGCTGCCGATCTCCGAAACGGCGCTAACGACGGCACACGGCGAGACGATCAGATTGGAAGAAGCAGCGTCGGCGATCTTGCTGGAGCGTGACGGTCACCAGCAGATAGGGCGTAGAGCGCATGAGTATGACGAGGAACAAGTCCTGATCGTGACGGAGGAAGGGCATACCTTAGCAGGCTGTTTGCTCAAGCCGCTGACGCCAGCGCCTCATCCGGCGGTGTTGTTCTGCCATCTCGCTAACGTCCACGAGCGCGATTATTATCGGCTGTACGCGCAGCATCTGGTCAAGCGGGGAATCGCGGTGCTGCTTTACGATAAGCGTGGTCGGGGTAGTTCCGGCGGCGAGGCGCTCGGTTCGCAGATTTATGAGTTGAGCGAGGATGCCGATGCCGTATTCCGTTTTCTGCGGCAGCATCCCGCCGTTGATCCGCAGCGGATCGGCTTGTGGGGGATGAGCAACGGCGGCTGGGTCGATTTGCTAGTGGCAAGCAAGTATCCCGACGTGATGTGGATCATCAATCTGTCAGCAGCGGGCGTAGCACCGACACGACAAGAGTTGGTGCGCCGCTTGAACGTCTCGCGGCAGGCGGGCGCAACGCCGGATCAGCTTCAGTTTTTGGCATCGTTCTGGCAGCTAGTATTTAGTTTTCTGACGGGTGCGGTGTGGTCGGAGGAGGTGGAGGCGGCATTGACGCGCCTTCAGCAAGAACCGCAGTGGCGCGCTCTGCTGCAAGATACGGGCGGCGATTGGCTGCTGGATACCGGCATTGACGAGATCAAGCGGGAGTATCGCGGGGCGTGGCGTGATGGTGGCTTCGATCCGATCCCGCTATACGCACAGTTACACTGCCCGATCCTGTGCCTGTGGGGCGAAAACGATGATGTGCTGCCGCTGGAAGAAAGCGTAGGCAATATCCGGCGGGCACTGCGTTCCAGCGACCACAGTGATTGGTCGATCCGCACCTTCCCGACGGCTGATCACCTTTTCTATCTGGCTGGTGGCAGCATGGACTCGTGGAGCGATGGTCAAGCGGCGGCTGACATCCACTTGCCGGAAGAAGTATTTACGATCATGGCGGATTGGGCGAAGGCGCGCGTCTAGCTCGTTGACCTCTGATGTTGCCAGCGCGCCTCCTCCATTTTCGCTCCATTTCCGTCGGTCAGCATTCAGACTCGCTCCCAGACTCCCTCGCCGCGTAACAGCCTTGCCACCTGATCGGGGAAGCGTGTATTGTCCAGCGGCTTGGGCAGGAAGCCATCGAAACCGCGCTGCTGTACGCTGTTCATCTCGCTGATGTGTACGGTATAAGCGACGATAGGAATATCGCCCAAATGCGACCGGATCAGTTCTTTGGCGGCAAAACCATCCAGCCCCGGCATTTCTAGATCGAGGAAGACAATATCCACCTGATCGAGAGTCGGTAAGACGCTTTCCAGCGTCACGGATTTGCTGATTTCGGTGCTGCTGATGCCCTGTTTGGCGAGCATTTGCACCAGAATCCGCACATTGGTCGAATTATCGTCAATCACCAACGCGTGTTTTGCACTCATGGTCAGTTATTACGTCCTCCCTCTCCGTTTACCCGTTCCTACTGCCGACAGGTAAATCTCAATAGCTGTTGACCTGCTGTCCGACATCCCAGATTGTCCCGCCATCCATCACCCTGACTAACTGTTGGGCGAAGGTGTTCATGTTGATTGGTTTGGGGATAAACCCGGAAAAACCCATCAGTTTGGCTCTGGGGATTGCCGTCGCCGCGTCCATCGCGGAAACCGCCAGAATCGGCGTCTTGCGGTGGGCAGGCAGGGCGCGAATTTCAGCAAAGACCTCGAAGCCAGAGATGCTATCTGCCAGCATCAAATCCAGAATGATCAGATCGATGCGCGGGAGCTGCTTGAGGTGATAGATGGTGTGGTAGCCAGATCGCTCAAATTCGACGGTCGCCCCGTGACGCACCAGCGCCATCTGAAAGACGACACGATTGGGTGGATTATCTTCCACAATAAAGATTTGTTTATCCTTTAAGAGCATGACATTTTCTCCTTCTCGAAGAAGTGGCAGCATTCAAGCTGCGTCGCTCCGGCTCTACAGCCGAGGAACTAGAAATGGCATTACACATTGACGATTCGCCAAATGATTTCCCCTCCTAAGATGCGCCTGAAGGTCTCGGAAAAGCTGCCGATGTCAATCGGCTTTGCCAGACAACCATTGAAGCCCGCTTTTTGCAGCATCTGTACTTCTTCGTTCATGACGCTGGCAGTCAGGGCGACGATAGGCACGCCCTTCGTCCACTCCAAACGGCGCAGCATGGTTAGCATCTCGAAACCGTTGTACGGCTTCATGTGGATGTCTAGAAAGATAATCGATGGTTTAGGATCAAGTGCCTGAACACGCGCCAGAAAATCGACGCTGTCCTCGAAAATAGTGACGTGCTGCAGGCGCAGACGTTTTTGCAGCAGCAGTTCCATGATCTTGCGACTCTGCGCGTTATCTTCCACGTAGAGGACGACGGGATCAGTGTTCATCATTCCTTGACCTTCCAAGTTAGCTGATTGATGGCACTAATTCGGCGGCTTTGATCGGCAGCGAGACGAAAAACGTCGAACCTCTGCCTAACTCGCTGTGCAGCCAGATTTGCCCCTTATGCGCTTCTGCCAGACTCTTAGAGATTGCCATGCCCAAGCCCGTGCCACCACTGCCACGCAATCCGGTTTGCGTCTGCTTGAAGGCGGAAAAGACCAGCGCCTGATCGCTGTTGGCAATGCCCGGACCTGTATCCTTGAAGGACACCAAGACTTTGTCGCCGCTGCGCTTGGCGGTGATGACGATCTCGCCCTGCTCGGTGAATTTGCAAGCGTTAGCGAGGATGTTCAGGAAAATCTGGAAAATGCGCTGGCGATCTCCGCGCAAAGTCGGCAAGTCCGGCTCGATCTCGGTTTTAATGACGATGGGTTTATCTACTAGCAAACTGCGTGCGGTGGCGGTGAGGGTATCGAAGATGTTGTTCAGATCAACGCCATCTTCAATAAACAGACTGAGTGAACCCGCTTCGATCTTGGACATGTCGAGCACATCGTTGATCAAGTTGAGCAGGTGCTTGCCGCTGTTGACGACCTCGGTCAGCAGTTCTGTCTGCTCCTCGTTGGTCGGTCCGGCATCTTGTTCTAAGACAAAGCGCGTGAAGTTGATCACCGCGTTCAAGGGGGTGCGCAGTTCGTGGGACATGCTCGCCAGAAACGCGGATTTTACGCGGTCTGATTCTTCGGCTCTGGCGCGTGCTTCCTGCGCTTCGGTGGTGATGGCGCGGAGCTGCTTCTCTTGCTGCTCAAGCTGTCTGGTGCGGGCATCGGCACGCAGCCAACTGGCGCGTAGGTACTGCGTGGTTACCCGTCCAACAGTTGCCAAGATGAACAGGACAACGATGGGGATAGAGTAAACCACGATGTCGCGCACAACGCCGAGATCGAAGGCGGGGAATTGAATCAGCGGGCGTAACACTAAGGCAGCGATGTAACCGAGAATCGTCAGCAATGCCCAGACCAGCGCGGCACGCTGCGTTTCGAGAAATATCGCTAGCACCACGATGATGGTGCCACCGAGTGCGGAGATCAATAGATACTCATTGGTTTGCTGCAAGAGTCCGAAGCTGCTGACCACCCACAGCGCCGCCGCCAGCCAGATGCGGGCATTCATACCTAGAGTCGCCAAAGTCGTGGTGCGCAGTAAGATGAAGGAAACGATAGTGATCATCAAGAAGCTCAGGCTGATGATCAGGGCGGAAATGGATTGCTGCTGGGCGAAGGGGATGAAGTAAAAGGCGGCTAGACCTGCACAGACGATGATTACTAGCTTGAGTAATGCGGAGAAAACATCAAACTGATATTGAAGTTGTTCGAGTTCGGCGCGTAAATTGGAGGTTTGGGCTTGGATGGTAGTGCGTTGCTGATTGGGTAATGCGATTTGGTTATGCATTGTCGCACGTCTCCTCATAGAGCAGCAAAGAGACCATTCAGCTATTCATTTTGCGTATTGACTACCTGTGGTTGCGATGACTGGAAAAATCTGGTGATCAATAGTCTCGCTCAACGATGCCAAAACGGATAAGTAGAATTCTATATACAATCATCATTATTATTGCACTACGCAAAGATTAAGCTATAACGAATTTGTATGGACTATGAAGAATCCGTCTTAATTTATCATTATTTGAACGAAACGAGGATCACCATCTGGTGATCCTCGTACAGTGTTAGGAATGGAGGCTGACCGCTGACTAGCCGATGTTCTCGCTAGCGGTTGCCTGTTCGCTCTTGAGCAGGAACAAATCGAGACGCTCACCGACGCGCTGCAAAATCTCCAGCGCCCGATCCAGATGATCTCTGGTGTGCGTGGCGGTGTAGCTGGTACGCAACAGACTCATCTGCGGCGGCACACCCGGCGGCACGACAGGATTGGTGTAGACACCTTCATCAAGCAAGGCACGCCATGCCAGCGCGGTGCGGAATTCATCGCGGATGATCAGCGGGATGATCGGCGTGTTGCTGTAGCCGGTATCGTAGCCCATCTCGCGCAGGCTCTTGCGCATGTACTCGGCGTTGTCCCACAGGTTGTTGACGATCTCCGGATGTGCTTCGATGATGTCGAGGCAAGCAAGCACTGTCGCGGCATTGGCGGGTGGTAGGCTGGCGCTAAAGATCAATGCACGGGCGTTGTGCTGCACGTAATGGAGGACATCCGCCTTACCGACGATGTAACCACCGACGGAGGCGAAGCTCTTGCTGAACGTGCCCATGATGATATCCACTTCATCTTCTAGATTGAAGTGTGCCGCCGTGCCGCGTCCACCGGGACCAGTAACGCCGATGCCGTGCGCGTCATCGACCATGATCCGTGCGCCGTACTTCTTGCAGATGGCGACGATCTCCGGCAGTGGGGCGATGTCGCCGCCCATGCTGTAGACACCATCAACAACCACCAGCTTGCCCGCGTCATCCGGTAAGCGCCGGAGGACATTCTCCAGACTGCTAACATCGTTATGGCTGAAGCGGCGCATTTCGCCGAAGCACATCAGGCAGCCATCGACGATGCTGGCGTGGTCTTCCTTATCGACGATCACGTAATCGCCCTTGCCTACCAGCGCGGTGATCGTACCGACGTTCGCCTGATAGCCCGTAGTGAAGGTCAGCGCCGCTTCCGCACCGTGATACTTGGCGAGTCGGCGTTCCAATTCGAGGTGTAGTTCTAGCGTACCGTTGAGGAAACGGCTGCCCGTGCAGCTTGTGCCATACTTGGCGATGGCATCCATCGCGGCTTGGCGCACCTGCGGATTGGTGGTCAGCCCCAGATAGTTATTGGAGCCGATCATGATCACTTCGTGCCCTTCAAATTGGGCAGTGGTGCCTTCCGAATTTTGCAGCGGCTGGAAGAAGGGATAGAGACCCAACTCCTTAGCTTCTTTGACCCGCGTATAGTTGTGTACCTTGTCGAACAGGTCCATATTTCCTCTCCAGACCGTTATACTTTGCAGACTTTTAAAGGAGTCTCGTTGAGTAATATACTAAACACCGATTCTGTAAAAGTGATTTGCGAATTGGTAATGTTTTTGTGCTGATGACCTTTTTGATGCTTAATCATGCAGGACAAATACTACCCAATTTACCTAGTACGTGTATACGAGACGTCCCTTCAAAAGTTTTATGACGATGTGACGTAAGCATAGCAATTCTTAGACTGGAATCAGCAGTATGAAACAAGCGCCCATGACCAAACGCATCGATCTGGAATGCGTTCACTGCGGGCATATCACACCATTCATCAAGCCTGTTCCCGCCTGCCCTAACTGCGGTGAGAACATCCTCAAAGCCAGATACGACCTGCGTGCCCTGCGCGAAAGCGGCTGGGTAGACGTGATGCTGCGGCGCGAACCGGGCATGTGGCGCTACCACGAACTACTGCCTCTCTATAATACCGAGAATATCGTTAGTCTGGGCGAAGGCTGGACGCCGCTGCTGCACGCCAAGAATCTTGGTTTGCAACTGGGCTTGAAGAACCTGTACATCAAAGATGAGCGGCAAGGACCTACCGCTTCCTTCAAGGATCGGCAGGCGTCGGTGGCGGTCTCGGTGATGCGCGAACAGGGGATCACCGAAGCGGTGGTCGCCAGTACGGGCAACGTGGCGATTGCTTATTCAGCGTTCGCCGCCCGCGCGGGCATCAAGATGTGGACGTTCCTGACCAGCATGGTCCCCGGTGAAAAGATGCGCGAAGCTGCCATCTACGGCGGCGAGGTGATCAAGGTGACGGGCACTTACGATCAGGCGAAGATCGTCGCTGCCAGCTTTGCCGAAAGTCGTGGTTTGTTCCTCGACAAAGGGATCAAGAGCGTTGCCGCCGTCGAGAGCATGAAAACGATGGCGTTCGAGATCGCCCAGCAGTTGAACTGGAAGTCGCCGGATTGGTTCATTCAGTCCGTCAGCGGCGGCATGGGACCAATCGGCGTGGCGAAGGGCTTCGAGGAATTGATCCAGTTGGGACTGCTAGATCGCAGTCCGGCGCTGGGAGTGGTGCAATCTTCCGGTTGCGCGCCGATGGTGCGGGCGTGGAAGAATGGTCAGCGCGTAGCGACCCCCGTCGATAATCCACAGACGATCATTGCTACGCTTTCCACCGGAAATCCGGGGCGTGCCTATGAACTGTTGTATGATTTGATAGGACAGAACGGTGGCGCGATGGAAGATGCCACTGACGAGGAAGCATTCAACGCCACGCGGATGCTTGCCGAGACGGAAGGGTTATCAGTGGAACCAGCCACGGCGGTTGCTTTTGCCGGACTGATCAAACTGGCACGGCGCGGGATCATCAAGCCACATGAGGTGGTAGTGATCAACTGCTCCGGACACACCTTCCCCGTCGAGACGCAGATCCTCGGTGATCAGTTTGCGCGGCAGGTGGACGTGAGCGATGTGGGCAAGCGCGTCAGTGTGCCGGAAGAAGGCTTGCTGGCGGCGCTGGAACACATGGAAACGCGGGTGCGCCGCATCGTGGTGATCGAGGATAACGTGGCGGCTGGTCGGTTGATCACACGCATCTTGCAGGCGAAGGGCAAGTATGAAGTGCATCTGGCGAACGGCGGCGCGGAGGGCGTGCTGCTGATCGAGCGCGTCAATCCCGATCTGGTGATCACTGACCTGATGATGCCTGATATTGATGGCTTTAAGGTGATCGACGCCTTGAAAGCAGATGAGAAGCGGCGCAACATTCCGGTGATCGTGCTAACAGCGAAAGAACTGACCACCCGCGAACGCGAACGTCTCAGCGGGCAGATCAGCGGCTTGCTGCAAAAAGGATCTTTCATGGATGAAGATTTGCTGCAAAGTATCGTGGACGCATTGACATGACCGATCAAACGAAGATTCTCTACATTGAGGACGATCCCGGCAGTCAATTGCTGGTCAAGCGGGCGCTGACCTTCGCTGGCTATCGGGTGGTGGTGGCGTCGCGTGGCTTGGAAGGGATCGACATGGCGATCAAGGAATTGCCGGATTTGATCCTGACCGACATCAACTTGCCCGACCTTTCAGGGCGAGAGTTGACCACGCGCTTACGTGCCGATGCCCGCTTCCGCAAGACTCCCATCGTGGCGCTGACGGCGCTGAGTCAGGCGGGCGAACGCGAGAAGGCATTAGCGGCTGGCGCGAATGGCTATCTGACCAAGCCCGTCGATGTCGATAAGCTGCCCAAACAGGTTGAGCGCTACCTCAGAGGTGAAAAGGAAACCGTCGGCGTGGAGGCGCTGGTCGTCGGCTACGAGGCGTACAATCAGGAAGTGGTCAGCCGCCTAGAGAACAAGCTGCGCGAGTTGGAGGAGAATAACGCCGAACTGCGCCGACTGGATAAGATCAAAGACGACTTCATCCAGCTTACCGCGCACGAACTGCGTACCCCACTGACCTTGATGTACGGCTACAGCCGCCTGATTCAGGAGTCTTCGATCTCGCGCCAACTGCGCGAAAGCAGCCCCGAACTGCAAACCGTGATCAACGGTCTGGTTAGCTCCATCGAGCGTATGTCCGGCGTGATCAACGAGATTCTCACGGTGTCGCGGGTGGCATCAGGCAAAGTGGAACTCTCGCTCGGTCCGACCAATCTGGCAGAGATCGCCGAGCGCGTGGTCAGCGAATATGGCGAGGTCGCCAAGCAGCGCAAGTTGATGATCAGTTTTAATAAGGCGCAGTGGCCCGTGAATATGCGCTCCGATGCAGAACTGCTGCGTCTGGCACTCTCCAATGTGGTCGGCAATGCGATCAAGTACACGCCCGACGGCGGCGTGATCAACATGATCTCGCGGAGCAATGCCTCGAACGTGCTGGTGACGGTGCAAGATACTGGCATCGGCATCAACAAGGACGATCAGCAGCGCATCTTTGATCGCTTCTACACCGCCAACAAAACACAGCTTCATTCGACCAGCAAGACTGCCTTCGGTGGTGGTGGCTTGGGGCTGGGCTTGGCGATCTGCCGTGGCATCATCGAAGCGCACGGTGGACGCATCTGGGCGGAAAGCGAAGGGCGCGACGAGAAGAATCTGCCGGGCAGCACCTTCTACATCGATCTGCCGCTGCAAGCGCATGCACCCGGTATGCCGAACGTCAGCCCCAGCCCGACCGGTAATTTGAGCGCCAGTTCCAAAGTCATGTCCAGCGGCGTCAGCGGCGTCAGCGGTGTCAGCAGCGTTGCCAGCTCAACCAGCAATCCGAGCGCGAGTGGAAGTCCGAAGAACGCAGCGAGCAGTGTAAGCACTAGCAAGCCTCCGAGCACCGACCCGCCCCAGAGCGCCTCTCCGCCTCAGAATGCCAGCAGTGCCAGCAGCGCCACTAATCCGGCTGCTAACGCCAGCCCGAAGAATAGTCCGAGCACGACTCCGGCACCGAATGCGGCAGCGAATGCGCCGACGTCACCAGCATCACCGGCATCGCCGACGCCACCAACGCCGCCCACTCCGCCGCGTCCCTCGGGGACGGGGTGAGCGTGATAAGTGTGATCGTATACCGGGGATGAATCGCCGGGCTGAACGTACGAAGTCCCTGCGGGACTCTAGTGTCGATCCAGTCGGGAATCGGCAGGATCGTTACTACCAATCACAATTAACCCGCTGCAAGTGAGGCGGGAACAAGGTGAAATCAGGAAGCAACCAATGCTGCCACGCGATCCAGAAAACACGGTCACCCCTGATCGATCCAACTTGCAGGCGTTGGGAGCGGCGCTGCTCTCGCCCTTATTTCTGGGCTTTGCACCGATCTTCGGTAAGCTAGCATATGCAGGCGGCTCCGATCCATTCACGGTGGCGGCAACGCGCACGGTGATCGCGGCGGCGATCCTGTGGACGGTCTATCTGCTGTTTTTCCGGCGCTTTATCTACATCTATCCGGCTGGCTTGATGGGCTGTATCATCATCGGTACGGTGAACGGCGTCGGATCGCTGTTTTACTACAACGGTCTGAGTCATATTGACGCTTCGCTGGCACAACTGCTCAACTCTACCTACTTGATCTTCGTGGTAATCCTCTCCCGACTCGGTGGTCATCGGCTGAATAAACGGACGTGGCTGCGGGTAATGCTAGCGATCATCGCTATTGGCTTTCTGACGGGTATGCACACCGGACAGATCAATTGGCTGGGCATCGGTCTGATGATCGCTAACGCGCTGCTATTCGCGGGGACGTTCGTGCTCAGTCAGCGGGTGCTCTATGAAATGCCCTCGCCTACCGTCACCCTGTACGTACTGACCACGATGGCGGTAGTGGTGGTGATGGCGCGGCTGGTTTACCGCTTGGAGTGGATACCGCAGTCGGCAGAAGCATTCGGTGCGATTGCCGCGCTCGGCATCACGACGGCACTCTCGCGGCTGACGATGTTCATGGGCATCAAGAAACTGGGCAGTTTGCAGACGGTGTTTCTAGGGATTCTAGAAACAGCGGTGGCGTTGATCATGGCGGTGTTGTTCCTGCACGAGCAGTTGAGCGCTACCCAGTGGATTGGCGTGGGGATTCTGATGATCAGCTTGCTGCTGATCCGCCCCGACGATCTGGTGGGAACGTACATCGTGGATGTGCCGATCTTCAACATCGCCAGCATGAGCTTCCAGAAGATCGCCTTCATGCAGGCATTTGGCAAAGACGAACGGTTAAAGTTAACACCTGAGGAACTGGAACAGATCAGGCGGATGATGGAAGTGCAGCCACCACCGACTAGTCAAGCGGGCGGTGGCAGCGGTAGGCAGTGAAGTTACCTCACCCCGACGCTGGCGCGTCACCCCTCTCCGTTTACAGAGAGGGGACTACAGAGGCAACGGTGCAGGCGTAAGGCGACGCACACCGGACGCGGTGCGAGTGGTTGTAGGGGGTGAGTTTACCTCACCCCGACGCTGGCGCGTCACCCCTCTCCGTTTACAGAGAGGGAACTACAGGGGCAACGGTGCAGGCGAGGGGCAACACTCACCGGAGGCGGTGATATTATTCTCTGCGTTCTAACCCACTTCAGTGGGTTTGCCAAGTGTTGTAGCCGGAGGTTTCAACCTCCGGTCTACGGTCTACCGCACAGCCAGCTAATCGAATCGAGCACCGGAGGCAGAAGCCTCCGGCTATCAGCACGAAGCATCGTAAACAGCGCTAAAACCTCTTCTGCTTTATCGTTTCAATCCGTAGATCATGAACTTCATCCCTTAATCTTGGAAATTCAGGTAATCACAATCCCGAAACGGATCACCCTCTCCCGCTTGTGGGATGAGGGCAGGCGGTGAGGGCTTGATCACGTCACTGGCGCTCGTCGGTGGGTTTCGTTCGCCAGATGCGCTACCCTCTCCGATAATGTTGTTTAGCATTAAAAGTGCGAACTAAATTATGGATATTCTTGAAACACAGATCGACAGCGCCGCTGAGGAATTTCGCCGCAACGCCGAGTTTCAGCGCGGGTTAGTCAGCGAACTGCGGGAACGATTAGCAGTCGTGCGGCAGGGCGGCGGTGAGAAATATCGGCAGCGGCAGGCGGAACAGGGCAAGTTATTCGCCCGCGAACGAATCGACAAACTGCTCGATTCGGGATCGCCATTCCTCGAACTCTCCCCTTTAGCCGCGTGGCAAACTTACGAAGATGAGACGCCTTCGGCTGGCATCGTCACAGGGATCGGTCGGGTGTCGGGGCGTGAATGCCTAATCATCGCTAATGATGCGACGGTGAAGGGTGGCACTTACTATCCGCTGACAGTGAAGAAGCATCTGCGGGCGCAGCAGGTGGCAGAAGAAAACAGTCTGCCGTGCATCTATCTGGTCGATTCCGGCGGCGCGTTCTTGCCCATGCAAGATGAAGTATTTCCCGACGTCGATAACTTCGGACGCATCTTCTACAACCAAGCACGGATGAGCGCCAAAGGCATCCCGCAGATCGCGGTGGTGATGGGATCGTGTACGGCGGGCGGTGCGTATATCCCTGCTATGAGCGATGAGACTATCATCGTCAAGGGCACAGGCACGATCTTTCTGGCTGGTCCGCCGCTAGTCAAGGCGGCGACGGGTGAGGATGTCAGCGCGGAGGAGTTAGGCGGCGCGGAGGTGCATACGCGCCATTCCGGCGTGGCGGATCATCTTGCGCAGGACGACGATCATGCGCTGGAGTTGTGTCGCGGCATTGTGGCGACGCTGAATACCCGCAAGCGGGTCACGCTGGAGGTGAGCACGCCAGAAGCGCCGATCTACGATCCGCAGGAGTTGTACGGCATTTTGCCGCGCAGTTTCCGCGAATCTTACGACGTGCGCGAGGTGATCGCCCGTCTGGTGGATGGCAGCCGATTCCGCGAGTTTAAGGCGCTCTACGGCACAACGCTGGTCTGCGGCTTCGCGCGGATCGAGGGCTATCCGGTGGGGATCGTGGCAAACAATGGCGTATTGTTCAGCGAATCGTCGCTCAAGGGCGCGCATTTCGTGGAGTTGTGTACCGCGCGGGGGATTCCGCTGCTGTTTTTGCAGAACATCACCGGATTCATGGTGGGCAAAGAATACGAATCGGGCGGGATTGCTAAGGACGGCGCGAAGCTGGTACACGCGGTTTCCAATGCCAACGTGCCTAAACTCACGGTGATCATCGGCGGATCGTTCGGCGCGGGCAATTACGGCATGTGCGGGCGGGCGTTCAATCCGCGTTTCCTGTGGATGTGGCCCAACGCGCGGATCAGTGTGATGGGCGGGGAGCAGGCGGCGAACGTGCTGCTGACGATCAAGCAGGATCAGTTGCAGCGGGCAGGGCAGCCACCGCTATCGGCGGAAGAACAGCAGCAGTTCAAACAGCCGACGCTGGATAAGTACGAGCGCGAAGGCAGTCCGTATTATTCGACGGCGCGGTTGTGGGATGACGGCATCCTCGATCCGGCGGAGACGCGGCGGGTGTTAGCGTTGGCGCTATCGGCGTGTCTGAACGCTCCCATCGAGGAGACGAAATATGGTGTCTTCAGGATGTGAGGGGAGCGGATTGAAATCGGCGTGGTGATGCGTCGTGAAATGAATGATCGTGAGGTAGGGGTGGGTTTGTAACCCACCCTCGTGAGGTGAGATCGGCGGTGTGGTGGCACGGAGGCAAGAGGGCAGGTTGGCAAACCTGCCCATACGGTGACGGCTGTATTGTGAAATGAATGGTCGTGAGGTAGGGGTAGGTTTGTAACCTATCCTTGAGGTGAGAGCGGTGGTGCGGTGGCGCGAAGCTAAGAGGGCAGGTTGGGAAACCTGCCCCTACAGGACCGGATCGTCGTGAAACGAATGATCGTTAGGTAGGGGTGGTCTGTAACCTATCCTTGAGGTGAGAATGAATAATGAAATTCGATCCTGAACGACATCACCGACGTTCGATTCGGCTACAAGGATTTGATTACGGCAGCGCCGGCGCGTATTTTGTGACCATTTGCGTGAATCGACGCGAGGGTCTATTGGGTGAGGTTGTCGATGGAGTTGTGCAACTATCTGATTATGGCGTGATTGTCGGTGAAGTTTGGGATGGACTGCCGATGCATTATCCGCACATTGATCTCGATGCTTACGTGATCATGCCTAATCATGTACATGGCATTATTGTCATTGATACGGCTGTCGGACATGCATTGTCTGAGATTGTGCGCGGATTTAAGACCTATTCGGCGCGATCCATCAATCAGAAACGCAATGTACAAGGTGTCTCCGTATGGCAGCGCAATTATTACGAACAGGTCATTCGCAGCGAGAAGTCACTCCACGCGATTCGCGAATATATTGACTTAAATCCGTCCAAATGGATGGAAGATATAGAGAATCCGGCGCGGGACGTATAAGCAAATATGACTACGGATGGGCTTTCACCCCACCGCATAGGATAGCTGCCCGTACAATTTATCGATCTGTTGCGGGTGTGCTGATCCGCCGCGCTGCATGTGGGCGCAGTTGCGCAGCGAGACGAAGCCATAATCCACCAGCATATCGACGGCGGCTTTATTTTGCAGCGGTGCGATCACGCCGGGGAGCGCGTTGAAGCTAAATTGCAGTCCGGCGCGCAGCAGCGTATCGGCGGTTTGTGGCGTAGAGGCAAGGAAGGGCGCAAGTCGGCGTTCATCGGCGAACAGGTAGCCCGTGATCTCGCCGTTCGCGCCGCGAGTCAGCAATCCCCGATCAGGATGATCTTCCAACTGTGCTTCAAGCAAACGGCGGCGATCTCCACCGAAGATCGGGCGATCAAAAGCGATCACCTCCTCAAGATTAGCAGCAGTCAGGAGGTAATATGGCTGATCTGGCGGCGGCGGTGGCGTGGAGGCGCGGTAATCGAAGACGGCGCGGACGCCCATTTTGGTGAAGCCGAGTTTGTTGTACAAGCCAACGCCGGATTTGGTAGCATCCAACAGCACAATCGGGCAGCCTTTGCGGTCAAGATGGGCGAGGATCTGTTCCATCACCTGCATCCCGATGCCGCGCCGCTGCTGACTCTCGTGGACAGCCATCATGCCGATGTAGGCGTAAGTGCCATACTCCACCGCACCGACCATCGCTACCGGTTGACCATTCTCCTCAGCGACGATCCAGCCATCGGGCTGGAAGCCGATGTAACGACGCAGCGAGTGTTCCCAATTGGAGTCCGCTTGAAAGGCAGATTGCAGCAGCAGATTAGCCGCCGCGAGGTCATCAACGGAGGGAGTTAGAGGACGAAAAGTTAGCACAGGCAGATTAGTTCTAACTTCAGCTCTGACGCTGCTCGAACATCACTTCGATCTGGCGAATCAGGCGTGAAACATCCTCATCAAAGCAGTCGTCGGAGCGCACCACTGCATCTGCATGGTAGAGCACATCACGGATCGAGGGCGGCAGTTGATCGACTTTTAAGCCAGTGACACCATCGACGAAGACGGGGATCACAGGCAGATCGGCTTCGATAGCTGCCTCCAGCGCCGCGCGGACGGTATCGTTGAGGCGCTCGATCTTGCGATTGCCAAACTGATCGACCGCATCCAGCCAATACTTGCCGATCACCAGCACCAGCACTGTGCCCTGCTTGAACAGGTCGCGATAATGCTTCTTCACGTTGGTGCCAATGTGAATTTCTTCGCGCTGGCTGATCACTGCCTTAGCGCCGAAATGCTTGCGGAAGTGGGCAAGTATTTGATCCGCCGTATGACCGGAATCATCGGTGCGGTAGGAGATGAATAGCTGAAGTTTGTCTTGACTCGACAGCCGTGCACGGATCAAGTTGACATCGGCAGGCGGGCGACCAATGTTGCGGGTTAAATGCTCGTCGGTCAGCATGTTGAGGATGCGCTCACCGGGCACTGCCACGCGCGTTTCTTCCTGCACATCAATGTAGGGCGAGACGGAATCCGTCGGTGGTGTGCGGGGCGCGGGCGCAGCCACCGGAATCGGCGTCAGTGGTTCTGATCCGGCGGCAAGGGCTGGCGTCCGCTGGCTGATCTCCGGCTGCTGAAACGAGGGCGTCGCCTCGTCACCGAGCATCTTCTTGAGCACGCGGGCACGCGACGACGGCAGATCGAAGCGGCGCGGCGAATTGTGATCGACATTGCGAATGGCAGTCTCGAAGGCTTCGGCAAAGCCGAGGCAGGTGGCAAAACGCTGACTGCCGCGCTTTGCCAGCGCCCGTTCCAGCACTTCAGTGACAGCGGGCGGAATCTCAGAGCGCACCAGATGGGCGGGTACGGGCATTTCGTAGAGATGTTTGTGGCGCATCCGGTGTTCTTCGTTGGGACCGACATCGTAGGGCGCTTCGCCCGTGATCAGCGTGTACATGATCAAGCCGAGGGCGTACTGGTCGATAGCGGGCGTGATTTTGTCGCCCTGCCACATTTCCGGCGCGATGTAGGCATAAGTGCCCATCACCGTGTTCGCTTCGTCGTTCTGTGTCCCTTCGGCTTCCGCTTTCGCCAGTTTGTCTTGCAGTACGGCGATACCGAAATCGACGAGGAAGGCGTTGCCCTGATCGTCGAACATGATGTTGCTCGGCTTGATGTCGCGGTGGATCACGCCTTGCTTGTGAGCATAATCGAGCGCGTTACCAATCTGCCGCAGCAGTTCAGCCGCTTCGTTCAGGGAACAGACGGGCATATTCTCAGCAACATGGTCGCGCATCCGATCCCACAGTGAGCCGCCGATCAGCAAGCGCATGGCGATGTAGCTGATGCCTTCGCTGAAGCCGAAATCATAAACGGGGACGATGTTGGGATGCGTCAGTTTGGCGGCGATCTCTGCTTCTTCGGTGAAACGCTGCTTGTACTGCTCGCGCTCCGCCAGTTCCTGACGCAGCACCTTGACCGCTACGTGGCGTTTGAGGTTGATCTGGTAAGCTAAGTAGACGGCGCTCATGCCGCCAGTACCTAAAAGACGTTTTAATCCAAACTGGCCCAATCGCTGCCCAGTGAGGTTCTGAATATTTATTCCCATGACGGATCGGTGGACCTCAAAACTTGCGGATGTCGCACGTCACTTAATAATTTGAGTATATGTTGAGCATTAAGTTAGAGTCAAGTTTCTTAATTGTTACAAGCGTGTACAGTTCGTTGATGGTTAGAATGAAGATTGTAAATTTTTAATACGCTCTTTATTGTAGTAGGATACAGCGATCACGGTAAGCTGTGTTAGACTTGAGTTAGAGCAGCGTTGGTAAGAGGTGAAGTTTCGATGGATGAACACGATCCGTTACGTAAGCAGTTGAGCCTGTTAGTGGACGATGATGTCGATGATATTGAGGATGATGAGGAATTAGAGCCGATTGAAGCGTACTGCGTGCGCTGCCGCCAAATGGTCGAAATGACTGATCCAGAGGCGGTGTGGACGAGCAAAGGTACGCCGGGAACGCGCGGAAGCTGCATTAATTGCGGTACAACGGTGTTCAGGATGGGCAAGACGCCCGCGCACGAGGCGATGGCGCGCCCGACGGCGATCCGCGTAGGGACGGGTGTGAAAGTCGCACTCGACGGCAAACGCAAACGCACCTTGCCAGCTACATATATCAATTTCGATCAGGTTGACGCGGAATTTGCGGAAAAGCTCGCCGTCGATCTGGAAAACAGCGGCATCCATACGTGGATTGAGACGGGCGAGGTCGCTCCCGAAGGCGAGGAGATCAACTGGGCGGGTGGTGTGCATCCGGCGCTCAAGGACTCGGCGCGGATGGTGATCGTACTCTCGACGCAGGCGGCAGAGGCGGAAGCGCTGACCAAAGCATGGTCGTTCTTCAAAACGCAGAAGAAGCCTATCGTGCTGGCGATGCTGGATGGCGTGGCTGTGCCCGATGCGCTGCGACGGACTCCGCGTTTCGATTTCCGCGAGAATTATAAGACCGCTTTCCGCCAGTTGGTGGCGGCGTTGAGCGACTGAGTGTAGTCACGTTGATTTTCTGAGGCTGAGGTAGTGATCGCGCTGCGGTTTGTCGAGGTGTTCGATGGCATAGCGCAGCATGGTGCGCGGCATGGTAGCAGCGTGGCGATCCAGAAAAGTGAGCAGTTGCGCATGATCCTGATCACCAGCGGCACGCAGCCAACCGCCCGTCGCTTTGTGGATCAGGTCTTGATCGTCATCGAGCAGTAATTCCGCGATCTTAAAGGTGTCGCTGACATCGCCCTGCCGCAGAAAATAAGCGGTGCTGACGATAGCGGTACGGCGCTCCCAGATATTGCTCGATTGTGCAAGTTGATAAAGGAGATCGCGGGGTTTGTCGAACAGGTAGCCGCCGATCACGAACGGAGCGCTGACATCAACCAGATCCCAGTTGTTAATGCGATCTATGCGCCGTAAATAGAGATCGAATAAATCCTTGCGGCGGTTCTGTGGTGTCTTTTTGCGCCTAGCTTGCTTATCCATAATGCTGAGTGCGCCCGCTCTGACTTCGTGCAGGGGATTCTCCAGCAGTTTCTCGATCTCAGTTGGTGGCAGATCGATGAATTCCTTCGCCAGATCAAATACCTGTCCCATGCGCACGCCCAGAAATTGATCGCCCTCACCGTACTGCCCTTCGCCCGATTTGAAGTAGCGTTGAATCTTCTGCAATTCTTCCGCTGATTGATATGCTGTTAGCTGACTGACGAATTGCCCGGCGGTGAGTATGGATGGCATGTCCATTTATCTCGACTTTGAGCGATGGATGTCCAAGATTGTAGCGTGTTCATCAAGTAGCCGCAGTCAAGGCGATCCCCGTTCCGTCTTGTGATATTCTGAACAAAGAGGCTATAATTCCGGTCAAGAGGCAGCTATGTTTCGCTATTGGATTCCCATCGCGCACGGTGCGCTCGGTCCACTGGACGAGCTGATGGTCGTGGCGGCGTTCGTCATCTTTGTGGCGATGCTGGTCGCACCGCCGCTGATCACATGGATACGACGGCAAAGTAATGGCGGTGTGCTGCCAACCGATGAGCTGACAGCAAACAGCGATGCAGAGCGCAACAGTGCCGCCAATACCGACGATCACTACCGACTCGATTAAAACATGTTAACTCTCCGTCAGCGCCGACTTCTGCTCTATCTGGTGGGCATCGCCGCCTTCATCCTCCTCAACAGCAAGCCCCAGCCCGCGCAAGCACATGGCTACATTATCCGCACGCTGCCGCAAGATCAGGCAGTGCTGGAACGTTCACCCGGACGAATACAAGTCTGGTTCAGTGAGGGGATCGAAGCGAAGTTCAGCACGATCAGCGTGACTAATGAAGCGGGCGAGACGATACCCGTCACTGAGGTTGGATTATCTCCTACTAACAGCGCCCAACTGACGGCGCGTCTGCCCAACGATCTGCCGGATGGTACCTACATCGTGCGGATTCGCGCCGCTTTCGCCACCGATGGGCATGTGCTCAGTCAAACGCTGGTGTTCTGGATCGGCGCTAAGACAGGCGCGGCTGCGGCGGAAGGTATCTCAGGACGTGACGCCATCCCACTGGAAGTGATCTGGCGCAGTATGCAACTGCCCGCCGTCAGCGTGTTATTCGGCTTGCTGCTACTGTATCAGGTGGTCTTGATCCCCGCGTGGGGCAATCCGCGTTATAAGGCGGGACTGCTTGCGCCGCGTGTGCTCAACCGCCTCAGCCTGATCATCTGGATCGCGCTGGCGGTGGCGTTGATCAGTACCGCGATTGCCATCTTGCAGCAGACGATGACACTGTTCGCCGCCGATATGAACAGCGTGCTGCGCGATAATTTGTGGTCGATTGTGCTCAACGAGACGCAGATCGGCGGTGCGTTGAAAGCACGCTTGCTGCTGATCAGTTTGTCGGCGCTGGTGCATGGCGGCGCGGCGTATATTGCCAGCCGTGCGCCGGACTTCGTACGCCCGTTGTGGCTGGTGAATCTGTTCGTGATGACGGTGGCACTGGGGACGTTGAGCATCACCAGCCATGCTGCCGGAGCGACGCTGTGGAACATCGGCGCAACACTGGTCGATTGGCTGCATTTCTGCGCCAACAGCGCGTGGATCGGCGGGTTGATCGGTTTGGCGGTGGCGATCCCTGCCGCGCTGCAACCACTAAACGACAACTCACGGGGCATCGCGTTGACGGCAGTGCTGCGCCGCTTCTCTCCGGTAGGTGTGATCACGGTATCGCTGCTGATCGTGACGGGCATCTTCAGCGCCGCGATCCAGATTCAGACTGCGCCCGATCTGACCAGTTCCAGTTATGGACAAACTCTGATCGCCAAAGTGCTGCTGGTCGTGCCGCTGCTGCTGCTCGGTTTGTACCATCAGCGCATCGTGGCAGGCGAACGGATTGCGGCAGCGCTGCGGCGAATGCTGGGGAGTTTGCGCCTGGAGGCGCTGCTCGGCGTCCCTGTGTTGATCGCGGCGGCGCTGCTATCTTCGACTCCGCCACCTATCCCGCCCGTGACCACCTCGGCTGACGTGCAAAGCGTCGAGGTCGCTGATCTCAGCGTGCAATTGATCGTTGATCCTGATGCCGTTGGTGCGAACGCTTACGAGGTACGGATCAGAAAAGCGGGAGCGCCTTTGAGCGATGCACAGGTGTGGCTGCGACTGGTGCTGCCCTCACTGGATCGGCGTTCGGCGCTGCTGAAATTAGAGGATGCAGGCGGCGGAGTTTACATTGGCGCGGGCGACGAACTTTCCCGCGCGGGCGAGTGGTTGGCGCTGGTCGATGTGGCGACGGGCGGTGTGATGCAGCGTGCTGCCTTTCAGCGTAATGTCAGTGAAGTTGGCGCCATTGTCGGCGCACGGCAGCCCGATCTACTGAATTGGCTGGCATTGTTTGCGCTGATCGCGGTACTAACATGGTGGCTCGGCTTGGCGGCATGGCGGCGTTTGAAGCGGATGAAATTCCAGCGCGAAAGCGTGATCATCGGTGTGGTGGTGTCGGCGCTGTCACTGGTGTTGATCGTCGGTGGTGCGTGGTTGGTCGGGCTGTCGATCTCGCGCGTGGATCAACTGCGGAATCCGCCGCCGAGCATCGTCAACGCGGTTTTGCCCGATCAGCAATCGGTGGAGCGCGGACGCCAACTCTACTCCCAATGCAGCGATTGTCCACCTGCCGACGCGACCTTCCTCAAACGACTGGAAACGCTCAAGGATGTTGATATTTTCGAGTACACGCAGCGCGGCGAGAGTGGCTTACCAATGCTGACGCTGGACGACACGGATCGCTGGAATCTAATCAACTACCTGCGCTCGGCAAGTTTCGTCGAATCCGTTAGTGCGGCTACTTCATGAGGAGACAGACGCAGTTGACGAAAGTTTACGTCTGCTGGATCAGCCCTCACCCCAACCCCTCTCCCGCAGGTGGGAGAAGGGCTAAGTTCTGCTCCCTTTGGGGTGAGAGCAAGCTCTACCATGAGGAGATTAGCCCTTGATGCCCCGCGATCTCGCTGTGATTCTGGTGACGTGGAATGTGCGCGATCTGGTGCTGGACGCACTGCGGACGTTGATCGCCGATCTGGAGTCAAGCGGTTTAGATACTGGCGTGTGGGTGGTCGATAACCAATCCAGCGACGGCACAGCACAAGCGATCCGCGAGGCGTTTCCTGCTGTCAATGTGATCGAAGCGGGTGCGAATCTCGGTTTCGGCGCGGGCAATAATGCCGCCATTCGGGCGCTCGGATTCAAGGATCAGCCGACGCCTAATCCTGATGGTCCCCGCGCGGTGTTCCTGCTCAATCCTGATACGCGCACACAATCCGGCGCGATCCGTACGCTGTATGACGCCCTGTTCGCGCTGCCGCAAGCGGGCTTAGTCGGCGCACAGTTGAGTTATGAGGATGGGGGTTTTCAGCACAGCGCCTTTCATTTTCCGGGCTTGCTGCAACTGCTGATCGAGTTGTATCCGCTGCCCGCGCGACTACATAATCGGCTGTACGAGAGCAGTCTGAACGGGCGTTATCCGCGTGCGCTGTATCAGGTGGGCAAGCCGTTCCCCGTCGATCATCCGTTGGGAGCGACGATGATGCTGCGCCGCGAGGTGATCGAGCAGACGGGCATGTTCGATGAGCAGTTCTTCATGTACTGCGAGGAGATCGATTGGGCGCTGCGGATTCAGCAGGCGGGTTGGCAAGCGTATGCCGTCCCCAACGCGCGGATCGAGCACTTAGAGGCGCGAAGTTCCACGCAGGTGCGTCCGCGCAGTCTGGTCAATCTGTGGACGAGCCGCTTCAAGTTATTCCGCAAGCATTATCCGGCGTGGAAGCGGACGCTGGCGCTGTGGCTGGCGCGGATCGGGATGCGGCTAAAGCTGTGGGATGCCACGATCACGCCGGAAGTGCGCGAGGCGTATCAGCGGATCGTGGCGTTGAGTTACGAGAAGTCGTGACGTGAGTGAGTGATCGGGGTAAGGCGAGGGCGGCAGCGGAGGAGCAGACGTAGACCGGAGGTTGAAACCTCCGGCTACAAAACCGTTGAAACCCACTGAAGTGGGTTAAGAGCAAAATGCACGGTTTGCATCGTTGTTGATGCTTCGTGACAGAGCCGAAAGCGAACCCGGCAATAAATTACCGGGCTGAACGAACGAAGTCCCTGCGAGACTCAAGCCTCAGATTTATCCATGAGAGTTAGTCCTGTTTCAACCCACTTCAGTGGGTTTACCAATTGTTGTAGCCGGAGGTTTCAACCTCCGGTCTACCTGTCCGGCGAGTAATTAGTACCGATATAAATGTGATCAGATTGAGGACAGAGTCAGAGTAGAATACGCTTAAGTGAAAGAGTGTGGAGTTAGTGATCATGGGCGCAGCAACGCAGAAACAGAATGACGACATTGTAATCGTGGGGGCGGCGCGGACGCCACAGGGCAAGTTCAGTGGACAGTTGAAGCCATTCTCGGCGGTGCAGCTTGGTATCGAAGCGGTGTGCGCGGCGGTCAAACGCAGCGGCATCGATCCGGCGGCAGTGGACGAGGTGATTTTAGGGCAGGTGGTGGCGGCGGGAGCAGGACAGGCAGTACCACGTCAGGTGTGGATCGGTGCGGGATTTCCTGATCGCGTCGGTGGGCTGGCGATCAACAAGGCGTGCGGCAGCGGCATGAAGGCGATCATGCTGGCGGGCAATGCCATCCGCGCGGGCGATGGATCGCTGTACGTGGCGGGCGGATCGGAGAGCATGAGCAACGCGCCGTATTTGGATATGGCGACGCGGCACGGTGCGCGCTTCGGCAACGTAGAGTTGAAAGACAGCTTGCAGCACGATGGTCTGTGGTGCTCGATGGAAAATTGGCTGATGGGCAATGCGGCGGAATTCATCGGGCGGCAGCTTGAGATCACGCGGCAAGAGATGGATCAGTTCGCGCTGGAGAGCCATCAGAAGGCGGCGGCGGCAAGTGATGCAGGCAAATTCAAGGCGGAGATCGCGCCCATCGAGATCAAGGATCGCAAAGGCACGACGGTGATCGATAAAGACGAGCCGATCCGCCGCGAGACGACGCTGGAAGCATTGGCGGCACTGAAACCAGCATTTGAGTCGGATGGCAGCGTGACGGCAGGTAACGCACCGGGCTTGAACGATGGCGCGGCAAGCGTGATCGTGACGCGGCGCGATTATGCCGAGGAGCACGGCTTGACTCCGCTGGCGAAAGTGGTCAGCTATGGGCAGGCGGCGCTTAATCCGCAGTGGTTATTCTACGCGCCCGTGAAGGCGATCCCGGTGGCGCTGGAACGCGCTGGCTGGTCGATGGCGGACGTCGATCTGTTCGAGATCAACGAGGCGTTCGCGGCGCAAGTGCTGGCGGATGTCAAAGGCTTGGGGCGCGATGGCTATGAGCTACCGATGGAAAAGCTGAACGTCAACGGCGGCGCGATTGCGCTCGGACATCCTATCGGTGCAAGTGGCGCACGGGTGGTGGTCACGCTGATCCATGCGCT
Organism: Anaerolineae bacterium; assembly: GCA_019637555.1. Lineage (GTDB taxonomy): Bacteria > Chloroflexota > Anaerolineae > Aggregatilineales > UBA2796 > JAHBVK01. The sequence continues at coordinate 80,401 of JAHBVK010000021.1, forward strand.
GAAGGATCGCGGCTTGAAGCGCGGTGTAGCATCGCTGTGTCTGGGTGGCGCTGAAGCGGTGGCGATGGCGTTGGAGATCGAATAAACTTGCGATGATTGCTACGCGGATTCCGATGTTATTGTTGTCTTAAGGATGCCAGAGGTTATGCAATCTCTGGCGTGATACTTCTGATCTACCAGAGGATGTGCGGATGCCGATGGTTCATTCCCGTTCATTTAGGGTGAGCGCGATCCTTGTGCTGGCGGGTTTACTGCTGGCGGGTTGTGATACGCCTACTCCGACGCCGACACCGAGTCGCACCCCGCTGCCGACTCTGCCGCCACCGACTCCGGTGGTGGTGACCTTAGCTGCGCCGCCTGCTACCCTCGCGCCATCGTGGACACCAGTACCAACGCGCACGAATGCTCCTACGCGCACACTCGCGCCCTCAGCGACCGTGACGGCGATCCCTGCGACCAGCAGTGCCGCGCCCGCGCTTGCCGTGACTGTCGGCGTGATCAAAGACAATGAAGTGTATCTGGCGGTTAGCGCCGCCGAGTTAGAGCGCGAACTCGCCGTTGATCGCGGATCGGCGTTCATCTCCAATTCAGTGGGTACTGATCCGAAAGTATCGCTTAGTGGCAACGTAGTGCGCTTGGAGGCGGTGTTCAACAATTACACCACCGAGGGAATCCGTGCGGAAGTGGAATTCGCGCTGCGCTATTCGGGTGTGCTAGTGCGTCCCAACGTCGCCCGCTATTTGAGTGTGCGCGGCACGGTGCTGACGCCGACTCACCTGAGTGCAATCCGTGACCTGTTGGACAAGACCTTGAACCGCTTGTTAGCGGCACAGCTTGAGCAGGCAGCGCCGGGCAGCGCCAGTGCGACGATCACGCAGGTGTTGATTCAGGAGAATCGAATCATTGTGAAGCTGCGGCTAACGTACCCACCGACGCTGACGCCAACGGATACCGAGACGCCCGCACCGACGGAAACGACAACGGCAACTGAACCCGCCGCAACAGAAGAAGCGACAGCTAGCTCATGACCCATATGTTTGAAGGCAAATTGGTACGGCTGCGTGCATCTGATCCGGCGGACGATCAGCCTTTCGGTGAGTGGGCGCGCAACTACCCCGATGAGGAGCGCTTTCTGGATGAAATTCACTTCCCGCGTCCGCGCACCAGAGCGCCAGCCGATGAGTCTGCGCCCAAGCCACCCGCAGGTGAAAACGAGAATTTTCAGTTCACTATCGAAACGCTGAGTGGTGAGACGGCAGGCGCGATTCACATCCATCACGCCAATCGGCACAACGGCACCTTCATGTACGGGATCGCGCTGCTGCCCGATCACCGCCGCAAAGGGTACGCCGCCGAAGCGATCCGTTTGGTGCTGAACTACTACTTCAACGAGCGTCGCTACCAGAAATGCAATGTCGAGGTGTTCGGCTTCAATCCGGGATCGGCGCGACTGCATGAGGCGGTAGGATTCACGCTAGAAGGTCGCTTGCGGCGGATGATCTATTCGATGGGCGCGTATCACGATGTGCTGTGTTATGGGATCACCGATGAGGAGTTCCGGCAGCGCAATCAAGATCAGCGGTAGGTTTGGGGTCAGCGCCTAAGCGGACAGAGAGTGTGATGGGTGGGTTTCTAAACCCACCCCTACAACTAGATCATTTTGAGGTAGGGGCAGGTTAAGAAACCTGCCCTTTGTGTTTTTACGGCAGTTTCCAGCGACCCAACGCCGGATGCTGACCGTAAAGCACATTGCATGCGGCTTTGAACGACGGCGGATAGGCGTTGAAGACAGTCACATAGGCACCGGGTTGTATGCCTTCCTCGATATCGTAGGGGCTTTGCAGTGCGACCACCACCGTCTTCTGTGGATCGATAGCGTTGACCAGATCGCGCTGGAAGGGATTCTCGCTGATGTTGTAGGTGAAGATCACTACCACATCGGCGTCACGGGCGGAAATACGCACCGAGGCGATCTCCTCTTGCACCGGATTGAGTGAGTAGGCGTAGCCCTTGCTCCTGGGATCGAGGACCAGACATTCGCGCTGGATCGCTGGAAAGGAGCCGGGAAAGACCAATAGAACGCGCTGCTCTGCCGGATTCAAAGGCAGCAGCTTGAATTGATCGCGGGCGATTGCCACTGTGTCCTGATAAATTTGATCCAATGCCGCGCTGTGTGCCGCTGATTGGATGCGATCCACTGCGGTGCGAGGATCAAGCGGCTGCCACGACAACAAGCCGTACTTCTGCTTCAACTTCAAGATGCGGCGCACCGAGTCGTTGATCTGTTCCAGCGGCAATTTGCCTGTGCGTAACGCTTCTAACACCGCATCGCGCATTTTCAACTGCTCACCGATGGGCATGTGCGGACCAGCCACCACCATATCGACGCCCGCTTGCAGCGCGATCACGGCGGCTTCCGGTGGCGCGACATTATTGACGATTGCGCCCATATCCAGCGCATCGGTCATGATCACGCCGTTGAAGCCGAGCTGTTTGCGCAGCAGATCGGTGACGATGATGGCAGAGAGCGAGGCGGGCCAATCGGGTACCGTTTCGTAGGCAGGCACGACCAGATGCCCGATCATCACCGCGTCTGCTCCGGCAGCGATGCCCATCTCGAAGGGTACGAGATCGATCTGCTGGAGTTGTTCTTTCGACTCGGTGATAGTGGGCAGCACGGTATGGCTGTCATCCGCCGCGCCGTGACCGGGGAAGTGCTTGAGCACCGCCGTCACGTTGTTATCTTGCAAGCCACGCGTGTAGCCCACGACACCGGTTCCCACCAACTGCGGATCAGTGCCGAAGCTGCGTTTCTCCATGAACTTCTTGCTCGGATCGCTGCGGACATCAGCCACGGGGGCGAGGTTCATAGTGATGCCCACCGCACGTAATTCTTGCGCCGCCATCGCGCCGACGGCGTAGGAGTCAGCTTCGGGCATCGCGCCGAGTGCAGGTCCCCATGGCAAGGCGGTGAACCCAGCGGTCAGGCGGACGACGGTGCCGCCTTCGTGATCAATCGCCATGATCATGGGCAGATTCGCCCCTGTCGAGACGGCGACCTGCTGTAAATCGTTGATGATCTGCGTGGCGCGATCAGGCGTCTCACCGTTGGATCGGAATAGGGCGAACGCGCCCGGTTGGACCGTTTGCAGAAATTCCCGTGCCGTGTCGGTGATCCCTTCGCCGAAGAAGCTGACCATGAATAACTGCCCGACGCGCGTTTCCAGCGTCATCGATTGCAGCAGTTGTTCGATGGGATCAGTTTGCGCTTGTGCTGGCGTGGGCATCGACATCGGCAAAAGTGACGGCGACATTGCCATCAGTAGACATGTCGCCGTGAGCAGTAGTTTTGTGAAACGAAGGCGCATCACTCGGTTACAGGTTCGGACAGGCGATAGCCAATGCCGCGGACGTTGACGATGAGATCGGGGTCTTGTCCGGCTTTTTCCAGTTTGCGGCGCAAATTGCTGATGTGCGGACGGATGACCTCGCGCGCTTCCGATTCGTCAACGGTGTAGCCGCGCACCTCGCGCACCAGTTCGTAGCAGGGAACCACGCGCCCGCGATGCGCCGCCAGATAGAGCAGCAGATCGAATTCGGTGGGCGTCAGGTTCAGCGATTTGTCGCCAACTTGAATCTGGTAGCGTCCGGGGAAGATGGTCAGTGGACCAAGCTGCATCGTAGTGACGGGCGCCTGCACGGGCGTGGTGGTTTGCACCGGAGGCACGCCGCGTACTTCTTCGAAACCGCCTGTGAGTTCTTTGACGTTGTTCTGAATGGTTTCCAGCAGTTGGCGGCGGCGGCGTAAATTCTGAGCACGCTCCAAGCCACGCGCCACGCTCTGACGAATATCCTGACTGCTAATTGGCTTGATCAGGTAGTCGTGCGCGCCGAGCCGCAGTGCTTCGACGGCTGTACCGAGGCTGGCATAGGCGGTCATCAGGATGACAATAGCGTCGGGAGCTTTTTCTTTAATGATGCCGAGCAGTTCTACACCGGAAATTCCCGGCATTCGGATGTCCGTTAGCACCACGTCGAAGATCTGCTCGTCGAGAAAGTTGATCGCTTCTTCGGCGCTGGATGCGGCACTCACCTGATAACCGACACGTTGCAGGGTTTTTCCGATGGAGTAACGAATCGCGCCCTCATCATCTACAACGAGGATGTTGGCGGCGATCCCTTCCGTTGCATAAGTAGCGTTGTCTACCATTGTTTTTCCATAAAGTGCTGCGCCGTTTCCTTAATAATAAACGAAGAATTGAGACGGCGCAAGCACGTTTGGCGGCAGTGTATGTTTGAAAATAAGCGATACGGGGAATTTGTTATCGCTTTATAACTTCGTATAACGGAAACATATTAAAGAATCCAACGTTGCCGGTGACAAGGGCGCAAACGTCAGTAAGTTCTATGTCAATATAAATAGCGTGAGCGCCGTGCGTGATCTAGAACAAGCTCTCGAACTTTATCAACAATATCAGCGCCATAAGTGGTACGAATCGCCATTAACTCGAGGAAATCGCGTGATGCTATGAATTGAAATTCAAGCAACGCTTTGATCTGGGCAAGAATAAGATGAACGTGTTTACTGGTGTTGAAGTGATCACGATCTGGTATCTCACGTAATATCTCGTAAAGACGTACTACCTCCATGATTCTTTGAACCAAATAATGTGCCGCAAAATTTCTGTCACGTAATAGCTGTTGATCGATAAATGGGAGTTGTTGAATTACTCCAATAGCGGTGGATGGAGTACCCCTCATAATGGGCATTTTGAGACTGGAAAGCAGAGCATCGAAAAACGCCCACAGCTTCTTGACTAATGCCCATTCTGCAACTGACTTAGCTACTATGCCCGGAACACGCCCGCTGACTAGGCTCATCATTACGGTATTTCCATTAGGATCCCGACCTAGATATTCCCATGATGATCGCTCTTCTTTAAGTATTAAGCCTGTTATGCGACGGAACCCAGCTTCAAAATCACTGGCGAAATCCCCATAAGTATATTTGTCTATAAGATAGTCTTCGAAATCGCTCTTCATTAGCGAATCAAAAGGTTTTGCAAGCAGGATAGTTCGATTCGGCAGATTGTGTAGCTGCTCTGCATGGCGCAATTCTTTTTGACACCAGCCATTCTCACGAATAGAAAACGGCGTGAGAATAAGCAGGAAGAACTCCCTATTCTCAATTTCCTTTAGAAGTTGCTCCGGATAGTCACCAGCTTCTAAATGCCTATCCCAAAACACATCCATATAGAGGCTTAATGCGAAGGCAAGACGTCGAACAAAGTCATAGCCATCAGCGTGCGCGTAGCTAATAAACACTCTCGGTTTCTTGGTGGCGTCAGCTTCTTTGCTCAAGACCATATCCTTTGTGTTAAAACCAAATTAACTGATTTACATATCTGAAACAAATCAACGATTCCAACTCTGCATCCGTTGGTGGCGCGAAGGGATCAGCGATGCGGGAGATGAAATCGCCATGCCGCGGCGCGACGATCCAGGCGATCTCGCCATTGACGATCAGCAGCGGGATATGGGATCTCCACTCTTGCGGAACCTTGAGATTGATCAGCGTATCGCTCAACTTTTGCGATTTTCCGTGCAAGCCTACTGGCTTGAAGCGATCTCCGCGCTGCGGCGTGCGTAGCTGGATCGTGGCATCGGACGGCAAGCGCAGCACCGCCAACAGCTGATCCTGCGCGGGGATCGTGGTGGCGGGTGACCGCTGCAAGCGCCAACCATTAGGCAGCAGCGTGATCTCCTCAACGATCAGCGACGTGCCTGCTTCCAGCGACGGTACGCTATCGGGATAAGCTGGCGCGGTGGCGAAGTAGATACGTCCGGCGCGGATATGCGTGAGTTCACCGTCTTTGCGGTTCGCCCTGATGTCCGCGACGGTGCGCTGAATAGTGTCGTAGGCAATGTCTTTCACTAAAGCAATCGCTTGCGACACTAAAAGCTGCTGCTGCGCCGGATGCAAGCGCAGGAATACGTGGCGCTCGATACTGCGATCAGCGGACAGCGGCGGCAAGCTGCGCTGTAGAAAGTCCTGTGCGTCCGCGCTGATGCTACCGAAACGACTCAGAGCTTCACGATAGCCCGCGTTAATTCGCTCCAAGCGCGGCATGATCTGGTGGCGCAGATAGTTGCGTGAATAGTTGAGATCGGCGTTCGTTTCGTCATCGCGCGGCGTGATGTCCAGCGAGGCAACGTAGGTCTCGATCACGGTTCGCGGCGTTTCCAGCAGCGGGCGGATCAGTGTGAGTCCGTCGCCTAGCGGCGATTTCGGCTGCATCCCGCGCAAACCCGCTAGTCCCGATCCGCGCAGCAGATGCAGCAGGATCGTCTCCGCTTGATCGTCTAAATGGTGCGCGGTGGCGATCACCCTCGCGCCGATCTCGCGGGCGACGCGCTGAAGGAAACTGTAGCGTTCGTGGCGGGCGACGGATTCCAGATTCTCGCCAGTCCTGATCAGCGCGGGGACATCCACGTACCCCCGCGTGCAGGCGATCCCCCAACTGGCGCATAAATCAGCTACGAAGCGGGCATCCTCCGCGCTGGCAGCACCACGAATCCCATGATCCAGCGTGGCGACGTGCAGATCGATGCCCAGTTCGGCGCGTAGTTCGCGCAAACATGCCAGCAGCGCCAGTGAATCGACTCCGCCGGATACCGCGATCACGATCTTGCCGCGTGGGAACAAGTCGTAGCGCTGCTGCAGTCGCCGTACATCGTCCAGAATCGAGGCTGTAGTCATGGCGTCATTCTAACATCGCCGCTTTGCTGGTAAAATCCCCACCTTACCATTGTGCCGCTACATATATTGAGCACCATAGGAAGGTTTTTCCCGCCATGCGCGTGGTCACCAACGAACAAAAACTGAAACGTAATCGACTGCTGGCGCAGGTTTTATTCTTCGTCAGTCTGGGCATTCTGCTTGCCGGTCTGATCTTGAACACGGTGATCGCGCTATCGCCGTTATTCTGGGTAGTGCCCTGTCTGGTTCTGCCGCTGGGCTTGCTGGCGACGGTATTCTCGGTGCGCCTGACCAACCAGTACATCCGACTGCCACATCCCGAAGATGCCATCGCCGCCGGATTAAAGGGCATCAATAAGCGCAGCGTGCTGTACAACTATCTGCCCGCTGCCAATCATATTCTAGTTACGCCGACGGGGATTTACGCGCTGCACACGCTGTATCAGAGCCGCCACTTCGTGGTCGATGGCGAGATGTGGATCGACAGCAAGGCACGCGGTCCGCTTGCCCCGATCTTCCAGTTCTTGAAGCAGGAGAATATCGGCAAGCCCTTCAACGAGGCACAAGAAGCGGCGGACAAAGCGCAGGACGTGATCGATAAGGCGCTGCCCGATGTCGAACTTGATGTGCAGCCCGTCGTGGTCATGATCGGCGCGCGCACCACGCTGGATCTGGAGAAGCCGAAGTTTCCGGTAGTCTATGCCGAAGCGCGGAAGAAGCCCTCGCTGCGGGCGTTGATGCGTGACGAAAAACGCCGTGAGAAGACAGTCAACTTGAGCGACGAACAACTGGAAGCGATCCACGAAGCATTGGTGGCGACCACTAACGGTGCGACACTGATCGACACCGCGCTCACGGATGAAGAAGAAGGCTAATGAACACGTCAGTTCCGGCTAATGTTCGCTCTATTCCCTATCGTCTCTCCGCTTGCAGTTGAAAGGCGGATAGCTTGGAAAGGGAAAAACAGCCAGTGTGGGGCAACGTGCAGCCGACGCGGAGGGTTCAAAACCCCCCGCTACAAATCTCTATAAACCCACTGAAGTGGGTTAAGAGTAAATGCCGTGCTGATTCCCAATCCACTTCAGTGGGTTTACCAAGTGTGGTAGCCGGAGGTTTCAACCTCCGGTGTGCATCTTACGCCATTAGTTCTTTCTGCGCTCTAACCGCCCGCAAAAAGGGAACTGGCATCACCTACCAGCTTCCCCTCTCCGTTGACGGAGAGGGGGTAGGGGGTGAGGTAAAGCGCCACATTCCTATACTGCATCAGCATCTTTATCTACATATCAAAGGTAACGATTCGTGATCCGGCGGGCATCGGTCAACCTCTGGATCATCGTCCTGATCACGCTGCTGGGCGCGCTGCTGCGATTGCACGCGCTCGGCAGTTCTCCTCTGCGCGGCGATGAAGCCTTCGCCGTCCGCTATTGGGCTGCACCGCTGCCCGATCTGATCGATCCCGTAAATGGCATCGCGTGGAAAGAACCGCATCCCTTCGGCACATTTTTGCTATTTGGCGTGTGGCGATCTGTAGCTGGCGACTCCGAGTTGGCGCTGCGCCTGCTGCCCGCGCTGATCAATCTGCTGGGCATCCCCTCAATGTATGTGCTTGCCAAACGCCTGCTCAGTAGCCGCACAACGAGCCAACCGTCGCCTCCCGGTTCCCCCTCTCCACGAAGTGGAGCAGGGAGTCAGAGGGTGAGGCTAACCGCAGGGTTGGCGGCGCTGTTGTGGGCGATCAATCCGCATCTGATCTGGCACAGTCAGGACTTTCGCAATTACGCCATCTGGGCGGCACTCAGTCTGATCAGCGTGCTGGCGCTGCTGCGGATCACGGATGATCGCGCTCCGACGCGCCGCGACTGGCTGGCATATCTGCTGATCGTCACGCTGACGCTGTACATTTTCTTCTTTGAAGCGGTGCTGCTGCTGGTGCATGGCGCGTATGTGCTGCTGTTCCGGCGTCAGCGATTGCGCGGTTGGATCGGCGCGATGATCGTTGTATTTCTGCTGAGTCTGCCGAGTGTTTATCAGCTCACTCGGATCGCGGGGAACGGCTACGGCGGATCAGGGACGGGCCGTGAGATCAGCGCGCTGCTGACATTGTTCCCCTCACAGTTGTTGTTCGGAGAAACGGGGCTGATCAGCGTGCTGCCGCTGCTGCTGTGCCTCGCTGGTGTGCTGATCCTGTGGCGATCACGGCGCGAGTCGGCGGGCTTGCTGGCGTTGTGGCTGATCCTTCCGGCGCTGGCGCTGCTGTTGATCTCGACGCGCTTGAGCGTATTCTGGGCACGTTACCTGATCGTGATCACGCCCGCGCTGATCGTGGCGATCTGCGGGATCATGACCGTGACGAAGTGGCGATCTGCCCTGCGTCTCACCGTGATCGCTGTGCTGGCGCTGTTGTCGCTGCAATCGCTGTTGATCTACTACGGTCCTGACTACCACAAAGCATCGGATTGGTTCGGACTGCGCGATTATCTGCGCGAGGTAGTCATGCCAGATGATCTGGTGATCATGTCCTCACTCGATCCGCTGACGGGCAATGCCGATCCCGCCTTCGAGTGGTACTACGATGCGCCCGCCCCTGTGCTGACGCTGCCTAATCCGCAGATCGACATTGAGGCGGTGGTGCGGACGGCAATCGCTGATCATCGCGCGGTGTGGTATGTGGTATCGGGTGCTGATCCGCGCATCAACAACGAACTGTTGGCGCAAGGGACTTTGATCAGTGACGACAGCACAGGCAGAAGTTTTCTGGTGCGCCAATATCGCGCTAAGGGTGTCCGCGCCGATGAGATCGATCATCCGCTTGCTGTGCAGATCGGCGGTGCAACGCTGCGCGGATTCTCGATCACAGGGCGATCAATCACTGGGGGTAAGCTAACGGTGCTGCTGTATTGGGACGGCGTGCCTGATCCGGCGCTGACCACCTTCGTCCACTTGATCGGCAGCCCGAAGCCAGACGGATCGCCGTTGTGGGCGCAGAAAGATCATCCGCCAATCGCGTCGGGACGCGATATTTATGCGCTCGATCTGGCTGGCGTAGTAGCGGGCGAATATCAGATCGAGGTGGGCATGTACGATCCGGCTGATAATAATCGGCGCGTGCCTATCGGAGACAGCGATCATCTTCTGCTTACTACGCTTGAGATCAGGTGAACAAAGCGAACAGATGTGCGTTATAATCGTGGCACTACAAAGCTATTCTTTTATTGTCAATTAACTACGGATCGCTATGCTAACACTGGATCAAACGCTGGCAACGTATACGCTGGAAGTCCTCAAGGTGATCGCCTCACGCTGGGACATCGAGATCAAGGCGCGGGACACCAAGAAGTATGCCGATCAACTGGCGAAGGCGATGCTTAATCCTGAGAAGGTCGCGGACATGTGGCGGCGGCTGACCGATGAGCAGCGCGGCGCATTACAGACTCTGCTCGGCTCAAATGGCGGCAAGATGCTCGGCGTGATCTTCGGGCGGATGTTTGGCGAGGTACGTCCGATGGGACCGGGCGCATTGGAGCGCGAGAAGCCGTATTTGAATCCGGTGAGCGTCAACGAGGCGCTCTATTATCGCGGCATGATCTCGGCGGGTTACGGTGACAGCGCCAAAGGATCGCAGGTGTATATGTACGTACCCACCGATCTCGGTAAGCTGATGCCCACGCAGGAAACCAGCTACAAGGACATTGCCACGCAAGTGCCGCCCGTTGAAGCTGTCGCGCCGCCGGAGAACATCCGACAGGCGGATACGGCGATGGTGGATGATATCACCACCATGATGGCGTTCTGCCAGTTGGTCGATGTGACGCTAGATCAGGGCTTATTTCCGGCGGATCATCAGAAAACTCTGAAGCCGTACTTGATCGGCTCGGCAAGCAGCGCCCGCCTCAGTTTGATGATCGGGCTGGCGGTAGACCTCGGAATCGCGGGCATCAACAAGAATGTACTCAAACCCGTCGGCAACGAACTCCGCAAGTGGCTGGAGTCGTCGCGTCCGGCGCAGGTGAAATCGCTGGCGGAAGCGTGGAAGATGAGCACGCGCTACAACGAACTATCCTACACACCGGGGCTGAAGGTTGAACGTCTGGGTAACGATCCGCTGCTGGCGCGGCAAACGGTGCTCACCTTCATGGAAATGGTGCCGCCGAATGACTGGTTCCCCGTCGATACCTTCGTGGCGGCGGTAAAAGAGGAAGAACCGGAGTTCCAGCGTCCCAATGGCGACTACGATAGCTGGTACATCCGCGACGCGCAGTCAGATAAGTATCTGCGCGGCTTCGAGAGCTGGGATAAGGTTGATGGAGCGATGCTGCGCTTCATCCTGACCGGTCCGATGCACGGCTTGGGACTGCTGGATACGGCGCAGAATGGCGCGATGGTTCGTCTCACCATCTATGGTCGTGCCTTCATTGGCGAGAACGACTGGCCCGCCACACCTCCGGAAACCACGCCGATCACGATCAAGGCGGATGGCGTATGTGACGTACCCCGCGCTACCAGCCGTTTTGATCGCTTCCAATTGTGCCGCTTCACCGAATGGCTGAAGGCGGGTGATGTCTATCAGTATCGCATCTCCGCCGAGGGCTTGAGTCAGGCGACGGCGCAGAATATTAAAGGCGAGCAACTGCTCTCGTTCCTCAAACGCGCTACCAATGACGCCGTGCCCAAGAGCATTGTGCAGTTGATCGAGACGTGGGGACAGGCGAGCGGTGTCGGATCAGGCGCGGGCGCACAGTCGGCATCGTTGAGCCGGATGGTAGTGCTGCGCTTGCCTACACCTGAATTGCTGGAAACGCTGCAAGCCACTCCCGCCGTGCGTCGCTATCTGGGCGCACAGCTTGGTCCCGCCGCCGTCGCCATCCGTCCCGATCAGTGGGAGGCGCTGGTCGCGGCGCTGCAGGCAAGCGGCGTGATGGTCGATGTGGATATGGGGTAGGGGTTGACCTCATCGGCATTAAGCTAAGCCTACGCCGGGAGCTAAAGCAACCCGGCTAAACTGAAATACGGGTCAAAGACGGCTAAAGCCGCCTCTGGTGATGATAACTTTCGTCCTCGCGTCGGCAGTGGTAACGAACCGACGCTAGTTTGCTGAAGCTGACTTCAGTCGGGTATTGCTGATTTTCGTTGTAGCCGGAGTGCTTTAAGGCTTGTCCGGAGGTTATTGATCTGCTTGCCGCAGACGCATGGGGTTCAAAACCCCATGCTACAACGCTCTAGAAACCCTCTAAAGAGGGTTCAGCAAAGGTCAGGTTTTGCTCCTA
>JAHBVK010000022.1 GCA_019637555.1 Anaerolineae bacterium
AAAGTAGGCAGTGATGTCGCCGTGATCAAGATCACGCGGTGCAGTGTACTAGTGCTAGTAACCGTCAGGGAAGGAGCAACTGTTATCGTTGCACTCGGTGTCATGGTTGATGTTACGGTAGCTGTGGCTGTAAAGGTCGAGGCAGCGCTAGTCGGGCTGCCTGTCGGCGTGACGGACACCTGAACGGCAGTAGAAGTCGCCGTCCCTACGGAAATCAAGGCTGTTGGCTGTGGAACTGGTGTGGAGATTGTGGACGCAACTGCAGTCGCATCGGTGACACCCTCAGAGGCGGCAAAAGCGAACACTTGCTGCGCGCGATCATAAAGTAATCTGTTCTGCGCCGACTCTGGCTGCGCCGCAATTGCTTCATTGACGCTATGTGCAACGTCACGGAGCAGCGCTACATCGACCCGGTGATCGCGCACTATCACCATGTTTAACTCATCGAGGCGCAATTCTGCCATTGATCGCAGCAAATCCGGTTTGGCAGCGGCACTAGCAAACGATAATTCAGTACTTTCCACAAAACGCTTGTAGCCGTAGAGAGTATCCCCCGGTAACGCCGAACGCGACACACGCGCTAACCCGAGCAGCATGGCGCTGATGACGACAATCAACGCCGCAGCGGTGGCTAACGGTCGCAAAACGCGCAGTGCTGTCGTCGCTGTTGATTTCTGTGACCAGCGCTGATCCATGACCTGCAGCAATCGGCGCTCCAATGCCTGTTTACGGACATCCGGGAACGCTACCTGATCGCTTTCCACGTGACGCAGCGACAGTGCTATACGCAGCGACTCCGCTAACCCGCTAACATCGGGATAGTGCGCTGCGCATTGTTCAACTGTCATCTCACCGGACTGGATTGCTTCCAGACACCGGGCGAGAATTTCGGCACGAGCAAACTGATCAGGATGAGACATAAGCAACGTCGTCTAAATCTTCAACACAATTACCGTATCTGGAAAATAAAGGGAACGATCTTTATACGTTGTTCATGCGATTGTTATATGTCACTCATGCGCACGGAATCCGCTATTCAGCAGCGCTTGGCGCAATGCCTGTAACGCTCGATATTGCAGCGCTTTAATCGAGTCCACATTTTTGTCCATCGCCCGCGCCGTCTGTTCTAGATTCAATCCATCTATGAAGCGCAGGATCAACACTCGCCGCTGACTCTCGGTCAGTGTTTTCAAGCCCTCCTTTAAGGCTTCGGCGGTGAATTCCAGTTCTATCGGCTCATCCATATCTTCATCAACGCCGGGATCAGCAGCATCAATGTCCTCGGTGGCATCCGCGTGCTTACTGCGGCGGTAATGATCGACCAGACGGGCGTGGGCGATGCGATACAACCACGCCAGCAGCGGCACACCTTGATCCTGATAGTTGGGTAAGCCTTCTAACATGCGGAGGAACACATCAGCAGTCAGGTCTTCAGCAGTTTCAACAGCGTCCACACGGAAAGACAGATAACGGTACACCGCATCAACATGGGCGCGATACAACGCCGCGAACGCTTTTTTGTCGCCGCGCTGCGCTTTTGTGATCAATTGCTGTTCACGCTTGCGATCCACCGCTGCTCCGCTGCTGCAACCGTAGCCTCAATTTAGCTGATAAACTCTAAGGCTGGCTGCATGAGTGTACAAAGAATTAGCGAAAGGTACAGCAACGTACATGCATCTTCATCTCTCTGGATTGTACTATTACCCCATCAAGTCATGTGCCGGTACGTCGGTTGATCGCGCACAAACCGACGAACGCGGCGTAATCGGGGATCGGGAATATATGGTGGTCGATAGTGATGGTCACTTCATCACGCAGCGCGAATATCCGGGCATGGCATTGATCCAACCGCAGCGTGATGATACTGGCATACTACGCATTAGCGCACCAGAGATATCCACGCTGACCGTCGATCCGCTGGAGGGTGAGGAACATCGGCAGATCACCGTCTGGCGCTACACAGGTCCAGCTATCGATATGGGTAATCAAGCAGCACAATGGTTCAGTGATTATCTGGGAACACCCGCGAGGTTGGTGAGGCAAGATCACAGCCACAAACGGGCTGTGAATCCACAGTATGCGCTAAGCGATAGGGATGAAACAAGCTTTTCTGACGCCTATCCATTCTTGATCATCTCGCAGGCATCTCTGGACGATCTTAATTCGCGGCTGGACTCAGCGCTTCCGATGAATCGATTCCGTCCTAATCTGGTGGTCGCAGGTTCCAATCCATTTGCTGAAGATACATGGACGCGGATTCGCATCGGTAGCTTGTCACTGGCGATAGTGAAACCGTGCGCCCGCTGTGTGACTACGACGGTAGATCAGTCGACAGGCAAAAAGGGAGTCGAGCCATTACGCACGCTGGCGAAGTTCCGGCAGACCACGGCGACGAATGATGTAATGTTCGGGCAAAATGTGATCTACGCTGATCCCAGCAGCCAACCGCGCGGCGGGATGCTGTGTATTGGCGATCCTGTGGAAGTGCTGGCAACTAAAAGTCAGTAAGGCGACGCCGCTACCTTATCCGGGTACCCCATAAATATATAAGCCGCCTGATCCATCGGCAAGGATGATGCGTTTACCATCCGGCGTCCATACGCCTGTGTAAACGCCATTGCCTTGCTTATTGAAGTTCTTGCCCTGCACCGTCGGGTCGGTATCCGTGAATGAGGCAACCGACCACAGAAACGATCCAGCATCACCTTTGAGTAGGGTATCGAGCAGGAAAGAACCGTTGGGGGCAAAAGACAGCGATGAGCCGACACCTTGCTGTTCCGCCAATCCGATCACTTCCTTGCCCGTTTCGGTAGACCATACTACCAAGTTATCGCCGTTGGTTCCAGCAGCTAGCAGCTTACCATCCGGTGAGAGCGCTAACCCGTTATCAGTGGATAGATTAGCCGCCACGAATTGAAAGCGACGCGCGTATTCAGTAGTGTTATAGAGATAAATGTTGTCGTTATTCGCTGCGACCACAAAACTACCATCAGATGCATAGATCAAGCTACGGACTGAGGAGCCATATTCACGGATCGATTTCAGCCGCTCGCCGCTGCTCGCGTTATAAAAATGCAGTGCCAGATCGCTTGTGCCTACGGCGATCACACTGCCATCAGGCGAAAATGCCAACCCGCTGATGCGAGGAGCAGCGTCGATAGTCAATCGTCGTGCCATACCCCGCGTTTCCAGATTCCAGATTTGCACATCACCCTGAGCACCGCCAGTAGCTAGTAACTTGCGATCTGCCGAGATCGCTACTGCTGTGATACCACCGTTGTTCGCCAGTACGCTGGCAAGGACCTTGCCATCATTTGTAGTAGTGAAATATAGTCGGTTATCGGTGGAAACTGAGAGAATTTGTGAAGCGTCGGCATTGAAATAGGCAAAGAGTGTATCCTGCACACTGACAGCAAAGCGCGATAGTCCGCTTTCCAAGTCCCACAGTATCGCAGTCCCCACACCGTCAACGGTCAACATTAAGCGACTGTCGGCAGTGAAATCGAAGCGGTTGACAGTAGCACTGTGTTCAATCAATGTGCCTAGAAGATCAATCGACGCCCCATTGTTATGATCGATTACCGCGCCTGCACTACGCCAAGTCACGGGAATAATTGTGGGTAATCCGCTGCGTCCGCCGACATCAGCAACCAGTGGGGTGCGCGTTGGCAGCGTGTTGTCGTTCGTGCAACCGCCAATCAATATCAAAACCGCCAGCAGCGCAAGCAGTGACCATCTACGCAATGTGATCTCCCAAGGTATCCTAGGAACCAAGCATCAGCATTTCCAGCCCATTCTATCACGCCGCGTTCTCTGCCTATCTCACGATCACGATCTGGTATAATCGCGCCGTTTTGTTCGAGGAGCAAGAATGCGGATCAAGATTGAAGGTCGTCAACCACTACGAGGTACCTATCGAGTAGCGGGCAGCAGCAATAGTGCTATGTCGCTAATTGCGGCTTCGCTGTTGACGGATGCGCCCGTCACGCTGACCAATGTTCCTGATACCGTCAGCGTCGGCGTAATGCTGGAAGTGGGTGCGTCGCTCGGCTTGAAGATAGATGAAGGCGCGGACGGACGCGGTGGCGATGTGAAGCTGGATGCCTCCAAAGTGTTCGGGCGGGCACTAGAGCGTGAGCATACCGATGCGCTCAGCGGCACCATCTTGTTCCTCGCTCCGATCTTGGCGCGCCGACGCCATGCCCGCATGACTATTGACTATGCCATCAGCCGCATTCACCCCCATCTGACGGCGCTTCGCGATCTCGGCGTCAACGTCAAAGTTGATGATGGCGTAATCGATCTGGATGCTCAGCCTTGGGAAAATGCGGAAATAGTGCTGACACAAACCAGCGTGACGGCGACGGCGCTGGTTTGTATGCTGGCGGCGGCACTGGGCAAGGAAACCACCATCATCAATGCCGCCTCTGAGCCGCACATTGTCGAGCTTCAGCAGTTTTTAAGCTGGCTTGGTGTCACTGTTCGCGGCATGGGATCAAATCTGATCACGGTAGAAGGCATGGGCGGTAGAGAAAATGCGCTCAAACCGCAGTCCAAAACACCGATCCCGATTTCGCCGGATTATGTAGAAGCTGCAAGCGTAGCGGCGATGGCGGCTTTGACAGGTGGTAGATTAACGATTGAAGGTGTGCGTCGCCGCGACCTCCGTTTGATCGCTAAAGTTTATGAGCGTCTCGGATTACACATCAGCCTTGATGACGATGCGTTGGTAGTACCCAAGCATGAACGCTTCGAGATTTCCAGCCGCGAGGAAGATGTCGATGTTTCGATAGAGTCGTCGCCATGGCCCGGCTTCCCCTCCGATTTGATCCCGCTGACGACGGTGATCGCTACGCAAGCGCGCGGCACGGTGCTGATCCATGAGAAGCTGTACAGCAATCGACTGCTGCTGGTAGATCGCCTGAATGCCATGAACGCGCAGATCATCCATTGCGA
Organism: Anaerolineae bacterium; assembly: GCA_019637555.1. GTDB lineage: Bacteria > Chloroflexota > Anaerolineae > Aggregatilineales > UBA2796 > JAHBVK01. The sequence goes on from JAHBVK010000022.1 coordinate 4,957, forward strand.
TCCGCACCGCGCAATCGTCATCGGTTCGACGCCGCTTCAAGGCATTTACATCGACAATCCCGATGTGCGCACCGGACTGGCGATGCTGACGGCGGCGCTGTGTGCAGAAGGCGAAACCACTATCGACGCAGCAGAGACGTTTGATCGCTATTTCGCGCATGTGCCTGATAAGCTGACCGCACTAGGAGCGAAGATCAAACGGAGCGAAGCATGACCACGACGATCAGCGATCTTGGTAAGGTGAAGATCTGTAGCGAGATTAGCGGCTCCGAAGAAGCGACAACAACCATATTGCTGCTGCACGGCTGGGGCGTCGGACTGAAGGGAATGCAGGGCGTCGCGCAGGGACTCGTATCGCGCGGCTATCGCGTGCACAACCTCGATCTGCCCGGTTTCGGTGAGAGCGATCCTCCACCGCAAGGAGAGGCATGGAGTGTAGGTGACTACGCTGACTGCGTGGCGACCTATTTGCACCAGCAGCGACTCAGCCGCGTCAGCGTGATCGGGCATTCCTTCGGCGGTAGGATCGCCATCGTGTTAGGCGCGAAGTATGCACATTACATTGAGCGCCTCGTCCTCACCGATAGCGCGGGTGTGCTGCCACCAAAGTCGATGCGTGACCAGTTGGTGGGCATCAGCAAGCAGTTATTCAAACTGCCGGGGTTGAATGCCCTCGAAAAACAAGCGAAGGAATGGGCAAAGCAGCAGTTGGGTTCTGAAGATTACAAAAATGCTGGCATCTTAGAGCCAACATTCCGCAAGGTGATTGCAGAAGACTTGCTGCCACTCGCCCCTGCCATCAACGCACCAACACTATTGATCTGGGGCGATGCCGATCAGGATACGCCGCTGTGGCAGGCGAAAGAGCTGGAAAAAGCGATCCCCGATGCCGGTTTAGTAGTGTTTAACGGCGCTGGTCATTACGCCTATCTGGAACGGTTGCCTGATTTTCTAAGAATTGTGGATACCTTCTTCAAGGGGTCATGAATGTCCGCATCGGATTCTTTGCTGCTGCTCTTAGCAATTGCCAGCGCCCTGATCTGGCTTATCTGTACTTGTCTACATGTCTATCATTTGATCCGCTTCTTCCAGATCGAGGAATACAAGAGCAACCGCTTTCTGGCGGTATTGTGGCGACTGCATCCTGAACGACGCTTTATCCTGATCGTTCTTGCCGTTGTCATCCTGCTGCTGTTATTGCTTATTCCACTCTCAACACAAACAAATGAGTCTACCTTTTCGCCGCTGCCGTTAATTATTAGCGTTATCGCGGCGATCTTGATGCTAACGTTGCGTCCGCGCGACATGGATGTGAAGCGCCCGTTCAATCCTACACATCGCGCCCGCCGACTGCTAATCGTGGCGCTGGCGCTTCCGGTTCTACTGACCATCATTGCCTTGATCCCGTTTCCGATCATCATCTTCTTTGTGCATTTGGCAGGTGCATTGATTCTGCTGTTTGCCCCTCTGTATCTACCTCTCGCTAACTTGATCCTCTTTCCTTACGAGGAAGCGGTGCGGCGCTATTACTTGCGCCTAGCACAGCGGAATTTGGAGCGCAGTGGTGCAACGGTGATCGCGCTGACAGGCAGTTACGGCAAGACTAGTACCAAGCACTACCTGCAACACATCCTCAGTGGCAAATTCAACACACTGATGACACCTAAAAGTTACAACACGCTACTCGGTATCTCCCGCGTGATCAATGAGATCATGGCGGGGGACATGCAGTACGACTATTTCCTCGTCGAAGCTGGTGCTTATATCCCCGGCGAAATCGCCCGTATTTGCAAGCTGGTCAATCCGCAGATCAGCATCGTGGTTGCGGTCGGACCGATGCACCTTGAACGCTTCGGTAGCCTCGAAAATGTAGTCAAAGCGAAGTACGAGATCATCGAAGCACTGCCACAGGATGGCGTTGGCGTTTTCAACGCGGATGATCCTAACGTCTTAAGCATGGCGAAACGCGGCTACCCGCAGACTCGTCTGCTGATCACGCAGCAGAATGCTGATGGTGCGCGATTGAGCGCCTCGAACGTGCAGATGACCGCCGAAGGCATGAACTTCACCGTCCGCGATAACGCCACCAATGAATCGCGCGATTTCAGTATCCCACTGTACGGAGAACACAATGTCACTAATGTGCTGCTGGCGATAGCAGTGGCGCGGCAGTTGGGTATGACCTTTAACGAGATCGCGCCGCAGCTTGTCTCCCTGCGTCCAGCAGAACATCGGTTGGTGCGTACCATTCTGCCCAATGGCATCATCCTGATCGATGACGCTTATAGCGCTAATCCCGTCGGCACACAGATGGCGTTGCGGGCATTAGCAGCACAGGGCAGCACCAATCGCGTTGTCGTATCTTCAGGTATGTTCGAACTGGGCGCACTACATGAGTCGGAAAACCACAAACTCGGAGAACGAATCGCCGCGGTAGCCACTGACGTGATCTTGATCGGAAGTGCGCAGACAATACCGGTCAAAGACGGTCTCCTCAGCGCAAGTTTTCCAACGGATCACTTGCACGTAGTTGATAACCTTAACGATGCCATTGCGATTTACCAGCAGATACTGCATCCCGGCGATACGCTGCTGCTGCTCACGGATTTACCAGATACCTATGCCTAGTTATTTCTTCCCACCACAACGATTGGAAACACCAGAGTTCACCCTGCGGATATTTGAACAGGGCGATGGCAAGCTGCTAGCGGAAGCAGTACGCAGTTCCTATGATCATCTTCACGAGTTCATTTCGTGGGCGACTCCCGACTACAGCGATGATCGTGGTGAAGCGGATGCTCGCCGTTTTCTGGGGAAGTATCTGCTGAACGAGGATTTCGTGCTGGCGATCACGCCACCTGATAACAGCCGGATACTGGGCACGACGGGCTATCGACTGTTCGGCTATCCGTGGGACAATCTTGGGGTAGAGATCAGCATGTGGTTGTGCGGTGATGTCGCGGGTAAAGGGTTGGGCACCCGTGTACTCAGGGAAATGCTGCGTTGGGGCTTCACCGACTGGCCATGGGTACGCATCATGTGGCTGTGCGAGTCACAAAATCTTGCCAGCGCCAGAGTAGCGGCGAAGGCAGGAATGCATTTGGAGGGTAAATTCCGCAACTACACCTTCACAGCTAGTCATCACGCTGATGCACTTCAATTCGCTTTAGTGCGCGACGAATTTGAGCCAGTAAAGCTGGAAGGCAAGCCATAAGGTTTCAGGGTAAAATCGTGCCCAAGAAAGGCATGACATGAGTTCTTCTGAAATAATCGACAAGCTCGACAATATCATCAATCACACGCGCCAATCGTCCAAAGTGCGTAACGACTCGGAAGCGTTTGTGCGTGAGGTGCTGCGGAAGGCGAAAGAAGCGCGTATCCACGAAGTGCTGCCCAGCGAACATATTGAGGCGTTAGGGGCGGAGGCTTATCTGAAGCCGCTGGCACGCGGGCGCAGCGATTATCCCATGAACATCATCGAAGTAGCGGCGCAGCGGCGCAATCACAAACTGATCCTCAAACTACTGCGTCACCCTGATGACAACGTGCGCATCTTCGCGGCAGAAAACTTCCAGATGTTGTTTCCGATGCTGGATGGCTATTACGATGAAGCCTCCGCGCTGATCAACACCACACTGCTGATCCCGACGGAAATCCCGCCCGTCAAGTATGCACTGCTGCGCGATCTTGGGCGTACGCCAAAACGGCGTCTGCCACGTGAAATTGCCGATACTGCCCGCCGCCTGATTCATGATCCTGACGAAGGTGTGTCCTATAATGCGCTGCGCGTTCTTTCCTACCTAACGGATGTGCGCGACTGGAAAACAGTGCTAGATCGGATGCTTTCACTAGTTGGTGAAGAGAGTGATGTAGCCCAGTATTTTCTGGCAGCGGGAGTTGAGTACCTTAGCCCGATTGCTGAATTCGAGCCACAAATCGTTGAGTGGATGAAGTCGCTGGTCGAAACTTATCCGCCAGATCACATGAGTGTGCAGGCAGTCGGCGTATTTGTCCATCGAGAGCCGGATGTCGCCCTCAGTGGCGGCTTAATCGGACGCAAAGAATATCGTGAAATTAAGGGGGAATAAAGAATCACTATGAGCACCCAGCATTGTTATCTCACGGAGGGCGCAGGATGATCCTTTGGTTAGCATCCTATCCTCGTTCAGGGAACACCTTCTTCCGAACATTACTTAAACACGTCTACGACATCAACTCGCTCACCATATACGATCAACTTCCACAGACAACATGGACTGCCGCTCCAGAATATTTCACCATGCATCCACACAAGATTCCTACTTTCGAGGACATGGTGGCAGCGGATGAGTGGTATGTCATGAAAACCCATGATCTGCCAAAAGAAGATCATCCTGCGATTTATATAGTGCGGGATGGGCGCGATGCCCTTATCTCACACGCCCATTTTGTGCTGGAATATGACTGGAAGCTGCCTCTCGAAGAACGCCAGGCTCGCTATTATGATACGCTCCGAATGTTGATCGAAACGGACGTCTCCTTTGGTGGTTGGGGTAAAAATGTTCTGGCGTGGACATTACGACAAACACCAACTATTGTGGTGAAATTTGAACAGCTAATCATTAACCCTTTTGAAACGCTTGCTGCTGCTCTCACAGAGATTGGCTATCAACCTCCAGAAGCGCGCTCATCTGATACACCTCTAAACTTTGAACATCTGCACAAGCTGAACCCGCAGTTCTTTCGCAAGGGTCGAGTCGGCGCATGGCGAGAAGAGATGCCTACTGATCTGCAGGAGTTGTTCTGGCAGCGGCATGGTGCCGTGATGGATAAAATGACTTATAGTCGTGATTAATTGGCTTGCTCGTTGCCCTTGCGTAGGGAACTACCGAATGAACTGCAATCAACAATCGGAAGGTGTCTTGTGATTCTATGGTTGGCGTCCTATCCTCGTTCAGGCAATACCTTCTTCCGAGCTGTACTCAAACACGTCTATGACATTCCTACAGAGACCATCTATGACCTTGATCAGATGGAGATGGCGACATGGCAAAGGATGAAGAAGGTTGTAGATTTCCAGCCGGAAAACACAACACCACTGGCAGAACTAATCGCCTCCAAGCAGGTTCATATCGTTAAAACACACGACATGCCGAAAGAAGATCATCCGGCTGTGTATCTAGTGCGCGATGGTCGAGATGCTCTGGTATCACACGCTCACTATGTTCTTCAGTATGACTGGAAACTGCCAGCAGAAGAGCGTCCAGCACGTTTCTACGAAGCGCTACGGATGCTGGTAGAAACCGATGTCTCATTCGGCGGTTGGAGCGGCAACGTGCTGGCATGGTTGGCACGCACTACGCCTACCGCCGTACTGAAGTTCGAGGATCTGATCCGGTATCCATTGGAGTGTGTTGAGCAAGCGCTTAACGAAGTGGACTATCATCCTCCGCAGCGCCACGCGGATCGACCGCCAACTTTCGAGGAATTGCGCGAAGCTGAACCACAGTTCTTCCGCAAAGGGCGTGTCGGCGCGTGGCGGGATGAAATGCCAAACGATCTTCACGACCTATTCTGGCAGCGTCACGCTGAAGCAATGGATCGGATGGGTTACAGTCGAGATTAACCATGTAGTAGTGTTATGTGGAGGATGTATGAAAAGATACGCGATCGATAAGCCAGCATTGTTGATCCTACTACTTATGCTGGTCAGCGCTTGTGGAAGTCCGGGACAATCGCTACTCGGTTCAACACCACAACCTGTGAAGCTAGATGAGATTGCCACCGATTATAAATCGCTGGTCAAAGTCACCGAGCAACCGCATCGCTTCTCTTCTATCTATGTAATGCTGCTGTGTCGTTTGCCAACTGAACTAGAACGGCAAATGGCAGAAAGTCCACACGGTGCCCCATCCAAAGAAGCGACCGATGAGGAATTTGGTCACGTATTGCTTAACGTATACGTCAGCGCTCCCGCAGAAGCGATCTTTCGGCAGTTAGGCAAGGATCAAACGCCCGATCAGTTCCCTGTTGGTACGGTTATCGTAAAAGAAAAGATCGCAGAAGAGGATATGTCTCTCGACGCCCTCGGCATCATGATCAAGCACGAATCGGGCTTTAATCCTGCGGGCGGCGATTGGGAATATGCTTATTGGGAAGCGGGCAAACTGACGCGTGATACCTCGCTGCTGCAAAACTGCCAGTCTTGCCATTCTCGCCAGACACAAACCGATTCCGTATTTGGCTTGGATAAGTACGGTGGTGAATATCCCTACGACAAAGCAGAAAGTTGAGATGAAATACCTTGAAGTGAATTTGCAGCAACGGCGGTAAACTCAATCTGAGCCTATGATTTGACTTCTTCTAATTGCTTGTCAGGATTGTCTGTGAACATACCCAACTCTCCTTACGTTTATACATGGCGTTTCAAGGCGCGCACCTATGAACTTGATGTTAATGGTGTGGTCAAGCCTGCAGTCTACCTCAATTACATGGAAGAAGTGGCAACACAGGCAAGTGCTGCGCTCGGCTGGGATTTTAATTGGTACGCGACCAATAAGCGGCTGTGGGTGGCGCGCAAACATGTGATTCGCATTCTCGATACCATCGGGCGTGGAGAGGAACTGGAGGCGGTTACATGGATTGCAGACTCGCGGCGAGTGCAATCCAACCGCGAGTACGTCATCCGCAGAATCAGCGATGAGCAGCCAGTTTTACATGCCCGCACCAATTGGGTCTTTCTCAACGAAGAAACGATGCGCCCGGAGCGTATTCCCGCAGATGTAGATCACTTCATCGCAGGCGTCGGTGAAGCCGATCTCGACACGGGTGTTAATGAGGCAATCAACGTAGAGAAAGCCTTTGTCTATACCGAAAACCGCCGTGTGGAATATCACGAGGTGGACTCAGCAGGTCACGTCAACAACGCTGTTTATGTGACGTGGGCAGAAGAATCGATCCACAATATGTTGAGCGCCTGCGGCTGGACACCGGATCACCTAAAAGCTGCCGATTTCCAGATGCGGTCACATGCCCGTGAGATCGAATACTTCCGTAGCGCTATGTACGACGAGTCAGTCCAGATAACCACGCGATTGGCACAGATCGGCAAGGATCGGGCAGCGTGGATCACTGAGATGTACAAGCTCGGTACAGAGGAATTGTTGGTCAAAGATATCTGCGTGCGGACCTTCACCGACGCTGCGGGTTCTCGCTCTATTCCTGACGAGATGCTGTTGTCGCTGAAGGAGCAGTGAAAATATGCAGGTTGTTTATCCCGAAGCAGCTAGGGAAATTACGCAGTAACACAATTTGGAATACCAGACTAGTCACTTCCATAATTGACATTCAGCAGTTTGATTGGGGACAGACATCACTGGTGAATCGAGCGCTTTTCCTGCAAACTGGCGCAGTACTAACAGTGAAATGGAATTGAACGATGTCTATTCCTGTGGCTTTACCGAAAACGATTAGCCGTTCCACGCGGAAAGGAGCGCGAATGCTGGAATCATTCTTCCAACCGAAATCCGTCGCCATCATCGGGGCGAGTCCGAACCCCGATAAACTCGGTCATGCGGTACTTAAGAATGCCGTCGAGAGTGGCTACAAAGGCAACCTGTACCCGATCAATCCTAAAGCCGATGAAATTCTCGGCTGGAAAGCATATAAGGATGTACAGGATGTGCCCGAGGTCCCCGATCTCGCTGTCGTGGTGATCCCCTATCCCTATGTTCCGGAGGCGATTGAAGACTGCGGCAAAAAGGGTGTCCCCGCCGTCGTTGTCATTAGCGCTGGCTTCCGCGAGGCAGGTATGGAGGGGATGCAGCGCGAAGTCGATATGCTCAAGCTGGCGAAGAAGTACAACATTCGCCTAATCGGACCTAACTGTCTTGGTCTGATCGACGCCTTCACGCCACTAAACGTCACCTTCGCCGCCGGTTCGCCCCCCAGTGGACCAATCGCGTTTATGTCGCAGTCAGGAGCGTTAGGTACTGCGATCCTCGACTGGAGCATGGCAGGATCGCGCATCGGCTTTAGCAAATTCGTCAGCCTTGGTAACAAAGCGGATATCTCCGAAATCGATCTGATGCAGGCGTGGGCGGAGGATGACAAGACGAAGGTGATCCTGTCGTACAGCGAAGGGTTGCCCGATGGTCAGAAGTTCATGCAAGTAGCACGCGAAGTTAGCCGCAAAAAACCGATTGTCATGGTCAAAAGTGGCGTCACTGCTGCCGGATCACGCGCGGTCTCAAGCCATACCGGATCGCTGGCTGGATCGGAACAGGCATATGCGGCAGCGTTCCGCCAAGCTGGCGTTCTGCGCGCCGAATCGATGCAAGATTTGTTCGATTATGCGCTTGGCTTTGCTTATCAGCCGCTGCTCAAATCGGATCGCATCGCGATCATCACCAACGCTGGTGGTCCCGGCATCCTGTGCACCGATGCGCTGGAACGCGCTGGCATGGGGTTAGCCCGTTTAGAGCCAGAAACTACCAAGAAGCTAACCGAATTTCTACCTAATGCCGCCAGCGCTGCGAATCCGGTGGACGTGCTCGGTGATGCGCTAGCAGATCGCTACCGCTACGCACTCGAACACACGGTCAGCGATCCTAATGTCGATGGCGTGATCGTGATCGTCACCCCTCAGGCGATGACTGAGATCGAAGCGACGGCGCACGCGGTAGGAGAAATCTCTAAAAAGACGAGCAAACCCGTGCTCGGCTGCTTCATGGGCGAATTTCGCATAAACGCCGCGATTGATATTCTGGCGGAACAGTATGGCGTGCCCAATTTCCCCTTCCCCGAACGCGCCGCGCGAGTTTTCTCCGCCATGCGTGACTACCGCGAACTGCGTGACGCTCCTTCAACATTGATCGAGCGATTCCCATCGGATAATGCAAAGGTGCAGGCGGTCTTTGCCAAAGCTAAATCCGAAGGACGTGTCACAGTAGGCGATGCGGAGAGTCGGGAAATTCTCAAGGCATACAATCTGCGTATTCCGCAAGCAGAACTGGCTGCTACTGCTGAGGAAGCAGTGACTATCGCTGACAAAATCGGCTATCCGGTGGTGCTCAAGATCGCCAGCCCGGACATTCTGCATAAAACCGATGTCGGCGGTGTGAAAGTCAATATTCAGAACGCCAGCGAAGTGCGCGACGCCTTCGACCTGATCGTCTATCGGGCGCAGCGTTATGTACCCGGTGCACTGATCTGGGGCTGCTTAGTACAGGAAATGCTGCCCAAAGGCGGACTTGAAATCCTCGTGGGCATGAACCGCGATCCGCAGTTTGGTCCGCTAGTGACCTTTGGTATGGGTGGCATCTATGTAGAAGTGCTCAAGGATGTGACCTTCCGTGTCGCTCCCTTTGATCGCAAAGCAGCAATGGAGATGCTCAGCGAGATTCGCGCTCATGCCTTGATCGACGGTGTGCGCGGGCAGAAACCCTACGACAAAGAGGCGATTGTCGATGCGCTTCTCAAGATCAGCCAACTGGTTACCGATTTCCCCAACATCGTGGAGATGGATATCAATCCGCTGATGGTTTATGAACAAGGCGCAGTGGCGCTCGATATGCGACTCGTATTGGATGCGAAATAAGGCATGGCTACGAAAGGTACACACATGAAACCTTTATACATTACCGCGGTTGTCACCTTCTCCGGCAAGACGGCGCTGTTGTGCGGCATCGGACTGAAACTGCACCAGTTGGGCAAGAATGTCGGTTACTTCAAACCCGTCAGCACCCAGCCCTTCATGAGTGGCGGCAAAGTGGTTGATGAAGATGCGGAATTCGTTCGCCGCGTACTGGCGGTTTCTAACCCCGCGTCTGAACTCTCTCCGGTGATCATTGATGATCGTCTGTTCGAACGTCTCATTCAGGGCAAAGAAGAGCGTGACTTCCAGCAGGAGATCAAGGATAGCTACGCCAAGTTGAGTGAAGGGCGTGACGTACTGCTGATCGAAGGCGGTGCGAGTATGCGCGAAGGCTACACCGTCGGTGTCAATGTCACCTCGCTGGTAGAGACGTTCGATCTACCGACGCTCGGTGTAGTGCGCTACCGCGACGGTCTGATGCTCTTGGATGACGTATTAGCGCTGTCTACACGTTTGGGCAAGCGTTTACTCGGTGTGGTGATCAACAGCGTGCCAACGGAGGCAATGGATCGCATTCGCAGTCAAGTGGTGCCTTATCTGGAGAAGCGAGGCATCAAAGTGTATGGTGTGCTGCCATTAGAGCAAGCATTGATGTCACTGACGGTTGGCGAACTGAAGCAGGTATTACATGCTGACTCGCTGACTGGTGATAGTCACATGGACGCGCTAGTAGAAACGTTGAGTGTGGGCGCGATGAGTGGTGAGCAGGCACTGCCGCGCTTCCGCCGTCAGCTCAACAAAGCCGTGATCACTGGTGGGGATCGCGCTGATATTCAAGCAGCAGCGCTGGAAACTTCCACGACGGCGCTGGTGCTGACGGGTAACATCCCGCCCTCAACCAGCATCATCGAACGCGCTAAAGAGATGGGTGTCGCCGTCCTGACGACGGGTAGAAGCACTATCGAAACGGTGGAAGCAGTGGAGAAAGTTTTCGGCAAGACGCGCCTCGCGCAGCCGGAGAAACTCAGCCGCTACCGTCAACTGCTGGATCAGCATTTCGATTTCGGGCGCTTGTTCGTTGATATGGGACTGTAAAGAGTTTGAGGGTGGTGTTCATGACCACCCTCAACACATGTCTATCTGTTGGACGAAAACAGGCAATTCCGTATAAAGATAGTCCATTATTACACTTCGTTTCTTCAATACTTGTGGGGATTAGCGACAAATGACAGACAAAATTCGCTGGGGTATCCTCAGCACGGCGCGCATCGCTGAAAATCAGGTGATCCCGGCGATCCATGATTCTAGTAATGGAGTGGTTGCTGCGGTGGGCAGCCGCGATCTAGAAAAGGGCAAACGCTACGCAGAGCGCAACAAGATTCCGCAGGTCTACGGCAGCTACGAAGAGTTGATCGCTGCTCCCGACATCGACGCCATCTATATCCCTTTGCCCAACGGTTTACATGCCGAGTGGAGTATCAAATGCGCTGAAGGTGGTAAGCATGTTCTGTGCGAAAAACCGCTGGCGAACGATGCCCCACAAGCACAGCACATGGCGGATGTGTTCAAACAGCGCGATTTGCTGCTTGCCGAAGCCTTCATGTATCGCTTTCATCCGCAAATTCAGAAGGTTAAGCAGATGATCGCTGAGGGGGCATTGGGCACGGTGAACATGGCACAGGCGACCTTCAGCTTTCCGATTGGCAATGAGGACGATGTGCGACTGAACAAGGAACTAGCTGGCGGTGCTCTGATGGACATCGGCTGCTACTGCGTCAGCATTACTCGCTACCTATTTGGCGAAGAGCCAGCCGAAGTTGAAGCCTTCGCGGAGTTCGGCGCACGATCCGGCGTCGATGAGCGTATGGTAGGGATCATGCGCTTCCCGTCTGGCGCAATGTCGCACTTCGATTGCAGCTTCCGCACACATTTTGCGCAAACCTTTGAGCTTCGCGGTACGCAAGGGCGCATCTACCTCGAACGCGCCTATGTGCCATTGCGGCAGGATGCCAACGCAGATACCTATGTCCGCTACTGGAAAGGCAACGACTATCAGGAAATCAAAGTGGATAAAGTCAACCACTACGTGTTGATGGTCGAAGATTTCGCGGATTCTCTGCTGAACAAACGCGCACCGAAATTCCCTATCGAGGAGTCGATTGCCCAGATGCATACCATTGACATGCTCTACGCATCGGTAGGAAGGCAATAAGTCAGTGGGTAAGTTGATTCGGGATGTTCTAGAGAGTGTTGATGCCTACAATTGGGCTGCGCTTGGCAATCACATCTATGCATCAGCATCTCTCATTCCCGAACACTTTCACAAACTACTCTCAGAGGATCGGCTCAATCAACGTGATGCACGTCGATACCTCTGTGGTGAAGGTCAAGATTGGGGCAGCATCACGAGGGCGACACCTTGGCTGGTAGCGTTAATCGCTACCATGCTGCCGGATCAGGATTTACCCTCCCGCGGGACACTGTTTGAGTGGTTATCGGCAGTGGCTGGAACGTCTGTTAAAAACAGCTTCTACTCGCGCCAGAACTGGCTCAGCCAAGCACTAACTTACGAACAACTAAGCAAATATATATCCACCTATCTCGATTTCCTCAGCGATAGTAACGCCCGAATGAGGTTAACCGCGGCGCGACTTCTCGGCTTCATGGCGACAGAAAGCGCCCAACTGCTGCCCATATTAGTCAAAAGCTATGAAAATGAGCCGGAAGATAAAACGCGGATACAGATCGTGGAAGCAGTGGGCAACTTACTAGGAAATGACGACCTTGCAGCCTATCAATCCAATGAGGAATTCAGGGTTTTTCTGGAAACGGCAACTGTCAACGAAAGTTCGGCTGATGTGCGCTTCGCGCTAGCACTAGCGGCATTCGAGGCAGTACCGACGACTTTCAAACGCACAACCAGAGTCAAACCCTTTTTTCTACAAATCATGGTCGAAACTTTTCCTCTCAAAGCCAGAGTGCCATGGGAACAGGAACGCATTGTGCATTTACTGGCTACTCAGGGCGCTGATACTATCCTGCCGCTCCTGCAGTTGCCTGATATTGACATCAAAACAGCGCATCTTCTGGTGCAGGGCTTGGTTTTCGGGATTTTCCGCACTGGACTCGAAAAGGTGGTCTGGCGAGAGAACGGCATTGGCTCTAAACAACCAGAGCAATATCGCTTTTTTGCGCCGAATCCACAGCACTCCTTGCTATATACAAAGGAAAACATTGGCATCCTGACTCACATCACGGAATTCGATCCATTTTGGGAGCGTCCGCTGAATTTATTGTCTTTTTTTGCCGGATTGCCAGACTCGCGCGAAGAGTTGCGTGCGCTAGTTCGTGAACGATCACAGCAATTGTCGTAGCGGGTCACATTGTTAAGCGTATCTGCTGGTGGGAGCGCTCTCTCGGCGTTATAGTTGATGGCTCAACAGCTAAAAAATTCTTTGAGTCTGTCTATTCTTGCATCATGGAGATAAAACGATGCTAATCATTGACTCGATTATTGGACGGGAAGTGCTCGACTCTCGCGGTAACCCCACCGTAGAAGTTACCGTCGACTTGCTTGATGGCGGCTCCGGCACGGCTATTGTTCCCAGCGGCGCGAGCACAGGGCAGTATGAGGCGCTCGAACTGCGCGATGGCGACAAGAAGCGTTACGGTGGCAAAGGCGTATTGAAGGCAGTAGCCGCCGTCAACGATGTGATCGCTGAATCGTTGGTCGGTATGGATGCGCTGGATCAAGTTGGAATCGATCAGGCGATGCTGGCGCTAGATGGAACGCCGACCAAAGCTAAATTGGGTGCGAATGCGATCCTTGCTGTGTCCCTCGCGGTCGCCCGCGCTGCCGCTGATGGCTTGCAGATGCCGTTGTACAAGTATCTCGGTGGTGTTTACGCGCATACACTGCCTGTGCCCATGATGAACATCATGAATGGTGGCAAGCACGCTGAAAACAGCACCGATTTTCAGGAATTCATGGTTATGCCCGTCGGTGCGCCAACCTTCTCGGAAGGCTTACGCTGGGGCGTAGAAATCTATCAAGCGCTCAAGAAAGTGCTGCACGACAAAGGTAAGGCAACCACAGTCGGTGATGAAGGTGGATTTGCGCCTAGCAATCTGACCAGCAACGAAGAGCCGCTCGAATTCATCCTTGAGGCGATCCAGAAGGCGGGCTATACCCCCGGCGAACAGATCATGATCGCACTCGATCCGGCGACCAGCGAGATCTATGCCGATGGCAAATATCACCTCAAGCTGGAAGGTCGTGAGCTGACCTCCGACCAGATGATCGATTTCTGGGCGAAGTGGGCGGAGAAATATCCGATCATCTCGCTGGAAGACGGCTTGGCGGAAGACGACTGGGCAGGTTGGACGAAGCTGGTTGAGCGCATCGGCAAGCGCGTGCAGCTCGTCGGTGACGACCTGCTGGTGACGAACGTTGAGCGCGTCTCGCGGGCTATCAAAGAAAAAGCCGCCACCTCGCTGCTGTGCAAGGTAAACCAGATCGGCTCGCTGTCGGAAGCAATCGCCGCCAGCCAGATGAGTATGCGGGCGGGTTGGACGGTGGTGGTCAGCCATCGTTCCGGCGAGACTGAGGATAGCACTGTTGCTGATCTCGTGGTAGCAATGAATGCTGGTCAGATCAAGACTGGCGCACCTGCACGTTCAGATCGCGTCGCCAAATACAATCAACTGCTGCGTATCGAGGAAGAACTGGGCAGCGCGGCGAAGTATGCGGGCATGAGTGCCTTCTACAATTTGCAGCGATAAGCCGAATCTGCGTATGATCAACCCTTGATCGTCTCTGCATTGCATCGAAGCGATGGAGATGGTCAGGGGTTTTATTATTCAACTAGCCGAAAGCAATAAGTGATGTGTACTGAGGATTGAGAAAAATCGATAATACTTTAGGCACAGCGCCTTAAAGTCACTGCCGTTACGCATTTGCCACTCTATGATTGATCCTCATGGCATTTTAGGCACGACGGCAGTAGGCACTTTATCTCAGCACTACAGCACCTAGCACTTTAGCACTTGTCTTTTGTGGGGGTTCCTTTGGTCAAGAAATTTGATAAGAAGCGCACCAAGATTGTCTGTACGATTGGTCCGGCTTCCTCCAACGAAGTTACGATCCGGGCGATGATCCGCGCGGGTATGGATGTAGCGCGTATCAACTTCAGTCACGGCGATCACGAATTTCACCGCAAGAATATCGAAACGGTGCGCCGCCTAGCGGAAGAAGAAGGCGCAGTTGTCGCTGTGATGGCTGACTTGCAAGGACCCAAAATCCGCTTGGGCAAGATCGCCAATGAACCAGCCTTGATTAAGGAAGGCGACCATCTGACGCTGACGACACGCGCCGATGCCGACGGCACGGATATGATCTTCCCGCTGCCGCACCCTGAATTCGTCAAAGACGTGCGCCCCGGGAATACTGTGCTGGTCGATGATGGCACGCTCGAATTCAAAGTGATCAGTCGGCAGGCAAATGATCTCGTGTGTGAGGTCGTAGTTGGCGGCGAATTACTTTCGCGCAAGGGCGTTAGTGCGCCCGACGCCAAGCTGACTCTTTCCGCTATTACCGATAAAGACCGCGAAGATGCTAAATTCGCGCTGGACATGAAGCTCGACTACATCGCCATGTCCTTCGTCCGCAGCGCCAAAGATATCGATCAACTGCGCTACCTGTGCAGTTTTCATGGCTACAACGATGTCGCCATCGTGTCCAAAATCGAAAAGCGTGAGGCAATTGACGCCTTCGATGAAATCCTTGCTGCTACCGATGCTGTGATGGTGGCGCGTGGTGATCTCGGTGTGGAGACTCCGGCAGAAGAAGTGCCTATCCACCAGAAGATGATCATTCGCAAGTGCAATGAAGTGGGCAAAGCGGTGATTACGGCGACGCAAATGTTGCAGTCGATGGTCAACAATCCGCGTCCCACGCGCGCCGAAGCCAGCGACGTTGCCAACGCTATCTTTGACGGTACGGATGCGGTCATGCTCTCCGGCGAAACTGCATCCGGCAAGTATCCGGTGGAAGCAGTGGAAACGATGGCTACCATCGCCGTCATCGCTGAACAACATCTGGTAGAAAATCTGCGCATCACCGCCCGTGATGTTTACCGCAAAACCCCGATGCCTACCGTGCGCGGCTTCGAGTACATCTCCGATGCCACCAGTCACGCTGCCAGCGACATTGCCGACCAACTAGATGCTAAGGCAATCGTGACGGCGACATGGACAGGTTACACTGCCAGACAGGCGGCTCGCGGACGCCCCCACACGCCAATCCTCTGCGTCACGCCGAAGGAAGAAGTTTATCACCGCATGGCGCTGGTCTGGGGCGTGCTGCCGATGTTGGTCGAAGAATTCCATACCGTTGACGAAATGGTGCACAATATCGTCAAGAAAGCACATGAACAGGGCATCCTCAAATATGGCGACCTACTCGTCATGATCGCAGGCATCCCCTTCGGGGCTAGCAGTTCCACCAATTTCCTTAAAGTACACAAGGTTGGTGAACAGGGAGAGGTGCCAGAACGGTAAGCTTCTGCCCGGTCTTTCCTCTTTCTTGAAATACCTCCGTAACGATTTGCCACAGTATTTGCACTATACTACAGTCTGTGGATCGTTACGGAGGTACGCCATGACCAATACCACAACTGCAGCGTCTGATCTTTCGTTAAGCAAATTCAATGCTTCAGCCTTTACCACCGCCCGTTTGATGCGTGAAGACCCCTTGGCGTTGTTTCGCCGTGTTCAGCGCGAAAATGGCGATTATGTAGTCACGGTGGCGCTGCCGGGGTTGCGTACCATCATCGTCAGTGATCCCGATATGGTGCACGAAATTCTGGTCAGGCGTAGCGATGAATTTGTGAAACCCGAACTCGGTAAAAAGATGCTGCAATCTGCCTTTGGTAATGGCATCTTTTTCAGTGAAGGGGATTTCTGGAAGCGACAGCGCAAACTCGCCCAACCAGCTTTCCATCATATGCGTATCGGCAAGTACGCGACTGATATGGTGGCACACACGCAAAAGCAGTTGCAGTCATGGGCTAATCAGAAAAGTATCCTGATCGATAAAGAAACCCATGCACTCACGCTTAAGATCGTAGTCGATGCGCTGTTCAAAACCGATGTCACTGAACATGTCGAACTTATCGGTAAATCCATGCACGCGCTTAGCACGGCGGTTGGAGATCAATCTAAATCTATCGTCCAGGCGCAGCTCCCCAACTGGCTGCCCACCTCAATCAATCGTCGTAAAAAACTAGCCGCCGATCAGATGAATCCGTTGATCCGCCAGATGATCGCTGACCGCCGTGCCAGCGCTGAGGATCGCGGCGACTTGCTGTCGATGTTCTTACAGGTGCAAGATGCGGACACAGGCGAGCGCATGTCCGATCAGCAAGTGCGCGATGAACTGATGACTATGTTCATCGCAGGACACGAGACAAGCGCGTTGGCATTAGCATGGTCGCTAGTGGAACTGGCGCGACATCCTGAAGTGGAAGCAAAACTGCACGCTGAGATTGACTCGGTGCTCGGTGATCGCGCTGCCACACTTGACGATCTCCCCAAGCTGACTTATACACAAGCAGTGATCAAAGAAATTTTGCGCTTTTATCCGCCTGCACCGTTTCTAACCCGCAGTCCAGCGCAGCCAATGCTATTTCATGGCGGGCAGTTGCGCACCAGCGATTTGCTCATGGTGTTGGCTTACACCATCCATCACGATGCCCGTTGGTATGCTGATTCTGAGTCGTTTATACCGGAGCGTTGGCTAGATGGAGAGTTAGAAAAGCGCTTACCCAAATGCGCTTATCTCCCCTTTGGCACTGGTCCACGGGTTTGCATTGGTAATGGTTTCGCGCAAATGGAAATGGCACTCGTGCTGGCGACTATTGCACAGCACTACAAGCTGCGGTTTCCTAACGGCATAGACAAGGTTGAAGTGATGCTTAACCTCACTTTAAGCATGAAGCCTCCAGTGGAGATGGAACTGATACAACGTTGAGCGCCAAGTCATAAGCCTAATGCGGCTTTGCATAAGAAGAATAATAGAAACTGTATAAGGCTTAATCTAGGCTCATCTGAGGGCTAGACGCCTGTGGTATAATTGACCGCATTGTCTGCTAGACACATAAACTGAGCGATAGAGGCGGGCGTCGATGGTATTTCGTAACCTGGTAAAAAAGGTCTTCGGTGACCCTAACGAGCGCGATCTCAAGCATTACCGCGAGATCGTTGATGAGATCAATGATCTGGAACCGCAGATGAAGGCGTTGACCGACGATGCCCTACGGCGCAAGACCGATGAATTTAAGCAGCGGTTGACTTCCGGCGAAGAACTGGAAGATATCCTCCCGGAAGCTTTTGCTGTGGTGAGAGAGGCATCGCGACGCAGCATTGGCAAGCGCCATTTTGATGTTCAGCTCATCGGCGGTATGGTGCTGCACGATGGCAAGATCGCTGAAATGAAGACGGGCGAGGGTAAAACCCTCGTCGCTACACTGCCGCTGTACCTTAATGCGCTAATGGGTGAAGGCGCGCATCTAGTCACACCCAACGACTACCTTAGTAAATTCGGTTTGCAATCAATGGGACCGATTTATCACGCGCTTGGTTTAACGGCGGCGGTGATCCAGAATGCGGCGGCGGATCCGACACGCGGCTCGTTCCTCTTTGATCCAAGCTTTGGCAGCGAGGATGAGCGTTACCAGAACCTGCGTCCTATCACGCGCCGCGAAGCGTACCAAGCCGATATAACCTACGGCACGAACAACGAGTTCGGCTTCGACTATCTGCGCGATAACATGGTTCGCAGCCTTGAGGAAACGGTGCAGCGCGGACACGTCTACGCCATTGTAGACGAGGTGGACAACATCCTCATCGATGAAGCACGTACCCCGTTGATCATCTCCGGTACTGCCGACAAGCCGAGCGATTATTACGGCGTTTTCGCCAAGCTCGTGCGCGGGCTGAAGCCTAGCAAACATGATCTGGCAAAGGACGAGGAACCAGACGGCGATTACGTTGAAGATTTGCAGTCTCGTTCCGTCTACCTCAGCGAATCGGGTATCGAGAAAATCGAGCGCGGGCTGCGTAACGCGGGCTTGCTCAAGGGCGATAACCTCTACAGTCCCGAAAACTCCGAAATGATCCCCTACCTCGACAACAGCTTGCGTGCCAGCGTCACCTTCCAGCGTGATAAAGACTACATGGTTGAAAAAGGTCAGGTGATCATCGTTGACGAGTTTACCGGACGCGCCATGTATGGTCGCCGTTTCAGTGAAGGTTTGCATCAGGCGATTGAGGCGAAGGAAGGTGTCGAGATTCAGCGCGAAAACCTGACGCTGGCAACGATCACTTTCCAGAATTATTTCCGCCTCTACGACAAGCTGGCAGGCATGACCGGTACTGCCATGACCGAAGCAGATGAGTTCCTTGAAATCTACAAGCTGGACGTGGTAGCGATCCCCACGCATATGGAAGTGCGCCGCGAGGACTTTGAAGACCTCGTATTCATGACTGAGCGCGCCAAATGGAACGCTATTGTGACTCACATCAAGGAACGTCATCTAGCCAAGCAGCCCATTCTCATCGGCACGGTGGCAATCGAAACGAGTGAGCGCCTCAGCAAATTGCTGGAGAAGGCGAACATTCCTCACAAGGTCTTGAATGCCAAGCAGCACGAACGCGAAGCTACCATCATCGCGCAAGCAGGTCGTCCCGGCTCGGTTACGATTGCCACTAACATGGCAGGTCGTGGTGTTGACATTCTGCTCGGCGGCAACCCCGAAGGTATCGCCCGTGAAAAGCTGCGCGAACAAAAGATCGATGTAACTACCGCCACGCCTGAGCAGTGGAAAGCTGCGCTGAAAGAAGCCGAGGTCGAATGCGCTCGTGATCGTGAGATCGTGGTGGCGGCAGGTGGCTTGCTGGTCGTTGGTACAGAGCGCCACGAAGCCCGCCGCATCGATAATCAGTTGCGTGGTCGTTCTGGTCGTCAGGGCGATCCCGGTGCATCGCAGTTCTACCTTTCGATGGAAGACGATTTGATGAAGCGCTTCGGCGGAGATCGAGTCAAGGGCTTGATGCAAACGCTGCGGATGCCCGAAGACGAGCCGATCCGTCACAACTTGATCACCAAGTCGATCCAGCAGGCGCAAACACGTGTTGAAGGCTTTAATTTCGACATACGTAAGCGCGTGCTCGAATACGACGATGTGGTCAACAAACAGCGTACTGTGATCTACGATCAGCGCCACCAGATTATCCAATCAGACAATCTTCGTGAGCGGCTGGAGAAGATGATCGCGGACGAAATCGCCGCACTCGTCGAAGAACATATGCCCGAACCCGTCAAGAACAATAATGGCGAAGAGGCAGATTGGGATCCACAGGAGTTGTATCGCGCGGCACTGGCGCTCTATCCTGTACCCGAATCTATCAAGCCCGAACACTGGGAAGCTGACGAGGTCGAGGACGATGCGATCACACTTGAGCTAACCAAAGGTGCCCTCGAAGCTTATCAAAAGGTCGAGGACAGGATCACGCCGCCGATTATGCGTCTCGCGGAACGAGAAGTACTGCTGCGCACAATGGATCAGTACTGGATTCGCCACCTCACCGATCTCGATATTCTGCGTGAAGGTATCGGCTTGATGGCTTACGCGCAGCGCGATCCACTGGTTGAATATAAGCGCGAGGCTTATCTGACATGGGAAGCCATGCAAGATCAGATTAAGCAGCAAGTTGTGCGCACCATCTATCGCGTTGAAGTTGCTCCGCAAGTCACCGTTCGTCAGCCAGCAGTAGCCGGTCAAGTAGCAGCCCCTGCTAACGGCGCAGCCGCTTCCGATGGTACCAACGGCAACGGCGCAAAAACTGCGGCAACGGCTGGTGCAGTCGCTCCGGTGATCAAAGGCTTAATGGGCAATGTCCGCAACGTTCGCAGCGGGTTCGCTAACAGCAGCGCCTTCATGCCTGCGGGCAGTGAAAACGCGCCAACGCCAAATCCGGTTAAGGATACGGCGGCGGAACCTGCCAAAGCGGATGTTTGGAGCAAAGTCGGGCGCAACGATCCTTGCCCTTGTGGTAGCGGTAAAAAGTTCAAGAATTGCCACTATCCGATCCTGCGCGAGCAGCAGCAGACGCAGAATAAGCGCTAATCAAATTGCACTAGGCATCTGTCAACACCTGACGCCAAATCATAGATGACAGCATTGACCGCGCACCAGCTCCTCACAGTGATCGCCTGGTTCCTGATGGCGATCCTGATTGGATTCGTGGTCTTGATCGCCCGCTTCTATGAGGACGTGTCAGGTGAACGTACCTACTATCCTGTCTTTTTCGTCTCCATCCTTTGCTTCGCTGGCGCATCAGCGCGTTCCGCTTTCACCAACGCGATTGATGATGATCTCCTCGCTACCGGACTATGGATCATTGGGGCGGTGTCACTAGCGGTTTTGAGCCTCTACCTCTACAATTTGATGACCTCAAAGCGGGTAGGTACACCAGAGTCGGAAGATCGCAGTGATGCTCACCGTTAATCTTGGCTCGTTTCTCAGCCTCAGCGCTCCACTGGCAATGGTGGTACTGCTGATCGTGCTGGCGTTGTTCAGCAAGCGCTTGGGAGCAGTCACGCGGCGTCCGCCTGTATATCGTTGGTTCTTCCTCAGTGCTGTGATTATCGTTGTAGCGATCCTCCTACGCCTATTTGCTACCTTTAGCGACGGCGCGTTAGGATCGCAGCGAGCGCTGTTGTACGATGTGCCCTTAATTGTCGGCTTGCTGATCGCCGTGATCACTACATGGCGTTATTGGGGTTGGTTGTTGGGGGAACGTGGAGTCGAGCGCGGTCGGCAAGTCTCTCAATCTCAGCCGTCGCCCTCCGCTTCGCGCGTTCCTTTTAAACGCTAACACACTCTGAAAGGCACGGTTTTCGCGTTGAGCGCCTCCGATTCCCTTCACGCTGCTGTTGCGGCTTTGCCCAAGATCGAGCTACACCGCCATTTAGAAGGTTCTCTACGCTTATCTACGCTGCGGGATGTCGCGCAGGAGTTTCAACTTTCCGTACCGCGCGAACTGGATTCGCTTCGACCATTAGCACAGATCACCGCTGAGTCGCCCTACACCATTGAGCATTTTCTCTCTAAATTCGATTTTCTGCGTCAATTCTACTGCTCTCCGGAAGTGATCCAGCGTGTCGTGCGAGAAGCGATTGAAGATGCTGCCGCTGACAATATCCGTTACATGGAATTGCGTTTCACTCCAAAGGCATTAGCGAAACAACGAGGCTTCGCCTTCGCGGATGTCGTGCGATGGGTGACCGAAACGACGGCAGAGGCGCAGCGGGCAAACAATATCCGCGTCAATCTGATCGCCTCTGTGAATCGCCATGAGAGCGTAGCTGAAGCCGCAGCGGTATTGGAAGCGGTGGCGCCCTATCGTGATCGAGGTGTCGTTGCTTTCGATCTGGCGGGACAGGAAGCGGGCTATACCAATGCGCCGTTT
This sequence comes from Anaerolineae bacterium, assembly GCA_019637555.1. Lineage (GTDB taxonomy): Bacteria > Chloroflexota > Anaerolineae > Aggregatilineales > UBA2796 > JAHBVK01. The sequence continues at coordinate 27,062 of JAHBVK010000022.1, forward strand.
TACGATCTATTTAGCAAGGCTCGTAACTATGGCTTTTTCGTCACCGTTCATGCGGGCGAATGGGCAGGCGCCACTAACATTTACGACGCTATCACCTACATGCAAGCGGCACGAATCGGACATGGTGTGCGCATCGTCGAGGACATCCAGATCGTCGAACTAGCCCGTCAGGCAGGGGCAACCTTTGAAGTCTGTCTCAGTAGCAATGTGCACAGCGGTGTGGTCAAGTCGGTGAGTGTGCATCCCTTACCGCGAATGATGGAACTAGGACTATCGACTGCGATCTGCACCGATGATCCCTCTGTCAGCGCTATCACGCTAACCGATGAAATCAATCGCGCCATTACTGATCTAGGGCTAACGCCGGAACAGGTGAAAACGCTCATTTTGGCGGCGGCACGCAGTTCCTTCTTGCCAGCCAATGAGCGCGATGCACTGATCGCGGACTTCACGCAGCAGCTATCAACCATCACAAAATTGGAAAGTGAGCAGTAATGGGGTCGGACGTTTTCCAGATCGGCGATATTCAGATCGCCCCCGTGACCGATGGTACAGTTCATGTCGATGCAGGTGGACCCTTTGGCTTAACTCCTCGCGCCCTTTACCGCAGTTATCTGGAACCCGACGCCAACAACCTGATCCCGATGGAACTCAACTGCTTGCTCGTTCGCGCAGCGGGCAAAACCATTGTGATAGACACCGGACTCGGTGAAAAACTGGATGAACGGGCACGGCGCAACTGGGCGCTGAATCGAGATCGTGGCAACCTGCTAGATAACTTAGCGCGTCACGGTGTCCGACCCGAAGATGTCGATCTGGTGATCGATACGCATCTGCACGCTGATCACTGCGCGGGCAATACTCGCTTCGACTCCGACGGTAAAATGGTGCTGCCCGTCTTTCCGAACGCCGAATACGTCACACAGCGGCGCGAATATGAAGACGCCTCACATCCTAACGAACGCACACGCGGCACGTATTATGCTGTCAACTTTGAGCCGCTAGTTCAATCGGGGCAGATGCGTTTGCTAGATGGCGACACCCAAATCGTGCCCGGAATTCGCGGCGTGATCACGCCCGGACACACACCCGCACACATGGCGATTATGTTCGAGAGTCAGGGGCAATATGGACTCTATGTTGCCGATCTCGCCAGTTACGCTATTCACTTTGAGCGTCTCGCGTGGATGACCGCCTACGATGTCGAACCGCTGATCACGCTGGAATCTAAACGCCAATGGCAGCAGTGGGCACTAGATCACGACGCCATTTTGATCTTTGAGCACGATCCCAAGATGATCACTGGCAAGTACACCCAACAGGGCGATAAGCGCATCATTGAGCCGATTTTGAGGATGAATGCGTAATATTGTTCTATATGGGCGACCTTACCATAAGTATAAAACACACTCTTGAATATGAGATCAGAGAATAGAACATTAGTTCTGTATCTGGTATAATGAGTAGATACCTGTCCGTAGAACTGAGTTGTGCTTAGGTTGATCTGATGACGAACCGTAATTCCCCTAAAGCGACAACAAAAGATAAAGCCGCACCGCTGAAGACACCGACGGCAAAACCGGCTGACACTGCCAAGAAACCGGCACTTGGCGCAGCAAAACCTGCCTCGCCTGCCCGTAAATCGGCTGCGCCGCGCAGCGAACCCAAGCCGATGAACATCCCTGCGCCACGTGAGCGCCGCAAACCTTCCTATGCCATCAAGGTCGTAGATCGACCTGTCAAATCGCCCGACGGCAAGACGTTCTGGCAGCGTCTGACCGAGAATCCTGAGGAATTCGGCAAGATTCTCTATGATCATCCCTCGTGGATCGACGAGTTTTTTGCCATCGCGCTGTTCGTATTTGGCTTGGTGATGCTCTTTGCCATCCTTAACTCCTCGCCGGAAGCCACGCTCACCGGACAATGGTCGGATATTTTGCGACAGTTGCTCGGTTATGTAGGCGCGGTGATTTTCGCTGTTATGATCATCGCTGCGGGCGGCATCCTGATTTTGCGTAAGCTCAATCTCGACATCGAAGTGCGTTTCCGCCGCATCCTGTGGATCGAAGTTGCCTTTTTCGCCTTTCTAGCGCTCTATCACACCTTCCTCAACGATCCTGAACCACGTGCCCTCGCGCGCAGCGGCGGTGGCGGCGGCTACATAGGTTGGGCGCTCAGTCAGGTGATGATCAGCCTGTTCGGCTCCGTAGTAACCACGTTATTTTTCGGCGCCTTGATGGTCTTTGCGCTGGGTGTAGCAGTAGGGATCAATCGGCACAAGGTGCGGGGTGCGGTTGGCAGTACCGCTAAAGGGATGCTCACTACGGCGGATAAACTGCGCCAAGTCAAAGCGCCTAAGCTCCCGCAACTGCCTAAGCTCCAATTGCCGCGCAGTAGCGGCGCAGGACATGTTCGTCGTGCCGCCTTAGCCGCTGGCGAAGCCGACGGCGCGACCACCGAATCAGAAACGACGCTCTATGATGAGCCAGTCGAGACGCCAGCGATTGCAACGCCAGCGCCAGTTCTCCGCCCCCTGCGTCCCGGCAGACGAATGCTCGACGCAGCAGAGGCTGCGCCGACACCGGATCAGGGTGTTGCTGTAACGCAGTCACCTGTGACACCGACGCCTGCACCCGCGCCTGCCGCAGCCGTGATTCCGCCCTTGAAAGTGGCGACCGCAAAGACGCCCGATGTTGCAGCCGAGCAGAAAGCAACATCGCCGGAACCTGCTGTGGCTCCTACACCTACACCGCTAAGACCGATCCTCTCACCCGCCGCGTCTGCAAAATCTGCCGCCCCCCAGTCGCCGGATGACGCTGACGAACTGGATACGCTGACCGCACCCAAACCAGTACCCATCGGCAAGCCCGAAACCGCACCAGCTATCCGTAAATCGACACCAGTACGCGCTGCGACGCCCGAACCTGTGCCCGTGCAGCCGCGCGTTCGTCGCCATTTCACCGTAGCTGATTTTGACGAGGTGCGTAAACCTCTCCGCCGCGATGGACTGCCGCCAGTTGCGTTGCTCAGTGATACCGAACTCAACCGTCCGACTGAGGATGAGATCAACAATAATGCCCGCATTATCGAAGATACCCTATTGGAATTTGACATCGATGTTGAAGTGGTTGATGTCAATGTCGGTCCAAGCGTGACGCAGTATGCAGTGCAACCCTTCCGCGAAGTCAGGGACGGTGAAGGTAATGTCACCACCCAGCGCGTCCGCGTACAAAAGATCGCGGGATTGAGCAATGACTTGGCATTGGCGTTGTCCGCCAAACGCCTGCGTATTCAGCCCTTCGTCCCCGGTCACACCTATATGGGCATCGAAGTACCCAACAAACAGCCCGGTGTCGTCGCGCTGCGACCTGTACTGGAATCGGAGGCGTTCGCCCATGCCTTCCGTAAATCCGATCCTGAAGCCCCCAACGGTGTGCGTGAAATACCCTTAGCGGTTCCCTTGGGGCGTGATGTCTCTGGCGATTCCGTAGTTGTAGACATCGCTACGATGCCACACTTGCTGATCGCGGGTACGACTGGCTCCGGCAAGTCCGTCGCCATCACCGCCATGATCGTCTCGCTGTTAATGAACAACACACCGGAACGCTTGCGGATGGTACTGCTCGACCCTAAGATGGTCGAACTCTCGCGCTTCAACGGCGTTCCCCATCTGCTCGGTCCCGTCGAAACCGATGGTGAGCGTATTGTCGGTGTGCTGCGCTGGGCTACACGCGAAATGGAACGGCGCTATAAACTATTGGAAGCGGAAGGCACACGCAATATCGAAACCTTTAACCGTGCGCTCGGCACAGCCCGCCAAGCGGAACAGTTGCCCTACATCGTCATCGTCGTCGATGAAATCGGCGACTTGATGCTCTCTCGCCCTGAAGAAACCGAGCGAACTGTCACCCGTTTGGCGCAGATGGCGCGCGCGGTGGGCATGCACTTGGTCATTGCCACGCAGCGTCCTAGCGTAGACATTATCACTGGTTTGATCAAAGCAAACTTTCCGGCACGTATCTCTTTCGCCGTCGCCTCCGGCACGGATTCCCGCGTGATCCTCGATTCGATGGGTGCGGAAACGCTGATGGGACGCGGCGATATGCTCTACTTCGCTTCTGATGCTGCCGCGCCGCGCCGTGTACAGGGCTGCTACGTCTCCGACGCCGAGATTGACGAAGTGGTCAACTACTGGAAGAAATGGGATGCAGCGCAGCCACTGGAACTACAGGCGAAAGAACGCGAGGATTGGTCGCCATGGGAACGTGCCATGACTCGCCGCGAGGAACTTTCGCAAAACGATCCGCTGTTGGAAGAAGCGATCACCTTGGTGGTCAACGCTGGCGAAGCCTCAACCTCGCAGATTCAGCGGCAGTTGAATATTCCCTATCCGCGTGCCGCTAACCTGATGGATTTAATGACTACTCTGGGTATTCTCGGCGCATCTAAAGAAGGCGGACGCTACCGCGAAGTGTTGATCAAACCCGGTACCGATCCGTACCGCAAGCTGATGAGCAAAATCAAAAAGTAGGTGAGGGTGTCTTTCGCAAGCCGATCAATTCTCACGGTGATTCTAGCGGCGGTATTGCTCTGTGTTGCAGCGATGCCGCCGTCCACTGTCACCGCGCAAGAAACGCCAACAGCAGCAGTGAACTTTTCTGTATCGGGTACGGTCAGCAGTGGCACCGCAGGCACGACGCTGCCCGCCAATCTCACGCTGACGCTTAATCTCGTCACACCTGATTCCTCTGGCGCATTGAAGGTGCAGACACAAACCGCACCGTTAGCATCCGATAGCACCTACCATTTCGAGAACGTCACTGCCGCCGTGGGATCGTCTGTTTTCGTCACCGTCAACTATCTAGGTGCCACACAAGGCAGTCTAATCGCGCAGCTACAAGCTGGTCAAACGAGCCTCGATCTGCCGATCACGCTCTATGCGCCGACCAGCGAACCATCGGTGGTTACGCTGCTACGCGCGCAGTATATCCTCGATTTCCTGCCCGGCAATCTGATGCAGGTGCTGGCGACTTATTACTACAGCGTTAGCGGAGATCGCTTCTTCATCTCGCGGGATCGGGATGCACAGGGAGAACCAATCTCCGTGCAGATTCCGCTGCCTGTCGGGGCGCAGTCAATTGCCTTCACCAACAACGTCAATAATCGTTACGCGGTTGGTGGTGACGCCATCGCACCCGTGATACTCGACTCCCGTCCAATCTTGCCCCAGCAGTCTCATGAGCTTGTGTTTTCCTACCAGATCCCTTACGACAAGGGTGCACCCATCGATCAGGATTACCCCTTCGCCACACAGATGATCGAAGTGCTCATTCCCAACGATGCCGGAGTCAAGCTGACGGGCGACTTCAACGCTAATCCCAATCTGACCATTAACGCGCAGCGCCCCTACACGCAGTACAACCTCAAAGCGCCCCTAGCTGCCGGATCGCGTCTGATCTATACGCTGGATGGCATTCCGCCGGTTCAAGTGGCAACACCAGCGCGGGCAGGGACGAGAGTCATCCCCGAAACCAATTTCGTGCCGCTGATCCTCGCGCTGATCGTCTTGATCGTCGTTATCGCGTTGATCGCCACGAGTCTCTTGCGTCCACGTCGGAAGCAATCATGAGCGATGCACTGATCGTCGCCAACAAACTGACTAAGACTTTCGGCTTTCGTGTTGTCCTGCGTGGACTCGATTTCAGCATCACGCGCGGATCGACGGTGGCACTGCTTGGCACGAATGGGTCAGGCAAAACTACGCTGCTGCGTATCCTTGCCGCCTTAAGCAAACCATCATCGGGGGTGCTGACCATTGGGGGCTGGAACTTGCCACAGGAAGCTGCCAACATCCGCGCACAGCTAGGGGTGGTGATGCATTTGCCGCTGCTTTACGATGATCTTTCGGCGCAGGAAAACCTACAATTCTTCGCCCGCCTCTACGATCTGACGAATGCCGATCAACGCATCGCCGCTACGCTAGATCGCGTCGGTTTGGGCAAGCGCGGACGCGATCTGGTGCGTACTTTCAGTCGGGGGATGCAGCAGCGATTAGCAATTGCCCGCGCCCTGATCCACGATCCAGCGGTGCTGCTGCTCGATGAACCGTACACCGGACTCGATGTTAACGGCGCACAGCTTCTCGATGAACTCTTTGCTGAGTGGAAGCAGCAAGGCAAAACGGTGATCGCCTCGCTGCACGAACTTCATCGCGCCGCCTCACTCAGCGATCACACCATCATCCTCAACGCCGGACAACTCGCCTACAACGCCGCGACTCCCGATTTTGAGGCACTATCTAGCTACTTCCAGCCAGCCTAATTTCCTGAGGCCCGCAGGGAATTCGTTCGTTCAGCCCGGTAATATATTGCCGGGTCTTAATATCCCCGCTTCCGATCCACGCGGTTGATCAAATCCTTGTTTGCCAGATAGCGTTCTAGGTTATCCACAAAGATTTCTACCGCCAGATCGTGATAACGCGAGGTGTTACCAGCAATGTGCGGACTGATCAGCACATTGTCCAGCTTCCACAGCGGACTAGTCGGTGGCAATGGCTCTTGTGTAAACACATCCAAACCTGCACCCGCGATTTGTCCCCCTTGCAGCGCCTTGATCATTGCCTCTTCATCGACCACCGCGCCGCGTGCCATATTGATCAGCACCGCGCTCTTTTTCATGGCAGAGAGAATATCGGCGTCAACGAATTTGGTCGTTTCTGGCGTCACAGGTAGCAAGATCACCACGAAATCACACAACGTCACCATCGAACGCGTTGCTTCTGGCGGATACAAGCGATCCACCAGCGTGCCATCTGGGTCGCCCGTACCATCCGGCGTAAATTCGCCCGCCTCTAACGGCTGCTTGACGTTGCGCTTGGTTGCCAGCACATCCATCCCAAACGCCTTGGCAATCCTCGCGATCTCCCGTCCGATACTGCCATAACCGAGGATTCCCAGAGTCGATCCGCGCAGTTCGGTAGGCATCAACACCTGCACACGATCTGCTGCCCACTCCGCTTTCTGCTGATACTTCAACATTTGCGGCAGTTTACGCGCGAAGTAAAAGATCATGGCGAAGGTCAGTTCTGCCATCGTCGTCGCGTGCATACCGCTGGTCGTAGTCAGAATAATATCCTCTGCCGCCATGATCGGCTGCGACAGCACACCCTCTACGCCCGCTGAAAGGCTCTGAATCCAGCGCAGCCGCGGCACGGCTGCAGGTTCCGGCAGCGGGATCGTGTAAGTGAATAAAATATCCGTGGTCGCCCACACATCAGCGGGAACGTCTGCCGCCGTTTTAGCGATCTTGCGCGTGACCTTGAGACGCGGCGAGACTTGCTTCAACTTATCGAGCAGCGCATCGCTGATGTCTGCCGTCACCAGAACGTTGAGTGTTTCTTCCACTTTTCTTCTCTCTAACTAAGGCTAAAAAAGGTTGCTGCTAAGGATTTGGGTGTGATTGATTATAACCGCTTGTAAGCGCGTTATCGCGTAGCGGCACTGATTCGCTGCATAAAGCTGGAGAGCCAGCCGCCGATCAAGGGGAGGGAGCCGAACACATTCGCCGCCAATGCCCAATGCTCCGGCGCGAATGCCCGCAGCAGCAAGATCGCCGCCACATAAACCACCGCACCGATGATCCCCGCTACAAATAGATTGGCGTTTTGCAGCAGCAGAATTGCACCTGCCATCACCGCGCCAGCCGCGAATATCCGCAAGTATCGCCCACCGAATCGCTGGATCATGCTATCCAACTGATGATCCCGCAGCATCAGCGCCAGCACCACGATCTGTGCGCCGAGCGACGCGATTGCCGCGCCGCGTGCGCCCTGTATCTGCGGTAACAAGATCGCGTTCAGGATCACGTTGGTCAGGATGCCTACCACGCGGATCAAGAAAACCGCGTTCTGCTTACCTTGCACCGTCATTGACTGGCTGTAAATGTCGCTGATCATCGACGCCACACCCTGCCAGATCATCACCTCTAAGATCGCCGCCGTACCGACGAATCCCGGAAACAACAGCGCCGAAAGGTTGCCTGCCAGCAATGAGATCGCCACCCCTAAGGGCAGCGCCAGCGCCACCGTCAGGAACGAGAAGTTATCCACCAACGCCCGCAGTTGCTCCCGATTGCCGCTTGCCAGCCGCGACATCAACGGCGATAGCGCCACCAGCACCGTCGAACTGCTCAACTCAATGATCCCGAACACAATCGTGAACGCCGCGCCGAAATAACCGTTTTCTTTGTTGCCCAACACCGATGCCACGATCAACGTGTTCACGTAGCGATAGGTGAACAGCAGCAGCAATCCCATTCCCACCGACCAGCTTTCGCGCAGCATGTAGCGCACCATCTGGCGCGAGATAGGAAACACTGGCTTGATCTGGAACCGTCGCAGTGCCCACCAGTACATCAGTGCGCGGATCACACCCGCGAGGATCGTCACCTCGTACACTTGCAGCAAACTACCACCGAGCAGCAGCGCGATCAATGCCAGTGCCACCACCAGCAAGCGGTAAACTACCGTGATCGCACTCATGATAGTCATGCGCTCGACGGCGAGGAGCTGGTTATGCGCCATCGTGCCGAACGTATCCACGATCAGCGTGAGCGATGCCACGAATAGCAGTGTTCGCGATGCCGCATCATTGTTGAGGAACAAGCCGACTACGTTCAGCGCGAGCACTGCGATCACGCCCAGAATCGGTTGCAGGATCAGCGTGGCGCTCAGGTAACGCCCCCCTTGATCAGGGCGCTGCGCCACATCGCGCAGGACGATCAGATTACTGCTGAACTCTGGTATCGCGGCGGCAATGCCGACGAACGCGGCGATCTTGCTCCACACGCCGAACGTCTCATCACCAACGATCCGCGCCAGCACGATGATCCACAGGAATTGCACTCCATTAGCGATCAGCGTGGAGAGGGCAACAGCGGCAAAGTTGCGCGTGGTATGGGCGATCCGCGATTTCGTTTCATCTGCGCCCGCTGCTTCTTCTTGTATGCTGTTGCTGGTCATCCGAGGTTGAATCCGTTCCACGTGCCCGTTAGTGCCAGTCGCAGCAGATCAATCGCGCCGACTTCGATCAAGGCGATGGTGAACCCCGCCAGCAGTGGGATCAGCAGATCGCGTCCTGTGCTGGCGATACGTAGTTTACGGACCGTGCTCAAAAACAACACGGTGCCGATCAACGTTAGCATCAGCATCACGCCGATTGTACTAAGGACGCCGAGTACCCATTCAAACACCGGACGTTCGCTGATCACCAGCAAGATCACAATGCCTGCCACTGCGCATAAACCCGCCAATTCTTTCAAATTAGTCAGCGCCTGCTGTTCCTCTGGCTGCCGCCACACGATGCCATTGAACACCGGATAAACGATGTGGAACATCGCTAATCCGCACAACATTCCGGTGATCAAGCGTAAATCGTTGTGCGGCTGGTAAGGACCAACATAACCGGGGAAAAAGTTCAAGTAACTGTTCACACCGTCAATGCCCATCAGCACTACAAACAGCCCCAGCGCGATCAGCACATTGCGCGGTGGCAGCCAGCTTGCTCGTCCTCTCCCTGCCGCGTGTGTGATCAAAAAGCTGATCATTACACCGAGATAGATTCCGGTGCAGCGCGCGCACAGCGGCATCGGCAGCTCATCTATGTTGAAGGATCGGGCGGGGATACGGTGGCAGATGGCGTAACCGATGGCATCCGCCTTACCTAGGATGCCCGGTGGTGTACCCAACGTCCACACCACGATCACCACGACGGCAGCGATGATCACTATGAGCGCAGTTCGGCGCGAGATCGGCGGTGGGGCATTGGCGGCAAAGTCAAAAATATGGGGCGCGGTATCGTCCATCTTCCCTCAGCGGTTGGCTTACACCGCCGATTATACCTTGAATTCATCTTGCTCCGTGCTATAATCGCGGCGCTAAACTCGTCAGAGAAGGTTTTATGAACACCACACTTGGTACTGCGCTGCAAATCATCCTGATCATCGTATCGACGGCACTAGTCGCCTCGATCATCCTGCAAGCGAAGGGCAGCGGTTTAGGCAATCTATTCGGCGGCGGCGACTCCACCTTTGGCTTGACCAAAACCCGTCGCGGCTTGGAAAAGACTTTGTTTCAGATCACCATTATGCTTTCAGCGGCATTTCTGATTACCTCACTGCTGCTGTTGATGGTACAAAGCTGATCTAAGTTAGCTGTTGATACTGGCAGGCATAGACTAAACCATTTATCCCCTCGGTTCCCCCTCTCCTAATCTGTACTCGGATTGGAGAGGGGGTCAGGGGGTGAGGCTAAATCGGGCGATTGCTCAACCGCCGTCTGACAATTCGTGGGCGTTTTACAGGGAGGGGGTATTTACGGTACATAATCCGCCGTAAGTTCCCTCCTTTTGCGTTAAGGAGAAAAGTTAGGGATGCTAAAAGGTTATCGCGGCTCGCTGTTGGCGCTGGCTGCTTCTCTTTTGCTGCTCCTCGCGGTGTTCCTCACCCGACCAGCAGATACAACAACGACGACAACTCCCGCCACCAGTACCAGTGTCCCCGTCCCGCCGACGGAAACCGCTGCTCCTACGCTGACTCCCGCACCCACGATCCCTTTTCAACAGGTCGATACGGCGACGCTGAACGAAGCCTTGATTGGACCTGAGTGCGTCACCAAGCTGAATCCGCTGCTGGCAGGCTATAATCGTGCTGACCGAGACATCACCTCGCTGATCTTCGAGGGCTTAATGACCACTGACCAGCGCGGTGCGATTATCCCTCGCCTCGCGGCAGCGCAGCCGAACGTCTCGCAAGATGGCTTGCTATACGTCTTTAAGCTGCGTACCGATGTGAAGTGGCAGGATGGCGTCCAATTCAGCAGCGACGATGTGCTGTTCACCATCCACTTGATGCAAGAAGATGACTTCCCCGGACCTGCCGATCTGCGCAAGTTCTGGCAAACGGTGGAAGTGGATGCGCTGGATGCCCAAACCATACGCTTCAAGCTGGCGCAGCCGCTGGCAACCTTCACCGATTATCTGCGCGTAGGTATCGTGCCTGAACATGCGCTGCGAAACACCGCTGGCGAAGCCCTAAGCACACATCCCTTCAATCTGTCGCCTATCGGCACCGGACCGTATCAGTTCGCGGGCTTGATCGGTGATGGCAGCCGCGCGACGGGTGTGCGCCTACAATTTGCCGCCAGCTACGCCGAGCGCCCTGAAGGTCAAAGTGGCTACGACATCAAGCAGATCGTCTTTCACTGCCTGCCCACCTTCAACGACGCTATCGCCGCCTTCCAGCGTAGCGAAATCAACACGCTCAACTTCGTGCCAGCCGATTCACTGACCGAGATCGCCGCGCTGCCGATCAACCCGCTGCCAGCCTATCGTCCCTCGCTTGGGGCGGTGATCTACAACTGGCGCAGCGATGCAGTGCAGTTCTTCCGTGATCTAAGGATGCGTCAGGCACTCGTCAGCGCCGTCAACCGCGATCAACTGGTCGCTCAGTACTTACCGGATCGTGCCATCGTCGCCAACAGCCCGATTCTGCCCTCCTCATGGGCGTTCAATCCGCAGGCGCAGTGTCTACCATTTGACCCCGAAAAGGCGAAATCCGATCTCGGTCTGGTGCAGCTACTGCCGCCAACGCCTGCGCCGACAGCTACCGACGCCACGCCCGATCCCAATGCCTCGCCCGTACCGCCGGATTCTGGCGGCAAGATCGCCTTTCAGGTGCTGACCAGCAACGATCCTTCGCTTGCGCCGATGGCAGAGGCAATTGTCGCCCAGTGGAAAGAGATACTTGGGCTGGATGTGACGCTGGTGGTGGTGGACAAATCTACCTTCCGCGAACGCTTGGTGGCGGGCAACTTCGACTCGGCATTGGTGGAACTGAACCTTGAGCCGCTTGCCGATCCCGATCCCTACAGTCTGTGGCGTCAGGTGCCGCAGGATGGTGGACTCAACTTCGGCGGGCTGAATGACCGTCTCCTCAGCGAGATCATGGAGTCGGCACGCCGCGAACCCAACGGCATCGCCCGCGCTGCGCTCTATCAACGCTTTCAGGAATCGTTCTGCTCCCGTGCGGCAGCTATCCCACTGTTCTATCCGGCATACTTCTACGGCGTGGATCGGCGGCTTTCCGGCGTGCAAATCGGCTTCATGAGCGATGCCAGTGATCGCTTCCGCACCATCAGCGACTGGAAGTTCGTCAGCAACAACTGATTTTTAGCCCCTGATATTAACTGGAATAACAGGGGCTGGATCAGGAATTTGGTTTCTGTAACTTGGAAAAGGGTTAGCTTAGGGTTTCACCGCAGATCGTTGGAATCCGCAATCTGATTCCCGACCAAACAGCAACAAAGCGCCTGAAAGCGCCCTGTATTCCCTGCGAACTTCAGGGACTAAATTTACCTCAATCGCCCGTCGCCGCAGGCGCAGCCGCACGCCGCTTGAGGATCAACGCGGGCAATTGGTAGACTTCCTCTACCCGTAGGATCAACGTCGCCAGCAGATAGGTGACGCCGCCGATAGCGACCAGCAACCCGCCGTGCAGCAGCAGCACGAGGCGTTGATTATCAAACGGGACAAACGACTCAACCAGCGGCGTGACTAGCACCATCACAATGCCCATGAGCACCGTCGCCACCAACGTCTTGCCGATAGTCACCAGCAGCGCCGACTCATTGATCCCGTTCCAGCGCCGCCGCAAGATAGCGGTCAGGATCAGTAGTTCCACACCGACGGCGAGGCTGTTCGCCAGCGCCAAGCCGCCCACACCCAATGGCGGAACCAGCAGCAGCGCCAGCACTACATAGACGATTGCCTCGACCACGCCCACGATCAGCGGCGTGATCATGTCCTTATCCGCGAAGAAGCTGCGTGCCACGATCTCCAGACAGCTATGCGTCACGATGCCCAACGCCCAGAATTGCAGCACCGAAAAGACGCGGCTCGCGCCTTCCGAATCGAACTGCCCGCCTTCCAGCACGCCCACTAGCGGACGTCCCGCCAGTACCATCGCCGTTGCCGCCGGAATCGAGGCGAGGATGATGAAGCGCAGCGCCCCACTCATCGCCGCCCGTTTGCCCTTCAGATCGCCGGATGCATTGAGCGCCGCCAGCGTCGGGAAGATGACGATGCCCATCGCTGTACCGATCAACGTTTCCGGTAGCTGCATCAACGTCCAACCGCGATCCAGCGCCGCCGTCGATCCCTCACCTAAGCGCGAGGCGATGTTGTACGCCATCAGCAAATTGAGATTGGCAAGTACCAGCGCCAGCGAACGCGGGATCATCAGCCGGATCACTTCCCGCAGCGAGGGATCGCGCCAGTCGAGGATCGGACGCCACCTAAAGCGGAAACGGATCAGTCCCGGCACTTGAATCAGTAAGTGCAAGCATGAGCCGATCACCGCGCCAATCGCCGCGCCGTAGATGCCGAACCAGCGGTACAAGAGAACCACGCCGATCAGATTGCCCACGTCATACATAATCGGAGCGAGTGCGGGCAGCAGAAAGTGTTGATGCGTGTACAGGATGCCGCTGATCAAGCCGCTGACGGAGAACACGACGGTGCTGAATAGCAGAATACGCATCAAGGCGGCGCTTTTTTCGATCTGCTCAGGACTAAACCCCGGTGAGATCAACGTACCGATGAGCTGCGGCGCGAAGATAAACGCCGTTCCCGCCACCACTACCGCCGCCAGAAAGATTGTATTGAGGACGTTGGAAGCTAATTTCCACGCCTTTTCTTTATCGCCTGCTGTCAGGAAGGCGCTGAACACGGGAATGAAGGCGAATGCCAGCGCCCCACCAGCGATCAGTGTGAATAACTGCTCTGGTAGCTTATTGGCAGCCGCGAAGGCGTCCCAATCCGGTCCGATGCCGAAACGATCCAGTCCGATCCACTTCTCGGACAGGCTGAATAGCTTGGCGAACGCCAGCACGCCGATCATCAGTGCCGCCGAACGTGCCACCTGCGACCCCGTCGGCGTCTGCATAGGTTGAGATTGTGCGTCAGTTTGGCTCATTGAATGGTAAATCCCAATCTAAGACAGTAACGAGTGAACGCTTAGAAATGATGCGTTACTCATCGACTTCAGCTTGTTGCTTGCGATCAATTGCTCTGCGCGACCTGTGGTGGCTTGAAGGAGCCGTTCTGGACTTGCGCTAGATACTCCGCTGCTGGATAGAAGTTCTTGTTCCAATCCAGCGCCGTCTCAAACTCTTTGCTGGCGTCATCATTCTGACCTTCTGCCGCAAAGACCATGCCACGCCAATAGTGCTGTTCTTCCAGACCGATGCCACGCCCATCGCTGGCGGATTGCAGCGTCACCTGCGTTAGCTCTAGGATGTCGTTAAGGCGTCCGCTGTTGTAGTAGGCATCGTAGATTTCAAACTGATACCAGAAGAAGCGGAAATCCAGCCCGATCTGCCGTGCCTTATCGAACGCGATAGCGGCGTCCGAGTACTTGCCTTGCAGCGTCAGTGCCGATCCCAGATTGAACCACACATACGGGTTCGCGCCACCAGTAGCCGAGGCTTCTTGCTTGGCAGTATTGTAAGCCGCTTGGATCGCCCATGAGTCATCGATGTAACCGCCGAGCAGCGTGGCGAGTTCAGCCTCCCGCGAGGTCGGATAGATCACGATGAAGACGCGGTTAAACTGCTGCCAGCGGCGATCTAGTTCGTCGTAGGGGAAAGCAGTACCGTTGCCGTTCGGTCCCGGTCCGGCGTTGGTATCCATCCCGTAGAAGGCGCGGGCGGAGTCATCATAGCCTTGCATGGTCAGATAGTGCCCCATCCAACCCTGACCGACGATGATGTGTCCCTTCTCGATGATCAAGCCGAAGTCGTTGGCGATCAAGGTCTTGAGCAGTTGAGTAGTGCCACCAACGCGATAAATCGCCCGCAGTCCGAACTGCTCGGAGTTGTTATTGACGAAGTTGACCATCTGCCACGGACTGACGTTCTTATCTTCACGCCATGGCTTGAGGTATGCCGCCGCATCCGCCTGTGTGCCTGTCCAGCCATATTTATGCAACACCTGAGTCATGTTGGCGGGACCGCAGTTGTTCCATTCTTGCTGCACGAACTTGATCCCCGTCACGAACGCGGAGGAGGGGATCGGGATTTGCGTTGGCGCTAAGGTGGGCAGCGCGGCGGTTGCCGTCGGTGGCAGAGTCGCCGTTGCGGGCAGCGTTTCCGTTGGGATAGCGGTAGCGATCACGGGAGTATTGGTCGCCAGTACCGAAGTCGGCTTTGGAGTACCTAACGTCGGCGTGAGGGTTGGCAGCGCCGTCGGTGTGGAGACTAGCGCGATCTCTGCCGAACTCACGGCAGCGCCACCGCTGCCATCGCCAGACTGTGAACCACCATCGAGTAATGCCATCGCCGCATCTTCGTTGACGACGGCGGTTGGCAGTTTATCTTCTTGATAAATGCGCGTCGGTTTGAACGCCTGCAGGAAAGGCAGTCGATGCGCCCATGCTTCCTGTTGTTCCGGCAGCAGATTGCGGAATACTACAGGCGTCAGGATCAGAGCAAACATCGCGCTGACAGTGAACAGCACCATCAGTACGCCCGTGCAGCCCAAGCCCCACTTCACATAGTTGATCGGGGCGCGGTAGGTCTCCGCCTCGACTTCTACTCCCGGCGCGTATGTCGGCGGTCTGCTGATCGACTGCGCCGGAATGTTCCATTGTTCAACTTTGCCTTGCTGCTCCGACATACACTTACAACCCTTGCCTAGACCGACGATCATGTTCACTTGCATAGCAATAGTAGCGCGGCGGGATCATAGCGCAGTCGTGGTGGATTGAAAACTCAAGTAGCCGAATCGTAGGCATAACGAGATAGAAAGGGAATAGGAAAACTCGTGCGGCAAGTGTAGACTCAAAGCACTATCCCTATCATGTCACAGTCAGGACAGTGAGGGAACACTCGTGGCAATCTCAGGATACCTTCGCAATCTTCGTGCAAAGATCGGTCACGATCTTGTTTTTATGCCCGGCGTCGCCGGCGTCGTTTTCAACGATGAGAATCAAATTCTATTACAGCGCAGCCGCGATAGCGGTCTGTGGGGCATCATCGGCGGTTCGCCGGAGCCGGGAGAAACCCCTGCCGAAGCTATCGTGCGTGAGATCGAAGAAGAGACGAACATCAAGGCAGTAGTTGAGCACCTTGTAGGTGTTTTCACCGAAGTACCAACCCACTATCCCAATCACGATGTCGTGCAGTACGTCGGCATCGTCTTTGTCTGCAAAGCGATCAGCGGCGAGCCTCTGATCAACGATGATGAATCACTCGCCGTCGGCTACTTCGATCCCAACGACATGCCGGACGATCTGCTGGCGCGACACCGCAATTACATTGATCTCGCCGTGCGTAACCGACCTTATAGCTATTTCATTTTCGATGGCAAGCTGAATCGGGAGCGATGACCCTATGCCCATGTCGGAGTATTTTCACTCGCTGCGCGAACGCGTTGGTTCTGACCTGTTAATGTTGTGCGGCGCAAGCGGCGTGGTGATCAATGCTGAGGGAGAAGTGCTGCTGCAGCTTCGCAGCGATAACGGCAACTGGGCGCTGCCCGGTGGTGCCCTCGACCCCGGTGAGCAGCCTGCCGACGCAGTAGTCCGCGAAATATTTGAGGAGACGGGCGTACATGTGTTGCCGGAACGCTTGACCGGTGTCTACAGTGGTCCCGATATGTTCTTCACCTATCCCGATGGCAATCAGGTTGCTGTCACCAGCATCTGTTTTCGCTGTCGTCCAATCAGCGGTGAACCGCAGGTCAATGACGACGAATCGCTGGAGGTACGCTACTTCCCACTGGATCAACTGCCGGAGGGTTTGAATCAGATGCACCGTCAGCGCATCGAGCACGCGCTAAAGGATAGTCCTGTAGCGTTCTTCCAGAAGCCAGAAGATCAGAGTAGCTAGTTCAGTTACCAGTTGTCGCGGATCAAAAACTGACCATAGGCAAGCATCTAACTTCGGCTATAATGGGTTCCTAATTTTGAGGAGGCAGCCATGAAAGTACGTCCATCTGTGCGTAAGATTTGCGCGAAGTGTCGCTTCGTGCGTCGGCGCGGCTACCTGTATGTTATTTGCAGCGCTACGCCCAAGCACAAGCAGCGTCAGGGCTAGAATTTATCTATAGCTCTAGCGTCCGCGCTTCTAATACAACAGCAAGAAACGGGTAACTACAACCCGTTTTTTGTTGTACTTTTGTTTGTACTTCCGCACAATTGAGACTTGTCATCCTGAGCCGCTTCCGTTACCTTTAGCTACAAGATTAGTACAACAACGAACTTGTGTTCAAGCCAATTAGAGTCACAGGACTTGTGATGACGCGATTAGTGATTGTCGAATCCCCTACCAAAGCAAAAACGATACGGGGCTTTCTGCCCAAGGGCTATCAGGTCGAGGCGAGCATGGGACATGTCCGCGATCTGCCTGAGTCTGCCAGCGAAATCCCTAAAGACTTGAAGGGCAAGGACTGGGCGCGGTTGGGCGTCAATACACAGTCGAACTTCGAGCCGTTGTACATCGTCCCTTCCAGCAAACGCAAAGTAGTCAACGAACTTAAGGATGCGCTCAAGGATGCCGAGGAACTGATCCTCGCTACCGACGAAGACCGCGAAGGCGAGAGCATCGGTTGGCATCTGGTGCAGGTGCTCAAACCCAAAGTACCTGTCCGCCGAATGGTTTTTCACGAGATCACCAGAGAAGCGATACAGGATGCACTCAAGCATCAGCGCGGCATCAATGAGGAATTGGTACGAGCGCAGGAAGCCCGCCGCATCTTGGATCGTCTCGTCGGCTACACGGTTTCTCCGCTGCTGTGGAAGAAGATCGCGCCGGGGCTTTCGGCGGGACGTGTGCAGTCTGTCGCCGTGCGCTTGATCGTCAATCGCGAGGAAGAACGCCGCGCCTTCGTATCCGGTCAGTATTGGGACTTGAAAGCGATCCTCTCGCCACTTGCTGATCTGAAAGTGCGCTTCGAGGCGACTCTGCAATCCGTCGGCGGCACGCGTGTGGCGACCAGCAAAGACTTTGATGAAACGACGGGCAAGATCACCAAGGGCAAAAAAGTGCTGCAGCTGGATGAGAAATCCGCTGTCGCGCTGAAAGATCGCTTGATCAACGCCGCGTGGCGTGTCAGTGAAGTCTCCGAACGTACACAAATTCGCAAACCCGCGCCTCCATTCACTACCAGTACCTTGCAGCAGGAGGCAAACCGCAAGCTGCGGATGACCTCCCGCCGAACAATGGATGTAGCTCAGAACCTCTATGAGCACGGCTACATCACCTACATGCGTACCGACTCAGTGAATCTGTCGTCGGAAGCGATCTCGGCAGCGCGGCGGGCAGTGGAATCGCGCTACGGCAAAGAATATCTCAACCCGACGGCGCGGCGCTATGCCACCACCAGCAAGAGCGCACAGGAAGCGCACGAAGCGATCCGTCCCGCTGGCACGCAGATGCGTACCGCGGATGAACTACGCTTGTCCGGTCAGGAAGCTGCACTCTATGACATGATCTGGAAGCGCACTATCGCCACGCAGATGGCGGACGCGCAGCTTACGCTGGTGACGGCAGCCATCCGCGTCGAGGATGCTGAATTTCAGGCAACGGGCAAACGGATCGATTTCCCCGGCTACTTCCGCGCTTACGTCGAAGGCTCGGATGATCCTGACGCAGCGCTGGAAGATCAGGAAGTGATCTTACCGCCGCTGAAAGAAGGCGATCCCCTGAAGTGCCGCCAACTTGATCCGATTGGACACGAGACACAGCCGCCTAACCGCTACACCGAAGCCTCATTGATCCAGACATTGGAGCGCGAAGGCGTCGGACGTCCCAGCACTTACGCCACCATCATCGGCACGATTCAGGATCGCGGCTATGTCAGCAAAGTCAGCAATCAGCTTGTGCCGACGTTCACGGCGATGGCAGTCAATCGTCTGCTGGAAAAGCATTTTCCCGATCTGGTGGATACGCAGTTCACCGCCCGCATGGAGCAATCACTCGACGATATTGCCGACGGCGAAGTGGACTCACTGAAGTACCTGCGCGGCTTCTATCAGGGCGATAAAGGGCTAGAAACGCAGGTCGATCAGAAAACCCAAAGCATCGATCCGCGCGAGATTTATGCGCTGGAACTCGATGATAAAGACTTACGCGCCCGCGTCCGCATCGGCAGGTTTGGTCCCTACTTGGAAAATCAGGTGAGCGAAGCGGACGATCCGATCCGCGTCTCGCTGCCGCCCGATCTAGCGCCTGCGGAACTCGTGCCTACTACCGCACGTAAGCTGCTGGAACAGAAAAGCGAAGGACCGGAATCGCTCGGTATCGATCCGAAATCGGGCGAACCCGTGTACGTCCTCAGCGGGCGTTATGGTCCTTATGTGCAGCTTGGTAGCGCCGAGAGTAACGGTGGCAAACCCAAACGTGCCTCGCTGCTGCGCGGGATGAAGCCGGAGCAGTTGACGCTGGATACCGCATTGGCGCTGCTCTCGCTGCCGCGTCCGCTAGGCTTCCATCCGCAGACGATGACACTGATTGAGGCGGGAGTCGGGCGCTTCGGTCCCTTCATCAAGAACGGTAGCGAGTTCCGATCTCTGACCGCCAGCGACAACGTATTGACGGTGACTTTAGATCGGGCGCTTGAGCTGCTCAGTCAGCCGAAGGGCAACCGCGCCGCGCCAGCCGCACCGATCCGCGAAGTTGGCGCACATCCGACGGACGGTCAGCCGATCACGCTGATGTCGGGGCGCTTCGGTCCTTACGTGAAGCACGGCGCGATCAACGCCACACTGCCGAAGGGCACGAATCCTGCCAGACTAACTCTGGAGGACGCGGTTAAGTTGATCGCCGCCAAGCAAGCGCAGCCACCCTCGAAGCGACCAGCACGACGCGCTAAATCAGCAGTGGCAGCCGCCAAGAAAACGACCACTAGCAAAGCGACCAAGACGACTAAAGCGCGGAAACCAGCCACCAAGTCAGCGCGTAAGGGTAAGAAAAAAGCCAGCTAACGGCGCGCATAAAAGGAGCCACTCTGAACAAGTGGCTCTCGTATTAGCAAATTCGAGGGATCTTTAGCAATGAGGAGAGTTGAGTCCCGCAGGGACTTCGTTCGTTCAGCCCGGCAATGAATTGCCGGGAATCTGGTTTAGTTGACCAACGTTTTCAGCACTTCCATCAGCTTATCGATCTGAGCGCTGCGTCGCGGGCGCGGATCAAAAACCACTACGCGGGCGCTCTGTCCATCGACGTTCACCGTCCAGATTGCTGTACCGGGATCATCCTTGCAGTAGTTGATCAACAGTCTTGGTTCAAGATTAAAGAAACCGGACGATGTGATCGCCTCTTTCAGCGATTGTACTTGCCCTGCCTCTAAGTGCCCTACGGTTTGCCAGTTCACCGCCCGATCCAGATCGAGACGTTCTGTTTCAGAAGGCAGCGCATTATCTTCCGCTGGTCGCTGCACCGTTCCATCAGCCAGAACACGCTGTCCCACTGGCATCTGACCACGCTCATTGATCACGTACTGGAGCAAAACCTCCGCCATATCAATTCCCCTAACTTGCGAGTAGAAATACAAATCGAGCCACCTAGGTTACTGCGGCTCGATTTGATTTGCGAATATGAAATTGTTGACTTTGCCTAATCGCTCAGCGATTAGTTTCTGGGACGGATGCCAAGCTGCACATCGACACTAACAGTTTCGCCATCGCGGTAGATTTGCAGGGTGACAGTTTGTCCCGGATCCGTCTTGACGAATAGATATGCCAGCAAGTCATCGAAACTGCGTACTGTCACATCATCAATGCCAGTGATGATGTCACCACCGAGCACTACGGGGATTTCATCGATGGTCACATCCTTCGTGCCGGAGCGTAGACCAGCTTTATCGGCTGGAGTTCCCGGATCAACCTGCTGGATCAGCACACCCTTGAACTTGGGATCGAGTCCCAGTTCCTGATTGATCTCAACGGTCAGGCTGCGCCCCTGAATACCCATATAGGAGTGCTCCATCTTGCCCGTTTCGATAATCTGATCTGCCACCTTGTGGATGATATTAGAGGGCACCGCATAACCCACACCAGACGACTGGCGCACGCGCGACCAGATTGCCGTTGTGATGCCGACCACTTCACCATTCACGTTCAGTAGAGGACCGCCAGAGTTACCGGGGTTGATCGCCGCATCGGTCTGGATTACCAGCGGGATGGTGAAGCGCGAATCACCCAGTTGGCGTCCGACCAGCGAACGTCCCAAGGCGCTGATGATGCCCTGCGTCATCGAGCCGGGATTATTGAATGGGTTGCCGATAGCAATGGCGCGTTGACCAACTTCTATGGCATCAGAATTCGCCAGTGTCAGCGCCTGTGGCCAATCGACGAGGCTAGTATCAACCTTCAACACCGCCAGATCGCTGTCTTCGTCCGCGCCCACGACTTCAGCAGAGACAACGGAACCATCAGCGAACTGAACATTGATCACGGTGGCGTTCGCCACGACATGCGCATTGGTAATGATATGCCCTGTATCGTCGTAAACGAAGCCAGAACCAGCCGCACGCACTAATGGTGCACCTTCATCGTTAGGATCGACGGGCAGTAGATCGAGGTTCTCGGCATCCGCCGGAATGCGAACATCAATCGACACAACGGACGGATTTACTTGCTTGTATAAGGCTTGCAGAATCTGCGACTGTTGATCGACAAAATCTTGCCCCTGTACACGGAGGAGGGAACTGCTGGTTGTCACCGTACCGAGGATAACCCCAAAACTTAAGGTGACCACGAGCAGCATTAACAACCCCAAACGGCTTAAGCGTAGCATAGCGCTAGTCCTTTGCTTTGCATTTGCTGTGTGCTAAATCTCATGCGGATAGTCAACAGCTTACGACTGTCGCCTATATTAATCAAGAGGAATCACTTAGGATTTGATGTGACTTTTAATCTTCATTTCTTAGATGTACTTAAGATCAAATTGTCGATTAAGCGCGTCTTGCCGATCCGTACCGCCAGCGACAACAGCAGTGCCTGATCTGTAGGGACGTTTAATTCCACCAATGTTGCGGCATTAGCGACGCTGACGTAATCGACTTGCGCCTGTGGCTCTCGATTCAATACCGCTAGCATCGTCCGGCGCAGCAGTTCAGGATCGCGCACGCCCATCGTATACTGCTGCTGTGCAGCCTCCAACGCGCGAAAAAGTACCGGTGCAGCGGCGCGTTGATCAGGGGTTAGGTAACTGTTACGCGAGCTGAGCGCCAAACCATCTTCCGCCCGGATAGTGGGCACGACTACTATCTCCACTGCTAACGCCAGATCGCTGACCATGCGCTTGATGACCGCGACTTGCTGCGCGTCTTTCTGCCCGAAGTAAGCGCGCTCCGGTGCGATGATATTGAACAGTTTGGTCACCACCGTCGCCACGCCACGAAAATGCCCCGGACGGCGCTCCCCTTCTAGTCCCTGCGAAACACCTGTCACTTCCACATAAGTTTGAAACCCCTCAGGATATATCTCACTGACGGCGGGCATGAAAACCACATCAACATTGGCACGTTGCAACAGTGCTAGATCGTGTTCTTGATCACGAGGGTAGCTGTTGAAGTCTTCGTTGGCATTGAACTGCGTTGGATTGACGAAAATAGACACTGCTACGCGATCATTCTCGGTACGGGCGCGTTGCACTAAGGCAAGATGCCCTTCATGCAGATACCCCATCGTCGGCACTAGCCCTAACGTCGTCTCATGACCGAACGCATGATGTATCGCGCGAAACTCAGAGATCGTAGTAACGACCTGCATTTACCCTCCGAATGAGCGAAAGTTTAACGTGGGTGAAAATTGGATCAAAAGTCACAGAAATTCTCGAATCGTTCGACTATAGTTCTAGCATATCCCGAAACGGGAATCTGTTAGATCGCTATTTGAGCTGGAGAACCTAGCAATGACCCACATTATTACCAGTCTGTGTCTCCGTGACGGTGCCTGCGTGGAAGTTTGTCCGGTGGAATGCATCGTACCCGGCATCCCCGAAGCCGAATGGCCCTGGTACTTCATTGATCCCGACACCTGCATCGACTGCGGCGCTTGCATCCCCGAATGCCCCTATGAAGCGATTTTCCCTGAGGACGAAGTGCCGCAGGCATACGAACTGGCAGACGATCAGGAACGCTATCCCTTTGGTAGTGCGCGCTACAAGAATCCCGGTGAGATCGTTGACCTGACGACCGACATTCAGCCCAACTACGACTTCTTCCAGAAGGGTCCCGGCTACAAGGCGCTCAACAAATAACTGAAACGCCAGCACGCTGACGTATCACTAAACGTAGATGAGGGCAGAAGGAGTAAACCTTCTGCCTTTTTATTTTCGATATAATCTTAGTAGCAGATGATGTTGGCTAAATGACTATGCTCGAACGACATTCCACAACTGAGAATCCTATAGAGACAGCCTTCCTGTTCACGCAGGACGACTTAAAGCAAAACCGTCAGGGACGCTTATCTCCCGCACAGATCGCCCAGTTGCGACGCAAAGCGGCACGCCTATCCTTGCCCATTCTGGCGATCATCGCGGCGCTCGGTGTGCTAACTATTCTAAGCGTACCTGCGGCGGGCGATGAGTTTCTGATGCTGTTGTTGTGCTTGGGGGTTCCGGCACTGGTCACGCTAACGCTAACGATAGGCATGACAGAAGCTGCTGTTGGTCCCTCGTTGGTCACCAAGATCAGTGGAGAGGCACACTTTGCCTATGGCATCTTCGGCTATGATCCGCCGCTTGGTGAGCAGCAAATACGACGCTTGAAACGGCAGTATTCTGCTTACTTCGGCTACTATGGCTCTTATCGTATGGTAGTAGGCGAGATGGAATTTCAACTCAGCCGCGATGAGTTTCAGGCGCTTGGGGTTGGTTTCTACAATATCTATTTCGTACCGACGATTCGCAAAATAGTCAGCGTGGAAAAACTTGATCTCGATCCTTCGCTGCCTAAAGCCGCGCCGATTAGACCAGCGGAGTTGGTCGATCCGGCGATGGATGCCATCGGGGATGAAGAACTGCGGGCGTAGCGTAGTTCTGGTTTAACCGAAAACGATCCGCCCCTGCCAACTTTCTAAGGTCTTGGGACCAACACCCGATACTTTATCTAAATCGTCCATTGAGCGGAATGGTCCATTCTGTGCGCGATAGTCAATGATCGCCTGCGCCAGACTTGCGCTGCAATTGGGCAGTGTTTGCAGTTCCGCTGCCGACGCCGTGTTGACGTTGACTGGTTGGCTGGTCAGAGTCAATGGCGTGGGGTCAGTCGCGCCTACTTCCAGCACGTGTACCTGTTCACCATCTTGCAGCACACGGGCGATATTCACGCTCAACCGGTCCGCGTTTGCCGTGAATCCACCTGCGGCATTGACCGCATCCTGAACGCGACTGCCTAACGCTAGATCATACATGTTCGGGGCAACTACCGCGCCAGTCACATACACCTTGATCGGTGCGGGTGTACCAGTCGGCAGCGGAGGATTAATGGTGATTACAACAGGAGTCGGGCGGTAAGTCACCAGCGCGATCACCCCAACGAGGATCGCCACCGCCACTGCCGCTAGAATCGGGTACTTAAATCGCTCCAACATATGACACTACCCCACGCCGGGACATTGAGTCAGTGGTTCAACGGTAGTCGAAAGAACATAGCCCTGCACGGTTCCCTCGCCGCGTTTGAAAGTGACGAAATACCACACCCGACCATCACTTCCTACGGTGATTCGCAGCACATCTAGGCGATCCTGAAAACGTACCGTCGTGATCGGGGAACCGTTGGAAGCTGGTGTTTCCCGCACATAAGTCGAATTGAACGTCACTACAATCACGCATAAGATTTCCGGCGTCGGCGTGATCGATGGCGTCAACGTATAGGTTGGCGTCGGCGTGATCGTCGGCGTATCGGTGAACGTCGGCGTCAGCGACGGAGTTAGCGTGAACGTTGGCGTAAAGGTATCCGTTGGCGTATGTGACGGTGTAAAGGTAAAGGTTGGCGTGAAGGTATCCGTCGGTGTTGCCGTATCCGTTGGCGTTGGCGTGATCGACGGCGTGAACGTTGGCACTGGCGTATCCGTCGCGGTGTTGGTTGCCGTCGCGGTAGGCGGATTGAGCAGCAGATTCAGCGGCGGACCCCAGGTGCCCCGCGTCAGGAAGGCAATGCCAAGC
The DNA here is from genome assembly GCA_019637555.1 of Anaerolineae bacterium. Lineage (GTDB taxonomy): Bacteria > Chloroflexota > Anaerolineae > Aggregatilineales > UBA2796 > JAHBVK01. The sequence goes on from JAHBVK010000022.1 coordinate 52,287, forward strand.
ACAATGATGCCGAGAACACCGAGCAGCGTCCCTGTCCGCATGGTACGTCCGCGTTGAATATTGCGGATTTCTTCTTCCAGTTGCAGCAGTTCACTTCGCCGTCCCAATAAACGGAATGGTTCATCTTTCGCCAGCGCCAACCAGCGCTCGGCAGTGGGAACATCGCGGGCGTCGATTGCTGCTTCGATCCGTTCCATATGCCGCGACATCAGATCCGCCACGATCATGCGGTAGCGCGGGTCTTGCGCGAAGTTGCGTAAACCAGCAAGCATTGTGCGTGCCTGCGCCAACTCGTTATCGAAGTTCTGGGCGATCAGCGCTGATGCCCGCTCGATGATCTGGCGTGCTTCTGAAGTCTGCGCTTCCACCTGCCGCGCATTCTGCAGAACGGCACTGGTCTCGGTATCACCCGGATCAATGGCGGCAGCCCCTTCCAGCAGTTTGACCGCTTCGGCGATCAGGCGCGCCTTCTCGTCCAGCACCGTCACGCCATCAACGCGTGCAAAGACACCTTTGCCTTGTTCCAGTAGTTGTCCCTTGATCGCGTGTAGCCGTTTTTCGCCTTCTTGTACCATGCTCTGCAACTTGGCGCTTCCCGGCAGTGTTTGCCGCAGCATTGCCAGCGTATTCAGCACATTTTGCAGATTGGTCACACGCTCCGTCAGCGAACCGGACATCATGTTCATCTGCACGGAGGCTTTATCGAACTGCTCTTGCACACGCTTAACTAGATCGATGCGCTCCTGCGACACGGGATCGCTCGGCACGACGCGCAGCGCTCCTTCATACTTGCGGATCGCGTTCGTCCAATCGTCGCCTGCCAACAGGCGATCTCCATCCGCCAGCAGTTCACGCGCTAATGCTAAATCTTGAATCTCTAGCAGCGCTTGCTCAGCATCTTTCCAACTACTAATCCCGGCGCGTTCGGCAATATCACGTGCTTCGCGGTAGAGACGTTCTGCTTCCTCATAATTACCAGCGCGTACCAGCGAATTAGCGCGGTTGTAGGCGACGCGAGCATCGAAGGGAATGCGATGATCAGGCACCACGCCACGCACAAGATTATCTTCTGACTTCTGGCGGTAATCGAGCGCAGCGGCATTATCCGGTTGTTGCGCTAGAACACGGTTAGCAATATCAAGTGTGCGCTGATAGTCGCCCGCGTAATATGCTTGCGCCAGCTCGGTCAACAGTGCCTCTACTGATCCGGGCGTTGCTGAAGATGTACTGGTTGGTGTAGCCAGCGGAGCAGTGGGCGGCACAATGATTTCTGTAGTGCTCTCGGCTTGATCGGGGGTACTGGGCGTCGTCACTAGTGATCCCGAAGGGACTTGCGGCAAATCAAGGCTCAGGTTGTAACGCTTCAGCAGATCACGCACTCTGGCGGCATGCTGTTCGCTGCGTCCTGCTGCCTGCCGCAATAATGCTAACGCTTCCGTATTGGTGGGGTCTTGCTCGATTGCTTCGGCAAGGATATCTATCGCCTCATCAAAATCGTCGTCCCCTGCTGCCATCTCCATGCGGATGCGGGCACGACGCAAGATACTGCGCTGCGGATTGGCATCACTGACAGGTTTGGCGCTGCGCTTAGCGATCTCGGCAAAGAGGGTACGCGCTTCATCTTCATAGGCAGTATTTTTCGTTGCTGCCAGCAGATTGCGCGCATCGGCTTCTAACGGGGTGATCTCGGCGGCACGGGCATCAGCAGGTAGGTTTTGCAGACGACGGCGCAGATCGGCGATTTGCTGTTGCAGAGTAGCCATCAGCTAGTCCTTGCGCTGTGAAGGTTCAGAGATCATTCATGAACCGAAGCAAAAAGTTATCCAGTCGCATTCAAGCATGAATGTTGTGAATAACAGTGTTGTAGTGAAATACGCTCGAATACTGATTTTGCCATATAATGAACAGGCACGGCACGTCATTGTACCCATAATTAGCCTTTATGCCAGTTTGCCAGCCTTGTTCCTGAGAGCGCTCTCATCTGAATTACTGAAGGAGGCGCTAGTTAATGAGCGCAAATTCGCAGTTCTATTATCCCAACCGCATGGGCAGGATCATTATTCATGCGCTCAGAGAAGTCGTGGGCATAGAGAATACCAAGATTGTCTTGAATGCTGCTGGACTCGACATTTACAGTGAACAGCTACCACCCGCCGACCTTGAACTCAGCTTTCCTTTCGAGTATGTATCCGCGTTGCAAGCTGCCTCCGAAAGCGTATTCGGAGTCACTGATGGGCAGGACATTAACCGCCGTGTCGGGCGCGCTTGCTTGACCAGCGGCTTGCAGGAGTTTAATCCTCTGATCGGCATCGCGGATTTGCCAGTCCGTGCCATGCCCCTTGGCTTGAAACTGCACGTCGGCTTCGATATGTTTGCGATGGTCTTCAATCGCTTCACTGACCAAGTTGTGCGGATTGGTGAGGAGAACAGCCATTATCTGTGGATCATCGAACGCTGTCCGGTTTGTTGGGGTCGCCATGTAGACTCACCAAGTTGCCAGCTTGCTGTTGGTATTCTCGAAGAATCGCTGGCGTGGGCGACGGGCGGACGTTCCTTCGATGTGACGCAAGTGAGCTGCATCGCCGCTGGTGATCCAACCTGCACCATCCGCATAAACAAACGCCCCGTGAAATAACCGCCTGTGAGCCAAGATTTCAGTGCTGAGACATACTTTGAATGGCTACGCTCGTCGTATTCTCAAGTGCCCGCAGCAGAATGTCTGGAGTTCTTCCGATCTTTTCTTGGCATAGTCACCAACGATATGCGCGGAGTATCTAGTACAGTTGTAACGTGCTTTGAATTACTGCGTGAAGTTCCAGATGGCTTTTTGCAGACTGAGGATGCAAAGCGAATTATTGAGGCAGGACATCTAGCGGCTTCCAAACTGAACGCATTTATTCTTGGATGTTTGCTTTACTGGAGATATATGGAAGATCAAGAGCGCGACAATGGACAATAGTCAGCATCCAAAATGAGAAATGGGATCACAAGCTGTGATCCCATTCCTGCACCTCTACACACCGCTTGATGAAATCGCGGGAATTAGCTATTTGCGTATTCCGGCAGATGCTCCAGCATCGACGTATTTACGCTGAGGTGAATCTCGTCCTCAGTCACTTTGGCGATCCACGATACAGGGATCAATCGCTGCGTCGGGAACAACAAGCCCTGCGAGATCACCAGATGGGTCACGCGGTCACTCGCCGGATCGGTGAATACGCGCTCCATGTTGCCGACGTGATCGCCGTTCGCGCTGGTGATCCGTTCTCCTTCTCTCAGCGCCACCGCGTCATCAGGTATATTGCGTACCGTTTCGACTTTTCCCGGTGCTTGTGCTGCGGCAGCAGTAGCATAGTATGGTGCGTACGGCGCAAGTCCATAACTCATAGTGCTCATCATGCTGGTGGGCGGATACCACAGATATTCCTCGGCATATTCCGCTTCCAGATCGCGCAAGTCGCGGTTAGGATCGTTCGGATTGTTTTTGTCATAGGCAACAAAATGCGTTTCCTCGAACGGTGGTAGATCGGGCATCCGTTCCGCATCCGTCCGCAGCATCACATTGTCTTCATTTGCGGAAGCGACTAGATCGATGGGGATGACCTTATCGTCGGTGAACAGGAAGCCCTTACGCACAACGATATGAGATACCTCTTTCGAGTGCGGATCGACCACTACGCGATCAATGCGCCCAACATCTTGACCATCAGAGGTAGTGACCTTCGTTCCTTTTTTGTACTGCATCCCTCGAACTCCTTCCAGTACATTTATTACAGTCCTACTGCTAAGGTAGTTCAGGTGAGATAAAAAAGTTCTGAACGGGCTATTAGAAGTACACCAGAATGTGCGCAAAGATGATTGCTTGTTGAACTCGGAGGCGCTAAAAACAATGCGTATAAGTGCAAACAGGCGCGAATTGTGGCATCCAGCAGTTGGTGAGGCGAGTTTTGCCTTCTGTGGCAGCGACTAGGCGCTTCTTGAGACGGCACAGCGCAGATGAGTGATAGTACTGCTGGCGATTCTGGCTAAGCCAAGAGCATCAACAAGCGCCCGATGAGCAAGAGATAACTAGTCATTAACATAGTCGGGTAGTCGTTCCAACATCTGATTGTCTACGCTTAGATGAATCTCATCCTCGCACACGTCGCACACCCACCAGAAAGGTATCAATTTTCGAACGGTTAATAGCAACCCGTGCGAAACTAGCAGATGGGTGACTCGACCACTGGTCGAATCGGTAAAAATCTCTATGACATGTCCAAGCCTATGTCCATTTGCGCCAAATACATGTGCTCCTTCCTTTAATACAACGGCGGCGTCCGGAATGTTATGTACGATCTCCGGTTTGCCTACGGATTGAGTAGGATAGGCGTAGTAAGGCTCATATGGGGCAAGACCGTAATTGAGACTACTTACCGTACTAACTGGCGGATTCCAGAGATACTGCTCCGCATACTGCGCTTCGAGGTTTCGATTAGGCGCTTCAGGATGTCTCTCATCATAAGCGACGAAGTGTTTTTCCTCGAAGGGCACCAGATCAGGTAACTCGGTAGATTTATTCTTCAGCAAAATGCTCTCATCGGTGGCTGATGCAACCAGAGCGATGGGAATGAGCTTATCGTGCGTGAAAAAAATCCCTTGCCGTACGATGAGATGGGAAACCTCTTTCGTGCAGGGATCGATCACCACACTATCCACATGACCAATGACGTGATCGTCGAAGGTCATAATTCTGGCTCCTTGTTTGTATTGCAACGCTCGCCTCCTCTCAATCTACAAACAATTCGCCAGCAGCCCTGATCGTATTATAAGGTATACTTTATATAAGGTTTGTACTAATCCCGTTAGAAATATATAAAATCGTGCGATGCTACTCAGTTTTAGGGGTGATTAGCTCTTTGTAGAGTTCCACCTGACGCTCTCTTGCTAACCGCAATGAGCCAGCGCGCGCAGCATCTGGTGCAATTTCACGGACGCTAGGCAATGAATACTCGGTCAAGGAAGCATGTTTGAGCGCACTCCAGATCAGAACGGACACCCCTCGAGCGGTGCTTTCGCTCGTATCCACTATCAACAGGCGACGGTTCAAGGCATCCGCTAAGATTTGCGTCCATGCGGGTGATGCTTCCAGCGCCCCGCCGCCAGCCATAATCGCGCTATCCGGATCAGCCAGCGGTGCTAGCTGGTCAAGGATTAGCGATAAGCGCAGCGCCACACCTTCAAGAGCGGCTTGCAGAATATCCAGAGCGTTTGTCCCTAACCTCAAGCCGATGATGCTGCCCCTCGCCTGTGCCGCCCAGCCCGGACTGCGTTCGCCTGCCAGCAGTGGTAGAAAAGTTAGCCCATGCGAATCCGGCTGTGCCTCTGCCAGATGTCGCTCTACCTCATCCGAAGGCGTCAAGCCGAAGGTACTGGCAACCCATTGGAAGATATTGCCACCTTCACTGGTAGCGCCCCCGATCAACTGCCATGTCGAGTGATTGCGATAGCACCACAGACCATCCGGAACTGGATCGACAGGTGGCGTGACTAGACGCAGTGCAGCGGTAGTGCCAACCGTCAATCCGATGTGAGCGCTGTCAATCGCTCCTATTCCGATGTTAGCCGCAGCACCATCGCCGATAGGAAGAAAGAACGGCACATCGCGTAGAGCACTCCAACGCTGTTGATAAGTCGTCGTCAGTCCCCGAATCGGCTGATCATAATCCGCTAGTCGTGGCAGTTGATCGACTCGCACACCAAGTTGATCCAGCCACTGTACGTCCCACGCCAACTGCTGCCGATTGAGCAAGCCGCTCCACGCTGCGATGGAATAGCTGCACACCATCTCGCCCGTCCAACAACGATAGAGATAGGTCCCGATATCCATCCATTCGTAAACGTGATCAAAGAGTTCGCGCTCTGTTTCCTTCAGCCACATCAGCCGCGCTGGATGATACGCCGCATGGATCGGGCAGCCTGTGCGCTGCAAAACCGCCTGCACGTCATGATGCTGTCTCAAGCCATCGACCTGCTGACTACAGCGGGTATCCGCATAGGTGTACACAGGCGTGATTGGCACATTGTGCTCATCCACGCCCAGCACATTACCCACGAAGGTCGCCATCCCTACCGCGTCGATCTGCCGCGCTTCCAGATGCTGAAGCGTCGAGTCGATGCAAAGTTCAGCGAATTCGCGCAGCATGGCAGGGTCAATAGTTGCCGCACCTAACGGTGTTGTGGTCAGGCTATAACTGCGCTGCGCCAGCGAACTAGAGATGGAGTGTCCTTGCTCGTCAAATAGCAATGTACGAAGTGATGAACTGCCAATATCAATGACCAGTACAGCCATAAGTTCAGCCTTGCCAGCATATCAATTAACGAAAATCAGAGGAAAGTTACCGCACTTCGGCTGCGCTAGGTAAATAGATCTCGACCAAAAATCACGGTTGACCATTGACAAGGGGTTTTTCGCTCCGCTAGAATGTGCCTTAATTACAGGTCTGAGGCGCGCAATTCCAACCTTGAGTCGGAATTTTGCCCGTGATATAATGTCACCCGCATGCGCCGGTGTAGCTCAGTTGGTAGAGCGCCATACTTGTAATATGGATGTCACGGGTTCAATTCCTGTCACCGGCTCTGAATACTTAATACTGAAGATTATTAATTATTGGGAAGGCAAGAGGCGCAGTAGCTAGATACGACGCCGAAGCCACAAGCGAATACGGTGAAGCAAGCAATTGCCTAAGTAGCTCAGTCGGTAGAGCACACCCTTGGTAAGGGTGAGGTCATGGGTTCAAATCCCATCTTAGGCTCTTTACTCTGTATTCGTCCCGAATACGCTAGCTTCATTTCGAGGGTTAACTGGGAGCATTCGATGGCGAAGGAAAAGTTTTCACGCAATAAACCGCATCTGAACGTGGGCACGATTGGACATGTTGACCACGGCAAGACGACGCTGACGGCGGCGATCACGAAGGTGCTGGCGATGAAGGGACAGGCGCAGTTCCGTGCCTATGACCAGATCGACAATGCGCCGGAAGAGCGTGCGCGCGGCATCACGATCAACATTACGCACGTGGAGTACGAGACGGACAAGCGTCACTATGCGCACGTGGACTGCCCGGGACACCGTGACTACATCAAGAACATGATCACGGGAGCGGCGCAGATGGACGGGGCGATCCTGGTGGTTTCTGCTCCTGATGGTCCAATGCCGCAGACCCGCGAGCACGTGCTGCTGGCGCGTCAGGTGGAAGTGCCCGCGCTGGTGGTGTTCCTGAACAAGGTCGACCAGATGGACGACCCTGAACTGCTGGAACTGGTGGAACTGGAACTGGCAGAACTGCTGGGCAGCTACGGCTTCGAGGCTCCCGTGATTCGTGGTTCGGCGCTGAAGGCGATGGAATCGACCAGCACCGACCCCAACGCGCCGGAATACGAGCCGATCATCAACCTGATGAACACGGTGGATACGCACATCCCCGAACCAGAGCGCGACACCGCCAAGCCCTTCCTGATGCCCGTCGAAGACGTGTTCAGCATCAAGGGTCGTGGTACGGTGGTGACCGGTCGCGTCGAGCGTGGCACCCTGAAGAAGGGCGAGGAAATCGAGATCATTGGTCTGCGCGAGGAAACCGCCAAGACCACCGTCACCGGCATCGAGATGTTCCACAAGGACCTCGACGAAGCTCGCGCTGGCGACAACCCCGGCATCCTGCTGCGTGGTACCACCCGCGAGGAAGTCGAGCGTGGTATGGTGCTCGCCAAGCCCGGTTCGATCAAGCCGCACAAGAAGTTCCAGTGCCAGGTCTACGTCCTGAAGAAGGAAGAAGGTGGTCGTCACAAGGCGTTCTTCACCGGCTACCGTCCTCAGTTCTACATCCGCACCATGGATGTCACTGGCACCATCGCCCTACCGCAGGGTGTCGAGATGGTCATGCCCGGCGACGACATTAGCATGAGCGTCGAGCTGATCACCCCCGTTGCCCTCGAAAAGGGTAGCAAGTTCGCCATCCGCGAGGGCGGTCTGACCGTCGGCGCTGGCGTCATCACCGAAATTCTGGAATAACTTCCGGGATAAGGGCTGGTATTTCCACAGGGGCGTAGCCATACACTATGCCCCTGTGTTGTGAAGTTTAAGGAATTCAGTCATGGCAAAAAAAGATGTTCGCATGATCATGTACCTCCAATGCACTGAGTGCAAGGAGCGTAATTACACGAGCGAGAAGAATAAGCGCAACGATCCCAACCGTCTGGAGTTCCAGAAATATTGCAGTCGCTGCCGCAAACATACCTTGCATCGTGAAACAAAGTAAGGCATAATTAGCCCAATCTCGTCTCGTGGCGGGGTCGATCATGTAGGGGAGTAGCTCAATTGGCAGAGTAGCGGTCTCCAAAACCGTTGGTTGCAGGTTCGAGTCCTGTCTCCCCTGCCAGATTTAGCGAAAGCACAGACACCGTCCTTAGTGACGGTGTTTGCTTCATAGGAGAATTTTTAATCATGGCACGAACCGCAACCCGCCCTGCGGATGAACAAGAAGATGAATTGATCGAGGAATTAGCGGAGGAAGCCGAAGAGTCTGCCTCTGCTGCTCCGGTTGTTAGCGACAGCCGCCGCCGTCGCATGCTCAAGCGCGGCGAAACGCTGCCAGAAGCCAACGTCTCGGCTCCTGTCCGCAAAGATAAAGTAGCGACTCGCGAAGTCTCCACTTCAGATGGGAATTTCCTTACTCGCGCTGTTCGTGGACTGACCACCTACTTCCGCGATACCATCGCCGAATTACGCAAAGTCTCTTGGCCCACGCGCGAAGAAACGTTGCGCCTGACGTGGATTGTCATCATCGTCACGGTGATCACGGCGATTGTTCTCGGTATCATCAGCTTCGTGTTTAGTCTGCTCACGGCGCAGGTCGCTAACCCCGATAATGCAACGCTCTTTGGGATCATTTCAATCGGCTTGATCGCCGTAGTCGCGGTGCTGTGGCTGTTCCGCGAACGGCTGCCCGGTGGTGGTAATAGCAGCGGCATCTAGTAGCTTAACTGTAGTTTTGAGATGAGGTGAGCGATGCCAAAGAAGAATCGCCGTTTAGATGACGATCTCGACAATGACTCTGTAGATTACGATCCCGATCCCGTCTATATGGACGAGGAGCAGGATGGCAATTACGACGCTGTCGAGCGTGCCAAAGATCGCATCGAGAGTGATCCACTGCTGCCCAGTCAGCGTGCCGAGCGCATCGGACCAGTACGCACGTTCACCAGCGGTAGCGATGATGGCGAACTGATTGAGATTGCTGTCGATACCGAGAAGCAGTGGTACGTGATCCACTGCTATTCTGGTTACGAGAATAAGGTGCGCCACGCCATCGAGCAGCGCATTGAGACGATGGGAATGCAGGACAAGATTTTCGATGTCGTCGTTCCCACTGAAGAAGAAATTGAAGTTCATGAAGGCAAGCGCAAAACGGTAGAGCGCCGTGTCTTCCCCGGCTACATCCTCGTGCAGATGAAAATGGACGAAGATAGCTGGTACGTAGTACGCAATACGCCGGGTGTGACTGGTTTCGTAGGTATGGGCAACGAACCAACACCGCTGCGTCCAGAAGAAGTCAACCAGATCATGCGGCGCATGGAAGCCGAAGCGCCGAAGGTCAAAGTTACCTTCAAACCCGGTCAAAAAGTCCGCATCATCGACGGACCCTTCAACGATTTCGTCGGCACCGTCGGCGACATCGACATGGAAAAGTCGAAGGTACGCGTGATGGTCTCGTTCTTCGGACGCGAGACGCCCGTAGAACTCGACTTCTTGCAGGTCGAGAAGTCCTAATTCGGGCAACATACTTTGTGATGGAGGGGGCGCAATGTCGCTGCCCCTGATTGAACATCCGTGAAGGCGACCCGGCATGAACATGAACGTCATCGGGTCGCTCATCATGTAGGAAGAAGGAAATAGAATGGCAAAGAAAGTCAAAGCCGTCGTCACACTGGCGCTACCAGCAGGCAAAGCTAATCCTGCTCCTCCAGTAGGTCCTGCCTTGGCGCAGCACGGCATCAACCTGATGGGCTTCTGCAAGGAATATAACGCCCGTACCGCCAACCGCGTCGGCGAGATCATTCCGGCGGAAATCACCATTTTTACCGATGGTTCCTTCCGCTTCATCCTTAAGTCTCCTCCTACCGCCTTCCTGATCATGCGGGCGGCAGGTGTGGAGAAGGGTTCTGGCACGCCGAACAAAGAAAAGGTCGGCAAGATCACCCGCAAGCAGGTACGTGAGATCGCCGAGATCAAGATGCCTGACCTCAACGCCGTCGATATCGAAGGCGCGATGCGTCAGATCGAAGGCACCGCCCGCAATATGGGTGTCACTGTCGAAGATAAGTAATCAGTGGGAGAGCCGCCTTTACGCGGTTCGTCTGTACCACCGGAGGATACTATGGGAAAACACGGTAAGAAATATCTAGAAGCGGTCAAGAAGGTCACTCCCGGCAAGGAATATAGCATTCCCGAAGCCGTCAAACTGGTCAAAGAAGCCAGCTATGTCAAGTTCAACGAGACAGTTGAACTGCACGCTCGTCTGGGCATCGATCCTCGCCAATCCGATCAGCAGGTGCGTACTACGGTAGTGCTGCCCGCAGGTCTGGGCAAGACGGTGCGCGTGCTGGTCTTTGCTGAAGGTGAAGCCGCCCGCTATGCTGAAGCCGCTGGAGCGGACTACGTTGCTGGCGACGAGATGATCAACAAGATTCGCACTGAGGAATGGACGGAGTTCGATATTACCATCGCCGTTCCCGACATGATGCGTAAAGTATCGCCACTCGGTAAGGTACTTGGTCGTAAGGGTTTGATGCCGAATCCCAAGGCGGGTACGGTGGTTAATCCTGAAGACTTAGAACGCGCCGTGAGCGAAGCCCGCGCTGGTCGCGTGGAATTCCGCAACGATAAGACCGGTAATCTGCACATCCCTCTTGGCAAAATACAGTTCACCGAAGATCAGATCACGCAGAATCTGACGGCGGTACTGGATGCGGTACGCCGCGCCAAGCCGTCCGGTGTTAAGGGTATTTACGTCCGCCGTCTGGTGCTGACCTCAACCATGGGACCATCCATCAAGCTGGACGCCAACGCAGCGGTCAATACCGCGCCAACTGAGTAATTCAGGCTCAGAACTGGACTACCATGCGATCCCTCACATTCACTAGGATGTGGGGGATTTTTTATTCCAGCGCATGATCAAATTGACTGCTACACCGACCACCAGCCCCCAGAATGGTGCGCCAATGCCGAACAAGGTGAAGTTTGCAGCAGTACACAGGATCGCCGCCAATGCGCCTTCACGTCCTTCTGACTCCATCATCGCCGCACTGATCGATCCCATCAGTGCCGGGAAAATCCCCAAGCCCGAAATCGCCGCGATCAACGCACTCGGCAGCGCAGTGAACAGCGACACCACCGTCGCGCCAAAAACGCCAAACACGATGTAGAAAACGCCTGCCGCGACGGCTGCCGCATAGCGTTTATCCTTATCGGGATGCGCTTCGGGGTTGGTCACCATCGCCGCCGTGATTGCTGCCAACGTCAAACCATGTCCACCAAGTGGAGCAGTGACGGCAGAAGCCACGCCCGTCATCACCAGCGCCTGATCGATATTAGTGTCGTAGCCAGCGGATCGCAGCACCGCTAATCCCGGCGCATCCTGCGACGTTACCGCTAAAGCGAACAGTGGTAGTGCCAGTCCTAACATCGCTTCCGCGGAAAATGTCGGCGCGGTCAGATGTGGCACGGTCAGCGCTAGACTGACGCTTTCCAGATGCACATCACCGCGCAGTGCCGCCACCAGCACACCCACGATCAACGCCCCAACCGTCGGCGCTCGGAAGTTCACACGCCGCAGCAAGAAATAGACCAGCAGCATCGACACGACGATCAAGGAAATGCCAGATTGATCGGGCAGCGCATTGAAAAGATTGAAGCCGAACCGGATCAACACACCCGCCAACATGCCTAACACGACGGTATGCGGGATCAAACGCATCATCCGCCCGAATAACCCCGTTGCGCCGAGCAGAATCACCGCGAGAGCCGCCACCAGATATGCGCCAATCGCTTCGCTGAACGGATAATGGATCAAGCTGGTGACCAGCAGCGCCGCGCCCGGCGTTGACCATGCCGCCATCACAGGTTGGCGAAACCATAGACACATCACGATAGTCAGGATGCCTGACCCGACGGTGACTGCCCAGATCCACGACGCCAGTTGATCTTGATTGAGATTAGCGGCTTGCCCTGCGCTGATGACGATCACCAGTGATGACGCATAGCCAACAATGACGACCAGAAGCCCGGAAAGCCAGCTCGAAGGAGTGAACGCGGCGGGTAGATCGCGTAGATTGTTGAAAATTCTCTGCACGTGAAAATCAGCCTATAGCAATGAAAACGATATTGTGGGAAAGCAAGAGATCGAGCGAACGGCGCTGCACCAGCTCCGACTACAATGTTGAGAGTCGCTTTTCGTAGCACAGACTCACCGGATCATCAAAGTAGTCACCAAACGGCGGGATCCGTTGGAAGCCGTAACGCTCGTAGAGTTTGATCGCATCGGTTTGATAAATGCCAGTCTCCAATCGCAGTACGCTGATGCCATGATGCAGGGTGTGGTTGGCTAAGTGCTCTAGCATCAGTCGCGCTAAGCCCAACCCGCGAAACTGTGGGCGAACGTACATGCGTTTGACTTCACCATACTCATCGTAGAGTTTGACTCCACCGCAAGCGGCTGGTACTCCGTCCATGCGGATCACGAAGAACGCCACATTCTGCTTTAGCAGTTTTTCAACGCTAAAGCCATGCCGACTTTCCGGTGGATAGTGCGCCTCAAGTGACTCTTGCAACTCAGCGATGAGCTGCATCGCATCCGCCGTATCCGGACGTTCTTCGACGATTACCGCAGGCATTTCACCTTCAGACTTCCTTGCAGCTTAGTTGGCGAACCAACGCAGCCGCGACTCATGCCCCAATTTCACCAGTGATGCGGCGAGCAGTACCTTGCCGAAATCCACGATCACGAATGGCACAGCGCCACCAACTAATGCCGCCTGCCATGATCCGCTGTACAGCGACAAACCCCACACGCCGAAGAAGAAGATCACCACCGCCGCCACGAATCCGCATAGCAGCGACAGGGCGAACTTCCAGCGATCCGCAGCCCGCCACGCCAAGCCCGCGATAGCAGCCCCCGGCACGAAACCGATCAAGTAGCCCGCCGTCGGACCCAAGAACACCGCAATTCCGTGAAGTTCAGTCGGTAAGCGTCCATCCACGCCGAGAGCAACCAAGCCTAGATATGACAATACGCTAATCGCTCCCTCAATTGGTCCTAATGACATTCCCGCCAACAACACCGCCAGTGTTTGCAGCGTGATCGGTACAGGCGTGCCGGGGACAGGAATACGAATCCGTGATGCGATCAGAATCAACACCGTGAACGCGGCAATCCGTAGTACACGGATCAGCCACAGAGGATAAGCGCGTGAAGTGACGTTAGTGAGCATAAGACCTTTCAGTTTGGGTTGAGTTAATTAGGATATTCAACGACTTGACCAGCTATAAGCCAGCGCATATCGACGGTGATTTGCACAACGTTATGGAGACTTGCAGGCTGACCTACATATGTCTGCTGCCCCCCATCTGCGCGGATCACAGTAATGGGATAACTATCGAGATTTCCGTAGTTAGGTCCTTCAACGTGAGTTCCATCAGGCTGGAATTTTGCGCCGCTGCCGGGACATTCAAATCTACCATTAACGTATACCCATTTATAGAGGTAGCATCTCGGTTTATCTGGGTTAAAAGCATACAGTCCTGCTGCTGTATTGCTTAGCCAAAACTTACCTTGCACCAAGAGTGGTTCAGCATTGGGCACAGGTATTTTGTTGACATCAAACTCAAAAATATCCACTCCAAGTATGGGATATAGCGATGACTCAGCCAGTATCCAAGCCGCAAGAAAGCCCATACCGATGATCAGTATGATTCCGCTGGCGATCCATAACCAGTACAAAAACTCCCGCCGATTTATAACACCTTCTGGAATCGGCAGTTTCGGCTCATCAACCGCAACTTTGGCAACCGCCACAAATTTGCTCATGCTGCACCTCGCAGCTTAGATCATGGATGATCCTAGCTTATCCCATCGCCCCGCACTAATGCCAATCAGTCCAATCCTTCATCGGTTATAACTAGCCATCATTCACATTAAGCCTGCTGGCTTATGATCTTTAACTTTTAAGTTTTGAAACTCAGATCATCATTCTCCCGATACGGATCACCCTCTCCCGCTTGCGGGATGAGGGCAGGGGGTGAGGGTCTTTGCACCCACTCCTAACCGTCAGTTTCCGGTCCATGGACTCGACCTTTATCATTGTCGTGTCAGCATCCTAACCATTTCCCGCCTTCCGTTTGTCCGTTCTAACCAACCACCAACAATTCGCCTGAAACCGCCCTGTATTCCCTGCGAACTTCAGGCGGCATTTTTCCTAATCGCCACGATCCCGTCACCACCGCACTTCTGCTTTACTCCCCACCTTTTCCTTTCCGCTATAGTCCTGACAAACAAAAAAGCTGGCAGGAGTTGCGTTCCTACCAGCTTTCATTACTTACTACTAATCGGCGCTTACTCCGTCGCCACCGTCTGATCGACCTGCTGGCGGGTTGGCACGATCTTGACGAATTCCTTATCCCAGCGTTGCAACAGCGTGTCGATCACCTCAGCGTTATCGTGCTGGTTGGCGTCGATCAAGATTTCGCGGTACTTGCACAGCAGATCCCACAGATTGCTATAGTCCTTGTCATCGACTGGCTTGATGCTCACATTCGCACCCTTCGCCAGACGTCGCTTGATCGCTAGTTCATCAAAGCCGAGTTCAGGATGCAAGCGGATATACACCGTGCCGCCCGTCATGCCGCTGCAAATCCACGGACCGGGATCGCCTAGCACAATGGCGCGTCCAGCAGTCATGTACTCGAAGGCAAAACCCTTGATATTGGCGCGGGAGGCAAGGAATCCGAGTTCATCTTGCAGCGGCTGGTCGATCTCGCCACCGATGATCACATCCGCACCAGACAGTCGGACACCTGCGCGGCTGTCGGCATTGCCCTGAATAAAGAACTGACCACTCTGAGCGCCGTAAGCGAAGCTCTTGCCTACGCTGCCGCCGACCAGCACACCCTTCGTGTTCAAGCCTTTGAGGATCGCCACTTGTCCACCGATAGAGCATTTGCCCAAGCCATCTTGCGTGCCACCTTCCACGATGATGTCAACGCCATCACCATGGAACGCCGCTAGACCGTTGCCGGGGATCGCCGCGCCGTTGAAGTTCAACTTGATCGTATCGGGGCGCTTCATCGACTTGCGGAATACCCCACTATCAGCAGAACCGAGCTTATGCCCGTTCTCGAAGCCGTAATGCCGCACCATCGCGCCGACCAGATGCGTACCCACCGCGCGATCAATACTGCTTGCCTCGCTGTCCTCGTAGGTGATCACATCTTCACCAGTTTCGATGGCGTCCATCACCATATCGCTAATGATCTCGGTGAGGTGGTTGCGCGGACGGCGCAGTGCGCGACCAACCGTGCGCTGAGTCGGGGCACGTTCTGGCACAACCGCCACCTTGAGCAGCGGCGACAGATCAACGGCTTCCAGTAAGCGCACCTGCTCCAGCAGATCGGCACGACCCACGAGGGCTTGCAATCTGGTGTAGCCCAACCGTGCGGTGATCACTCTGGCTTCCTGTGCCACAGCGCCGAATAGCCCTTGTAGCTGATCCACCGCATCTTCATAGACCTGCGGCTCGAACGCCTTCAATCCATGGGCGATTGCTTGCTCTTTATTCTCAATTTGCGTGGCGATACCTACATGGCAGGTATCGGTCTGGCACTTGCGGCAGATCGTACAGCCGATTGCCACCATAGCCATTGTGCCAAAACCGACGCGATTCGCGCCCAGCAGCACCATCTTGACTACATCCGAGCCGGACTTCATACCGCCGTCGCACCAGATTTCCACCTTGTCGCGCAGACCGGATTTCAGCAGCGCCGCATGTGCCTCTACCACACCGATCTCGGCGGGCAGACCGACGTACTTGAGCGAGTGCTGACGCGCCGCGCCTGTGCCACCGTCATAGCCTGTGATGTTGATAATGTCAGCGTTCGCCTTTGCCACGCCCACCGCGATCACGCCGATGCCCGGAACGACGGGGATTTTCACCGCCACTTTGACGCGCGGATTGCTAGTCTTCAGTTCTTCGATGAACTGCGCCAAATCCTCAATCGAATAAATGTCATGGTTGTTGGAGGGCGAGAGCAGGTCTACGCCAACGGACGCATTGCGCGCCGCTGCGACTTTCGCCGTCACCTTCTTACCGGGCAGATGTCCACCTTCACCCGGCTTCGCGCCCTGTCCCACTTTGATTTCCAGTAAGTAGGACGAGTTGATCAGCTCCGCGTTGACGCCGAAACGTCCCGACGCGATCTGCTGACCGCGATGATGCGGATACTTGCCGAGCATGTCCTTGATCTCGCCGCCTTCGCCATTCAAGCTGTACATATCCAAACGGAAGGCAGCTTCAGCATAAGCACGGAACGCGACTTCACCCTGAGAACCGAAGGACATTGAGGAGATGATGAACGGCAGACTGTGTCGCCCCACGCTCAGATCGACTTCATCGGGATCAACTTGATTCTCGGCATCAAGCTTGAAATCTAGCGTATGGCGCAGCGCCACGGGAGTATTGTGCTCAATCTCACCGAGCCGATCCATCAAACCAGTGTAATCGACCTCACCACGCGCCACTTCGCCCGCCATCTTGTAGACATGCGGATAGATGCGCGTTTCCTTCGGCGGGCGTCCCGGTTTAATGAACAGTTCGCCACGACCCTTCGACTCCTCATACAGCCGATCCCACGTCAAGCCGCGATCCTCGCTGCCCGCGAAGTTCACACAGCCCATTACCTCGGCAACTGGTGTCGCCAAGCCGATGCTGCCGAAAGTCTTGCCGTAGCCGCGCAGTTCATGAACCCCCATCGTGGAAGTGACTTTCTGCAAGCCCTTCTCGATAGCGCTCATCAGTTTGACCACGCGCTCACTGCGTTCATCAGGTGTGCCTGTGCGTCCCACCGATGTCTCGATTAGCAGATAAGGATTCACCGCATCAGCGCCGAGCGCGATAGCGAGGATGATGTCGTGCAGGTTGCGGATTCCAGCCGCGCGGCAGACTAAACCAGTCTTACGACGATAGTTGCTGCCGTCATCATCGAAAGTCAAGCGCAGCGTGCGGTCTACCGTCGCCAGCGCCAAATGGTGATCTAACCAGCCATAACCATCGCGGAAGGCACAAGCGTCGTCCAGCACGATCAGCCTCGCACCGCTGCGAATCGCATCTAGCGCCTCGTCAGTCAGCCGTTCAAGCGCACCGACTACCGTTTCATCCGGTTTCACCGCTGCCGTCAGCCGCACCGATTTGCTATCAAACAACGCCATCAAATCTTCTAGCAGCATCGTGCCAGCGCGATTAGCGGCTTTAGCGTAATCACCGAACTCTAGCAGTGGATCGCCCGCGAAATGACCGCCTGCGAGGATCGGCAGTCGCAATGTGACTGGCGTAACCTCATCATAATTCGTATCGGTCATGTGCAGCGCCGGACGCGGACCAACAATCGCCTCGGTACTGAAATGCTCGGTCTCGCGCTCACGGTCAATCGCTGGATTGGTGACGACGGCAACTGCTTCCTTGAAATATTCGGAAATGTTGCGCGAACCATCGCTCGATAGTGCCGCTAACGGACCATCGTAGCCCAGCGAACCAATCGGATCGACGCCCTTATCCGCCATCTCGACGGCGATGTCGCGGTCAGTACGATACCAGCCCGTCGCCGTACGCCATGTATCCAGATTGCCGGGAGCAGCAGGTGCATCCCAGTTGATTTCGTGATGCGGATCCAGTGGACTCGGCGCTTTCACCGGACGAACGGCGCGGGCGCGGCGCTGCACTTCATGGCGCAGTTCCCGATCACCGAGTACGCGCACCGCCGTACCGCGATGCACATTGACCACAACCTTTTCACCGGGGGCAAGCGAACGCGGATCGCGGATGTTCTGTTCCAGCGGCACGACGCCTTGCTCGGAAGAGAAGTAATAATCCTTCTCCGTCTCGCCGAACCACAGTGGACGCAAGCCAAGTGCATCAACGCTGAATACGCACTCGTCACCGAAGCGCGTTACCAAGCCCGCCGGACCTTGCGCGAATGGGCCGAAGCCCATACGGTAGCGGCGGTACAGCGGCTGCTGTTCCATCGTCAGCGCGTCCGCCTCGCTAGGGACGGGCGGGAAGCAGATTTCCATTGCTTCCATCAAGGTGAATCCATAACGCTGGATCAAAGTTTCCAGCACACGATTAAGGTCCTGCGAGTCAGAGCCGTTATTGGAGAGCTGCGTGCCCAACATTCGTGCTTCTTCGCGCAGACGAGCAATCGTGTTGATCTCGCCATTATGACCAAGCAAAGTGAACGGTTGCACGCGCTCGAAGGCAGTCTCGGTATTGGTGCTGTAGCGGGAATGTCCGATGGTGATCGCTGATTCAAATTCGGGGTCGCGCAGGTCGGGGTAATACTTGTACAGGGTATCCGCATGTCCGCGTACTTTGTAGACGACGGTATGGGTGCTACAGCTAATTACATGCAGCGGCAGTTCGCGCTCAATCTGCATCTGGAACTCGAACAAACGACCGTTGGCGTCACGTGCATCACGCCCCGGCGCATAACCTGCGATCTGCCAGAATACCGGCTCCTGACGACGCGCCAAAGGACCTAACATCTCAGGGCGGGTCTGACCGGGCGCGCTAAATAGGATTTGCAGTACGTTGAGTTCGGCACGTTCGGTAATTTGCCGAACGATTTCGTCGGTGTTCTGTTGCGGCAAAAATAGGTGGATCACGAAGAAGTGTGGATCGGTGGCAACCTCGCTTGCCTTACCGATGCTGTTCATCGTCCTTGCCCACAGAATGCGCGGAATATCGGTCATTAAGCCGCAGCCATCACCCTCGCCAGCCACTTCGCCGGTGCGATGTCCCATTCGAGAAAGAGCCAGTAACGTGCGCTTAACGTTGCCGTGCGTAGGTCTACCTTGTTTGCGTATGTTCGCTATCAGCGCACAGGCGTCATGTTCGTCAAGCCACGGACGCTGGTTTTCTTCGGGGGGAGGGGTGATGTTCATGATGACTGTCTCCGCAGTAGGTCAGATTCGATATGCGTTAATACCGTCGAGGTTGGCCAGTCAATGCTTCCAACTTCGACGGTGCGTTAAAAAATCTTTATTGGCAGGTAAGAAAGAACTTGTTGTGTGGACTATTCAAACAGCAGTATATATGTCAGAAACGGCGAAATTAACCGACAAACACTGAGTTGAATGTGGTGTGAAGCATATCACAAAGCTGTAACAACACAGGTGTTACATATGAACAATGTTTTTATACGTTTGTTGGGCATATTGAACATGGTACGATGCACAAGCGAAGATTCCGAAAAAAGCTGTGCAGATTGACGAACGACAAGATTACCATCCGACAAGGCACAAGCATCAGGTCAGGAAGCAATATAGCGGCAGAACATTGTGATCTGGTTAAGGATTGAACCTCTATCTTTTCATCCGTCCACCACATGCTAGAATTGCCAAGCTATCGTACTCTCCTGCAATAAGCTAGTAACCCCTTCAGAAAGCGCGTTGAGTGAATCAATGTCTACGTCTGCTGCCGAAGCCGAATCCGTGCTTGATACCCGCCGTTACACTGAATTGCTGTCCGGATTGCTGGAATGCTACAGCCCCTCGACGCAAGAACGCGCTGCCAGCGAATATCTAGTCGAACAGATGAAATCGCTCGGTTACGACGATGCGTATGTTGACGAGTCCAACAGCGCCGTCGGCATCATGGGCGATGGTCCCAACACCATTGTGCTGCTCGGTCATATCGACACCGTGCATGGCTTCATTCCTGTTGAGATCAAAGATGGCAAGCTCTACGGGCGGGGATCGGTGGATGCCAAAGGACCGCTGGCGACTTTCGCGGCGGCGACGGCGTTTGCAGGGCGTCAAGAGGGCTGGCGCATCGTGGTAATCGGCGCAGTGGAGGAGGAGTACACCACCTCGAAGGGCGCACGTCACGCCACTACGCAATTCACGCCAAACCTGTGCATTATCGGGGAGCCGAGTCAATGGGATCGCATCACGTTGGGCTACAAGGGACGCATCCTGCTCGATTACACACTGAAGCGGGCGCTTTCCCACACCGCCGGACGGGATCGTAATGCTCCAGAACTCGCCGTCGCTTACTGGAACGCCATCAACAACTACTTTGCGGAATATAACGAGGATCGAGAGAAGACTTTCGATCAGGTGCTGTGTACGCTGCGCTCGATCCAAACTTCTGACGACGGCTTCCACGAGATCGTCAACATGACACTCGGCTTCCGTCTGCCGCTGGATATGCCGCCGGAAGCGCTAAAGCCACTGGCGATCTCGCTCAACGCTAGTCCCGAACTCTCGCAGATCACCTTTCGCGGAGATGAGATCGCCTACCGCGCGGATCGCAATACGACGCTGACGCGACTGTTCAACAACGCCATCCGCGATCACGGCGCGAAGCCCGGCTATGTCTATAAGACTGGCACATCCGATATGAATACTGTCGGCATGATCTGGACTTGCCCGATGGTGGCTTACGGTCCGGGCGACTCCAACCTCGATCACACGCCAGAGGAACACATCCAATTAGAGGAATATTTCAAGGCGATTCAGGTGCTCTCTACGGTACTGCGTAACTTAAACAACTAACCGAAAGTAATGAGTGGAGATTACTCATTACTGGCTATTTCAATTCGATCCCATACGCTCGAAATCTCCCTGCCGTTCGACTCTGGATTTCATCGGCAGCAGGACATGAAATGTCGATCCGGGGAATGTTACGTCGTTATAGCCGGGGCTTTCCACCCAGATCAAGCCGCTATGTGCGCTGATCGCACCAAAGGCAATCGCCAGCCCTAAGCCCGGTCCACCTGCCTTGAACGCGATCTTGCCTGACGAGTGATTCGCCACATCACCAAGTCGATAGAACTTCTCGAAGATCAGCTTGTGGTGCTCTTGATCAATGCCGATCCCCGTATCCGCGACGGCGATATGCGCCGATGTTTGTAGCATATCGTGCTCCTCGTAACGCAATCCCATCACGATACTGCCGCCATCTGGCGTGTACTTGATCGCGTTCAGTAGCACCTGCATCAACGCTTTGTGCAGCAATGCGCCATCCGCGTCGATGTAGATCGGATCATTGTTATCGCCCAGATCAAGCGTGAACTGCTGCTTGCGCTCCGCTAAGGCAGGCTGAATATCTTGCGCTGCCCCTCTCAGGATCACGGGCAATGAGGTAGGCGACTTAGTGATCGTCATCTGCTTCATATCGATGCGCTGCACATCCAGCATGTTATTCACGATCTCGTGCAAACGCGCCGTGCCGTTACTCATGCCATCCACCACTTCCATCAATGTCGGGCTGCTGGTGATCGCCGGGTCCATCGCTAGGATGCTGGCATAACCGCGCATCACCGTCAGCGGCGTGCGTAATTCGTGCGCTGTCACCTCAATGAAATCCAGCTTGGCGCGGTCTAAGCGTTCCAACGTCTCATATGACTGCCGTAGATTCCGTAGTGTATTCTGGTCGTTCTCACGCTGGCGGTTAAAAGTAGTACGCATCATCGTCAGCGCCAATTGCGCGTTCTGACTAAGCAAGGTTTCTAGCGTGGGTTTGTCCACCTCCAGCACCGTCGTTTCTTCGATGGTACGCACCGAGGCGGCGCGCGGCGCAGCTTGTACAATCGCCATCTCACCGAAGAATTCACCCGGGCCACTGTAGCGTAGGATTAAATCCTCGTTGTCGTTCAGCTTCTTGTAAATAACCGTCATACCGGAGGAGACGAGATAGAAAATATCCTCATACGCGCCTTCCGTACACAGCATCACACCCGCCGGATAGGTTTGGATACGCAGCTTGTCCATCAGAAAACTGATCTGATCTTCCGTCAGCGAAGGGAAAGCCCGCGCCAGCAGATCGACAGGTTCAACAATTGGATCAGAATTGGAATCAGCTAAAGCACCCATAGCGCACCCTTAGCAGCGTAGTATGAGGTATCCGCCACTAGGCACAGTCTATCATCATTTTTAATTTATGCTGTGCTTGAGCCTATTGCAATCGCGTTTGTTATTACGCTTGAGAAAGTCGCAGCAAACGGCGCAACGGAGAGGGCATCAGTGGCGCGAATCGCTGTAATTCTGTCGCGGAGAAAGCTTGCAGCACCAGCACCAACATCGGATAGATCACAATGGCAGCACCCACCGCCAGCCAACCGGAGATCGGTAGCAGCAGCAGCAACACCGCGATCATGCCCGCCGCCGCCGCAAACAAGCGCCACAACAGCGCGATCCAGTTGATCTCTTTGAGCGCCCGTCGCAGCAAAATGTAGAAGCCGATCAGCAGCACCAGTTCCGAGAAAATGGTGATCACCGCTGAAGCGCGATAGCTGTACAGCGGGATGAATAGCAGGTTGGCAATGATATTGAACGACACGCCCGCCGCGAACGCCCAACGCATCTGCTTCTGCATATCCAGCGCCACCAGTACGTAATTGGTCAGACTATTGATCCAGCCAATCGGCACAAACCAGATCATCAGTTGCAGCGCAATCGCGCCATCAGGCAGAAACTCCGATCCGCCGAGCAAGCCAATCAATCCGGTGGCAAGAAATGTCGTGATCACGGCGACGGGCAGCGCCAACGATACCAGCAGTTTGACCGCGAAGGTATAGGTGCGCTCCAAGCCCGCTTTATCTTCCCTTGCCTGCCGCGACATGATCGGCAGCAGCGCCATTGTGAACAGCGATGGGACAACGCCAAGTGCATCCACCCACTTGTAGGCGGTGCTGTACGTGCCAACAACACCGCGTCCTTGAAGTGGTTCGAGCAGTGTCACGTCGATCTTGAAGAACAAGCCCGCCAGCAGATTATTGAGCATCAGCGGAAAGCCCACATTGATCATGTGCCGCATCAGCGGACGCTCGATCTGCGCTGGTTTTGCCTCAACGGTACGCAATAATCCTTGTGCCTGTATCACCAGAATGACAAGCGTGATCAGGTTGATCAGGATGCTGACACCCGCCAGACCGACCACGCCCCAACCAAGCAGCAGCGCGGCTAATCCGAACACCGCTTTGAGGATTGCGCTCACGGTAGAAATCGCTGCTGGAAGTTCCGCTTTCTCGAAGGCGTAGAACAGCGCCGTCAAGCCGTAACTGATGCTGTTAGGGACAAGTCCGACATACAGCAGCGCAATCGCCGCCAACCCCGTCGCATCCAGTGGATCGGGTAACGCCTGACGCGCCAACAGGAACAGGATCAGGAAGGGTACACCCGCGCCAGCCAAGCCGAGACGTAGGACACTGCTATTGAGTAGATAGCGCCTCGCCTCGCTGCGATCATGCGCTACTTCGCGCGTCAACAGCAGATTCAAACCGAAATTGGTCAGTGTGTCGAACCAGCCGAAGATCACGACAGCGTAGTAATACGTCCCTGCCGCGCCGGGACCCAACACGCGCAGCATGATCGCTGCGAACGCAAAATCGATCCCGCGATTGAACAGATTCAGGAAGATCGGCGCGAGGCTATTCTTGGCGAAGCGGCGCGTACTGCCAGCAGCATCCTCGCTCTCCCGATAGAACGATCCCCATGCCCATACCATCAGCATGAACAGGATTACGATCCCGTTGATGAACGACCCGAACGCGCCGATCTGGAATGATTGTGGTGAGTAGCGCAGCCTCACTGTCCAATCGCCCTGAAAATCATAATCAATGGAACGAAAGTTTTCTGCGACGAGACTTACCGGAACTTCCTTTTCCTGATCCTCTAGCGCTCCCTGCGGACGGATGTAGGCGCGCCAGCCCGGGAAATAGGAGTCGGTGATAACTAGTGCTTTGGCACAGCCACTAGCATCAGAGACGTTGAACACCAATTGGTTGTTGCTTGCTTCTGCAAGGGTTACTGATGCTTCATCACAGCGCACAGGCATTGACGGAAGGCAGTCGCTTTTTGCCGAAGCAAAGCAACCAGTGAGTACTGTCTTATTCGTTAGATAAGCACGAGGATAGCCATTGCCGAGTTCATAAACGTCTGTACTCTTATCCTTATAAACCCGCTGTATACCGCTGTTGGGCATTGCCATAAACGGTGACATATCGACACCAGACTCAGCGATGATATATTTGACATTAAGCTGGTGCAGTATCCCCAATATCCAAGGAGCGCCTAAACGATCATAAAATAGCGGCGCGATGCGGTTGTACATCAGCATCCCCTGATCTTGGAGATAGCGCATGTACTCGACGTACTGCTTGGGGATCATGCTGTCGTAGCCTGCTACGTCCTGCAAGCCGTACAGCCAACCGATATTGGCGTTCATCGTATGTGTGTTTTGTTCCACCGCGATGAAGCGCCACCCTTGCGGATTCTGTTGCTTTAGCCATGTGATTGAGGGCGGCTCGAACTGCAACCACTTCGGATCAGCCGCCGGATTGAATCCCGCCGTCGCCACTACCAGATCGAGCGTCAGCACCCCGATCAGCGCGAACTGTCCGATCCCGCCGCGCCGTAATCTCGTCAGCAGTAGCGCGATCCCTGATCCGATCAGGAACAGCGCGAACAGGGCTACAGGCGTGAACGAGACGCTGTAGAATTCGCGCACCGAGGGGAATACATAATTCGCGCCCGCCAACCGCTGATAGATCGTTTCCAGCGGTGCTTGAAGCTGATCGAACAGCAAGCGACTGAGGATCAAGGCGACGACCACGATCCCGCCGATCCCCACCGCGCCAACGCCAATCCACTTCACCAACCGTGCTGTAAACGACTGCAGATCGGATCGTGCTTTCAACACTGCTTCCGCGCCATATCCCGCCAGCGCCGCGAGGCACAAGGTTAGCGGAAACACCCAACGGAACGGGGAGTGCAACTGATTGATACCGGGGAAGCCGTAGTACAGCACCGCGTAGGTGATTGTGCCAAACACGAACGACAGCGCGATCACCGCCATGATCGCAAACAACATCCGATACGGCGCTCGCGGATCGATCTTGGCAGCAGCAGATCGCTCGAATCGCGCGTTCAGCAGCGCGATCACAGCGAGGATCAGCGTTAGTAATCCGACGTAGCACGCACCTTCAACATAATTCTTGCCGCCCGGATACCCTGTATTGGTGATATGCTGCCCCTGCACCTGCCAATCGACAGGTTGCGTCGTGCCGCTGAACACATCCCAATACTCGTGCTGTGCCGGACTGCCATAAATATTCGGCATCAAGAACACCGCGGCATGTCTGATCGGGAAGGCATAACTTCTTACCGTATCGAAAGGCGTGCGCCCCTCGCGGAAATTCAGCCCGCCAACTTCTAGCAGCGGGATAAACTGCGCCGCGCCGATCCCGATCCCCAACACTACCATCGCCAATAGCGCCGCCGCAGGCTTAACTCTTATCCGCAACCATTCACTGTTACTTGCTGCTTCAGCTCGGCGCTTCAGTTCCGGGTTCACCAACAACCGCGCCGCCGCCCAGAATCCCATCACCAGCAGAGCGTAGTACACAAACTCGATGTGCCCCGCGAAGATGGTCATGCCTAAGCCCACTGCACCGAGCGCCATCCACGGGATCACCGTCCGTTTGCCGAACAGCGGTTTTTGCTGCACCGTGAATTCGACCATCAGCAGCAAGAAGGGTAGCCACGCTGCCCCCGCGATGATCATCGGAAAAACCACGCTGGCGAGGAAGAATGCGCTCATCGAGAACGCCGTCGCCGCGATCAAGCCACCGAATCGCCCGACGCTTAAACCGCGCATGAACAGATACATCATCGTGCCAGCCAGCCACAACTGACTGACGGTGAACCATCCGTATGCTTTTTCTAACGGCATTACATAGTAAATAATACTGAAGGGATACAGCGCCGAGTGCTGCCCGGTTGCCAGAAATGGTACACCTGCGAAGATGTAAGGATTCCACAACGGCAGTTCGCCATTCGCTAGACTGTTGCGGATGAACTGCTTCCATGGATAGTTTTCCAGCAACAGATCAGCCACCAAGCCATTCTGAGGAACTGCTGGCGCACCGACTTCTTCACGATAACTTGCCCACGGTTGGTATTGATAGAGAATGTCGGCGGGGATCAGCGTGCGATCCCCAACCGTCACTTGCCAGAAGAACAGCAGCGGTAGGATACCAAGCCACAGGATGATGAAAATGTCGGTGCGGTTGCGACGCAGCAGCGAAGTGAGGAACGACACGCTAGATTAGCCCCCTGCGGCGCGATCTGCGGGCGTCAGATGGCGATGGCGGAACCACACTTGAATCACGCGCAGTGCCGCTTCCATCGAGACACCGAATCCGAGTTTGGATTTACCGAGTTCGCGGTCAGCGAAGTAGATCGGCACTTCCCCGAACGAATAACCCAGCTTCAGCGCAATATAGGTGATCTCCACCTGAAAGACATAGCCATTCGAGCGCACGCGCCGCAAGTCCATTCCGATCAGCGTCTTGCGTCGCCACATGCGAAAGCCTCCGGTATTGTCTTTCACCGGTGTTTGCAGGATAAACCCCACCCACACGCGGTTTGCCCACCAACTGAGCAACTTGCGTAGCGGACTCCATCGCTCATCGAGCTTGCCGCCTGCTGTGTAGCGCGAACCGATCACGGCGTCATACTTCTGAATCGACTCCACTAGTTGAGGCACGTATTTGGGGTGATGCGAGAAATCCGCATCCATCTGTCCGATGTAATCTGCGCCGTTATTCAGTGCCCAATTGAAGCCTTCGATGTACGCCGTTCCCAAACCCTGTTTTCCAGCGCGATGCAGGACGTGGACGCGCCCACCATACTTGGGCGAAAGCTGCTCAGCGATTTGACCTGTTTTATCGGGCGAATTGTCGTCAACAATCAGTAACTCTAGATCGGGCACAGACAGCGAGAATAAGCTGTCGATTAATCGGGTGATATTTTCCGCCTCATTATAAGTAGGGATGACAATGATCACTCTGGGCATAACCACTCCAGTGGCGGGACCAATACATGCATGTCGCAGGGGTTACAATACGCTGGCGACGTTGGATTGCCGCCACTGCCTTCGGGGTCTGCAACAGGCAAGGTTTTGACTATAGCACGGAATATAGCAGGATCAAATCACAAACCAAACGTCAGTGCGCCGTTTGTACGGCGTTCTCCATGCGTTGACAAACCAGATTCTAACAGTTATACTGAAATCGACTCGAATAGGGGGAAACGTCGCTTTCGGCGTACCACGTTTGTTTCGGTTGTTTCGGTTGTTTCCGCGAACGAACAAAAGTTATTTTTACGCTTTGCCCGATCCCGGTTTACACCGCGCCGCTAACATCCACTGAACATAGCTCACGTTACCCTGACTTTCTACTAGCAGCGTCACGCAATCGCTGCCCGTGTTAGTCTGCCTTGCTGAGTCAAAAAATCTTCCCGTAGGGGGTTCCACACAATTTATGACCACACTGCGTACTGAGCTGAGTCCTGATATGGATTTCCTGACTCTGCTCGAGGAGTCGCTTGCCATTGAGCAGCCGGATCGGGGCGACATTCTCACTGGGACGATCCTAACTATTGATAGTCAAGGCATTATTGTCGATGTTGGGATGAAACGCGACGGCGTCGTTCCCCGCAGCGACCTCGAGCGCATGGAAGGCATGATTTTCAAGGTTGGCGATGATGTCACAGTCGTCGTCATGCACCCCGAAGATCAGGACGGCAACCTCGTCGTCTCCATCTCGCAGGCACGTCAGAGCGAAGATTGGGTCAAGGCAGAGGAATTGCTGGAAAGCGGCGAAATCGTCGAAGGGATCGTTACCGACGCCAATCGCGGTGGTTTAATCATCCCCTTCGGCAATCTGCGAGGCTTTGTTCCCGCCAGCCATGTTATGGATGTACCGCGTGGTCTGAACGAGAATGACCGCAAGGGACACATGAGCAATCTGGTCGGGCAGAAGGTGCTGGTGAAGGTGATTGAGGTCAATCGCAAGCGCCGTCGCCTCGTCCTAAGCCAGCGCGATGCGCAGCGCGGACACCGCGATCAGCGCAAGGAAACGCTGCTTGAGGAATTGCAAGAAGGTGAAGTTCGTCGCGGCGTGGTCAGCGGTCTACGTGATTTCGGCGCATTCGTCGATCTCGGTGGCGCAGACGGTCTGATTCACATCAGCGAACTGGCATGGCATCGCGTCAAGCACCCCAAAGAAGTGCTCAATGTGGGTGATGAGATCGATGTCTTCATCCTGCGTCTGGATCGGGATGGCAAGCGCATTGGTCTATCCCTCAAGCGTCTGCAGCCGAATCCATGGGCACTGGTCGATGAGATGTATCATGTCGGTCAGTTGGTTGAGGGTGAAGTCAGCCGCGTGGCGCAGTTTGGTGCCTTCGTCAGCCTTGAACCGGGCATCGAAGCGCTGCTGCACGCCAGCCAAATGGCTGATCCCGCACCTGAAGATCCCACGGCTGTGCTGCGCGAAGGGCAAAAGTTGCTCATGCGTATCATCAGTATCGAGAGCCACCGTCAGCGTCTTGGTCTCAGTCTCAAGGATGTCTCCGAAGATGAGCGAACCCGCTGGACGGCGGAACATGGCACTATCCTAACCGTTGTACCGCCTGGATCGGGCAAGATCGCGTCAAGCGAGGATGACTCCGACACAGAGTCTGGCGCAACCGTCGAATCTGTTGTAGACTCAGAACCGCTTGCACAGGAAAATGAGCCAGTTCAGTAGGTGAAAGGGTCTGATCGCCGTTTCACAACGCATTCAAGGGGCGTTATGTCCACACGATGGACGCCAACTGAATGTCGATAATATCGAACTTCTGAGGCAGGCACAGCGCCTGCCTCTCTTGTTGGAGCAATCCAACTGGCTACCGTCAGGCGATAATACATTAGGTATGAGAGGGGGTGAATCAGCGTGGCTTCGGTAAATCTGCGTCCGAATGAATCTCAGGAACAGTTGCTCAAGCGCTTCCGCAAACAGGTAGCGAAAAGTGGCATCCTCAGCACCGTCCGCCGCAAGCGTTGGCATGTTTCCAAGAGCGAACTACGCCGCATCCAAAAGAAAAAGGCGATCCGTCGCGCTCGTCGCAAGCAGCAGCAGCGCGGCTGGTAATTCAGATCGTGAAGTGATCGCTGTTACATACTTCATGTAGTTGTCGTGCGATTACCATTGCTGAATCGAGATAAATGCCCTCATGACGGGAAAACTGTCGTGAGGGTTTAGCGATCTCAATATCCAATTGCAACCATTAGGAGCTATATGGCTAAACAACAAGAAGGTAAGCTCGAAGTTGAAGGCGTAGTCACTGAAGCGCTTCCTAACGCCAATTTCCGCGTCAAGTTGGAAAATGGTCCTGAAGTGCTGGCTTATCTCTCAGGCAAAATGCGTAAGTATTACATCCGCATCCTGCTTGGTGATAAAGTACGCGTGGAGCTTAGTCAGTATGATCTCACGCGTGGACGCATCACCTATCGCTATGTCAAGCGTCGTGGCGATGGTCAACCAGAAGAACTTAGTTAGAATCCGCCAAACATCCTCGCTAACGCGCTAAAATTACCCGCATACATAAATTGAAGCGGGTTTTTGTGTTTGCTGCGCGTAATTCCCGCCTTGTCAACTTCAAAGGGTCATCATGTTGCGAACCATCATTGATCGCTTGCCTATCGGTTGGGCGGGACGACTTGCCCTGCAACGATTGTTATCACAGTGGCGTTCGTTGCTCACGATCATCGCCGGGACCTTACTCGGTGCATCAGTGGGGGCGCTCGTTCCACTGTATACTACTGCCGTAGCGCAGGTGAGCATGGTGGAACGGCTTAATCAACAGCCAGCTCGCGATATCAACTTCTCAGCAGACATCTCGCTAATCCCTTCGCAAACCCAAGACTTTGATGCTTCTGTCGCCCTGAATGATGCCCAATTCCGCAGCATCGTTGACCAAAAACTAGCAGCCTTCCCCGGCTGGTTAAACCGCACAGTTTCTTACCTGGAAACGACTGCACTGTCCATAGACCCGCCTGCCGAAGTGACCGAACCCGGGGTGGAGCCAACTATTCCCAACCCGACTACTCGTGCCTACGTCAGCTACTACGATGGCTGGACGGAAGCAGTAACGCTAGTAGCGGGACGCTTGCCACAGGATCAGCCCGAATCTACTGACGCCGATATTGAAGTAGTCATACCGCTGGCAGCACAAAGTGAATTGAACCTCAATATAGGCGACATTCTCCTGCTCGATCAAGGCGGACCGCGCGGTGGTTGGGACACCAGCAAGAATGTGCGTGCCATCATTGTCGGTGTTGCAGGCTTACCTGAACCGTTGACTCCACTTGAACGTGCCTATTTCATGGAACCGTCGCCACTGCGTCTGGGCGGTAAATCCGGCGATTTTCAAGCGGAGTACCCGGTGCTCACGACGCAGGCTGCCTTCAAGCGCGTAATCACTGACTTCATCCCGGACACGTCAGTGCGCGTCGGTTGGCGTTTGATCCTCGATCACACGCGGTTGCCGTTCCCCAGCAGTCCCGCCGCGCGTCAAACTTTGTTTGACATGCAAACTGCGCTCAACGATGCTTTCGACACACCCGCACAGCGCAACTTGAACTACAACCAGTACACCAAGCTGATCGATTGGCAGGTGCAAAGTGGCACGAACATTGATAAGGGCATCTTGCTGGCTTATGAAGTCAGTGTGCGTTCGCTGGATGCACCGTTCGGCTTACTTTTGTTGCAAGTCGGTGCGCTCGTGATTTTTTTCCTGATCGTCACAGCAGCATTGGTGCGGCGCGGTGAACGTCGTGAGATTGCCATGCTGCAAAGCCGCGGCGCTCGTGATAGCAGCATTGTGCTGATTCGCAGCATCGAAGCATTGGCGATCTGTATGTTCGCGGCATTGGTCGCGCCCATCTTGTCGCAAAACCTGCTGATTCTGATCACACCATTCTTCGCCCGCTACGAGAATTTACCGCTGATCCTCAGCAGCACCGACTTTGCTTATGCGGCAGTGGCAGCAGCAGTCGCCTTCACCGCACTCATGTTCACCCTACGTCCGGTACTGCGCTTACCGCTAATCTCGGCAGGTGGTTCGACGCTACGTAGTGATCAGCAGCCGTGGTGGCAGCGCTACTATCTCGATGTGCTCTTGGTAGTCTTGGGCATCGCTGCCCTATGGCGCTTGGTCGGGCGTGATAATCCACTGTTCACCACTACCGCTGGTGGACGATCCACCGATCCATTTTTGCTGCTTGCACCTGCACTGCTTTTCCTCGGCTTGGGTAGTGTGCTGCTGCGCGTATTTCCGCTGATAGCTTCGTTCGCTTCGCGAGTTCTCGCAGCCGGACGCGGCGTAGTTGCGCCGCTGGCAACATGGCAGTTGAGCCGCGAACCGGTTCACTACGGACGCATCACCTTTTTGCTGGCATTAGCAGTCGGAATTGGCTGGTTTGCCACTAGTTTCCGTGCCACCGTCAACCGCAGCCAGAACGATCAAGCGATCTACAAAGTAGGCACGGATATTCGCTTCGATGAGCGCGATGTTCGCTTGAATGCTGCGCGTGCCCGACCTGAAACAGCTTACACCTCAGTTCCCGGTGTACAGAACGTCAGCATTGCGTGGCGCGAACCGGGCGTCAACTTGCAGCCTGACAATCTGCGCGAGTCGATCTATGGAGATCTCTTGGCGGTTGATGCTAGTAGCTTCGCCAACGTTGTGCAATTGCGGTCCGATCTGGGCGCAGTACAGCTCCCTCGTCCCGCCGATCAACCGATCTCACTGCCGCAGTATGGTGTCGAATTGCCCTTCATACCGCAGAAATTGAATCTATGGGCAAATTTCACTGTCCTCGCGGGGTTTGGTCAGCATCTCCCCGACTTGGATCGGCTGCGTAATCGCACAAAGATCTACGCCCGCTTACAAGATGCTGCTGGTGCTTGGCTGCGGATCCCTTTCAGAGTGGTCGAAGTCGAATACTTACCCAATGGCGCGCAAGCTCCCGGCGTCGGTGGCGGTGGCGATTTTCTTACCAGTGGCTGGGCATACTATGAAGCTGATCTCAGCGCGGCATCACCGACTTATCAGCCTGTAGCGCCACTGCGTTTGGTTTCCTTGTATTGGGATCATCGTGGTCGTGCCCAGCAAGGCGAGATTGATCTGCGTCTTACACTCGCTGGTTTGACTGGCACTTCCGCCGACAATCTAGATGAGAAAGTGTCTCTCAATCTATTTAATCGACAGGATTGGTCGTTCGCCTATGATTCCGGTGCGCCGAGTACCGGGCAGTACACGACGGGTTACATCGACGAAAAACGCGGTAATGGCATCTCCGCGCAGTGGTCACAGCAAGCAGCGGTAGCACGTCTTGGTCTGCTGCTCAACTATCCTGAGATTGCCGAAGTTCCTGCTATAATCAGCGAGAGCGCTGCCGCGCGGCTGAGTTTAGCCGCTGGGCAGGTGATTAACCTCCCCTCGATTCAAGGTGTACCTGTCGCCTTTCGCCTCGTTGGCAACCAGAAGTATTACCCGTCGCTCTATGACTCTTATTTACAGGATGGTAAGTGGCGTTCGGATATCCAGTACCGTCCCTTTCTGATCGCAGACCGCGACAGTCTGTTCTACGTTCTCAACCGTCGTCCTAGTGCCGCGCTCTATCCCGATGAAGTCTGGCTCAAAACCGCGCCGGATTCCGATGCCAACCAAGTACTAACTGCGATCATGCCTGCGGACCGCAGTGCCGCCGCCACCACAGCACAGACACTGCCCGGTGAATTGGCGAATCTACAAACCGATCCACTGAGTCTCGGCTTGCTCGGACTGATGATTCTCGCTTTCATCATTGCCATGGCGTTAAGTATCGTCGGCTTACTGACCTACGCTACACTAACCGCTAACGCGCGGCGTAGTGAATTTGGTGTGCTGCGGGCACTGGGCTTGTCCTCGCTCCGACTGATAGGTCAGCTTGCCGTTGAACAGGCATTCGTGATTGTTCTGGGCGTGTTGCTCGGTGGTGCGCTCGGTGGCATTCTCAGCAGTCAAGTCGTACCACGGTTGGCGCTGGATACCTCCAGCCGCAATATCACACCGCCCTTCATCGTGCAGGTTGAAGCAGGGGCATTGGCACAGTACGGTTTGTTGATAGCTGGTGTCCTTATCCTTGTATTACTGTTCAGCCTATTATTGGTACGCGGCTTGTCGATTTCGCGGACGTTGCGGTTGGGAGAAGAATAAATGAACCTCAGTCTAGTCCTCCGACGTTCGCGCCGCGAGTGGCGGCAGTTGGCGATCCTCGCCTTCGCGCTGTGTCTGGTGACCGCGTTCTTCTCACTCGGACCGCTCTATACACGCGCGGCGGTGCAATCAGGGCTTAAGTATGAACTCGAAGCCATTCAGCGCACTAACTTGCGACTCACGCTTACAAACCCAAAGCAGTGGGATCCGCAGACGTGGACGTATATCACCAACCAACTTGGGGCATTGGCAGGCGGTCTGACGCGCATCACCAGAAACGGTACACCGGTTCCTGGCTTCGCCTACACCTATGGCGAACCGACGACCGATTTTTCGGGGCGTTCTGCCTTCACATACTACGCCTTCGCCTTCTCCAATCTCAAAGATAAATTCAAGGTCATCGAAGGACGCTTCCCCGAACGCCTGCAACCGCCAACCGCACTTGATCGGCAAACGCCGGATGAACAAGAGCAGCTTGATCGCGGGCTTGGTATGTATTCTACGGGAGACGTGGAAGCAGTCATCACGCCGCAAGTCGCCGCAATCTCCAATTTTGCTGTCGGTACACGATTTACCATCGGCATCCGTGCTGTTCAGCGTGTAGTTATCAATGTTGTCGGCATCGTCGAACCCATCGATCCGACAGACCCCTTCTTCAACCTGCCCGGCGTTCGCACGGCATTGGAAGGTGAAGTAGGCGATCTCACCGTAACTGGAGATCGTCCCATTTTCCCCGCCTTTATGGTGGTAGAAGGCGCCTACGACGACTGGATCACCAACAGCGTCAGCATCCCACCCGGCGGTAACAACAGCTACGTTTGGGATGTCAACCTCAATCCCAACGCCATCAACGCGGATAATATCACCGACGTGCGTGGACAACTCCTGCTGGTGACCAACAAACTGACCGTTGATAATCCCGGCTTGCTGGTGGTCAATCCACTGCAAAAACTACTCGATGATTACGCTGATGTAGTTAGCAAAACCGAGGGTCCGATCATCTTGCTCTCCGGCGCGGTGTTAGTAATGATGCTTTACCACTTAGTCACCACCGTCAATCTGGTACTGGAGCAGCAGATGGCGGAATGGGCATCCATGTCCAGCCGCGGTGCCAGCATCGTGCAGCTTGTCTTGTTACAAGGGCTGACCATGATCGTCCTCGGTGTGATTGGCTTCATCGTTGGACCATTCTTGGCGTTCCTAATTCTGGCGGCACTTGCTGCGGTTGGACCGTTGGCTTCTGCTACAGGTGGTGTTGTGCCTATCAGTGGCATCCCCACGATGGCGTTCAACCTCAGCCTGATTGCTGCCGCGCTTGCCGTTCTCATGCTCACGCTTCCGGCGATTCCTGCCGCGCGTCGCAGTTTGGCGCAGTTCAAGCAGATGTCGGCACGTCCGCCTGCGCGTCCATTGTGGGCACGTTACTTCCTTGATGTCGTACTGATCCTGCTAGGCTTCGGCTTCATCGCCCGCTTGCTCTTTTACGTTGAGGGCGATCTCAGTCAGACTCTGAGTTTACTCACAAGTAATCCTGCTGCGTTGATCCAGCGCATTATCGATAGCGCTAACCGTTCCGGTGGTCTTGCTGATCCGCTGAATCTAGTTGGTCCTGCGCTGCTGCTGACGGGTATTGCGCTTCTATGGTTGCGCATCTTCCCGCTGATAATGCGTCTGATCGGTAGGATCACTGGACGCAGCAACGGGCTAACCGGACCACTGGCAGTCTGGAACGTCGAACGCGATCCCGGTCACTATGCGCAGCTAGTCCTACTGCTAATCGGCACGCTGGCGCTTGGCACAGCAGCTTTGGCACTCGGTACCACTCGCGATCAAGGTGCATGGTCGGTAGCGCGCGAAGATACAGGTGGAGATGTACGCATCGAACTCGCTCCCTCTAACAGCACAGCGAGTGTGGCATGGACCGGTAAACCCGGCGTCATCGGCTCATCTTCGGTAGTATATGTGCCGACCGTGCAGCAAGCTGGACGGATGCCTCAGTACATGCTCGGCATTAATCCAAGCGAGATCGCGCAGACTGTACCGGAGGCAGCAAATGCAGTCCAGCCGTTGACTGCTCAGTCTGTCGATCTGGTTAGTGGAGTTGATATTCCTGCAGGGTCAGCATCGATCTCACTGGACATCGCCATTCCCACTAAAGCAAGCGATGCACGCATGTCGACACCGGAAGGATTTTACTTGTGGCTAGTCGTAGCAGACTCAGCCGGACGCACACGGCAGATTCAAGCGACTACGCCAGCCTTCAAGTATGACGAACCAATGACATACGTCGCTTCACTCACAGAATTTGGAGATGCACAGGGTCTGACGCTTGTTGGCATCGACTTCGCGCCCTATGCTGCGACTCTTCCCGGTATGAGTGGCGAATTGCGCGTGGATAATCTTCAGAGCATCGACTCCACCGGCACAGCCACGATGTTGTTCGACTTCAGCAAGGATCAATCGCTCGGTTGGAGGACACTAGAGCGAGGAGGGCGTGTCTTTGCCACTAATCCGGTCAATGGTACGCTGCGCATCTACTACTTCAGCCAACGCGCCCAAACGGATCCCGAAAATGCCGACGATGCGGCGAAATCGCTGGCATTCCAGCCTATTTCGCTGCGTTCCGGTACAGGACAGGCAGAAATCCCTGTCATCATCTCGGAACGTCTAGCTAAAGACTTAGGCGAAGCTACCCGCCGCGAACGTCTGCCCCTAGAGGTTGGCATGACTGGCAAGCTCGCACTGCCAGTCGCAGGGGGCACAATCAATTTCACCTACAAGGTCGTCGGCATCGTCCGTACTTTTCCGCCGTTTGAAGACAATCAGCAGTTCCTGATCTTCGACCAGCAGACCTTGATGCAGTTGATCAACACGCAGGTTAATAGTGCCTCCGAACTGCAAGGGGCGAATCAGGTCTGGCTGCAAACTGCCGAGCGACAACCATCAGCCGACCTCGATGCCGCGATACGTGCTGAGTCTGGTGTTACTAATATCGCCTACGCATGGGATCGCTATAACGTGCTGCTGCGCGAACCACTGCCCGCTGCTCTAGCCGGAATGCTTTACGCTGGATTCTGGGTCTCGCTGCTGCTCAGTTTGCTTGACTTTGCCTTCTATCTGGTAGTCACTGCCCGCCGCCGTTCGCTCGGATTCGCGGTGCTTCGTTCGCTCGGCTGGAATGTCAACAACATCTGGGTGCTGCTGGTCGCCGAGCAGGCGGCGCTGGTTGTTCCTGCTCTGCTCGTGGGCATAGGACTCGGTGCAGGACTCGCCTATGTGATCCTGCCCTTCCTTGCCCTAGCGGGTGGTCAAACACTGCAAGTACCAACAGTCAGTTTGCTTATATTGGTAATCATTCTGCTGCTTGGCTTCGGAGCACTGTCGCTTGGTGCGGCGGGTTGGCTGCGTCGCCTCAACGTTAATCAGGTACTGCGGCTGGGCGAGGAATAGAAATCTGATGACCGATCTACCCAAGTGGCACTTACTGAAAACTGATAGATCGGTCATTGACTGGCTGCTTGATTCCGACCCTTCGATCCGCTGGCAGGTGCTGCAAGACCTGACTATTGCATCGGCGGACGAGGTAGCAACCGAACGTGCACGAGTTGCCACAGAAGGTTTTGGTGCTCAACTACTCGCTCTCCAAGCATCCGATGGCACTTGGGGCGGCGTAGCATGGAATCGCGGTTGGAATTCCACCATGCACGTCTTGACATTGCTGCGGGAGTTCGGTCTCGATCCATCCAGCGATCAAGCACAACGCGCACTAGGACTCGTCCGTGATCATGTGATTTGGAAGGGTTGGGGAGCATACGAAGGCAATCCCTTCTTCGTCGGTGAGGTAGAACCTTGCATCAATGGACAGGTTGGTGCTGCTGGCGCGTACTTCGGTCAGGATGTTCGGGGCATCGTTGATCGGCTGCTCAGTGAGCAACTATCCGATGGCGGTTGGAACTGCGAGGCAGAGAACGGATCGACGCGAGGATCATTCAACACCACGATCTGCGTCCTTGAAGCACTACTGGAATACGAATTGAACTTCGGAAGCGATCCAGAAGTGACCGATGCACGTATACGGGGACAGGAGTATCTCCTTGAGCGCCGCCTCTTTCGCCGCAAATCAACTGGCGAAGTCATTGACCACGATATGAAGGATCAGGATAGTGGCGGTTGCTCTCCCGCCTTCACCTGCTTCGCCTTTCCGACATGGTGGCACTATGACGTGCTGCGTGGACTCGAATACCTCCGCCGCGCTGGTGTCGCACCCGATGAGCGCATGGCAGAAGCGATTGATCTGGTTGCAGCCAAGCGCGGTGACGATGGACGCTGGGTGCTAGAGATTCAGTATCCCGGCAATATGCCAGTTAACATCGATGACGGTGAAGGATTCCCTAGCCGCTGGATCACACTACGCGCTTTACGAGTCTTGCACTGGTATGCAGCAGCATGCTAGCGCAGAGATCGCTCAAACCATTTGCTTGAGCGCGTATTCCACCATCTGATCGAACGTCATTGCTCGACCTGCTGACCACGCTACCGCCAACGTCGTTTCGTCCAGTTGAGCACGCAGGCTGGCGACACCTCGTTGGAAACTCTGCCCTTGGAAGGGCCACACTGGAGC
>JAHBVK010000023.1 GCA_019637555.1 Anaerolineae bacterium
CAGGTTGCCGGACAGGATCACCACTTCCGCTACGTGCAGCTTCCCTACAATCTGTTCATGACTGAAGCCTTTGCGTTGGAAAATCAACAGATTGGTGAGGAATTTACTAGCGCCATCAGCGCGGCGGAAGAACTGGGCTTAACCGTGATGACCAGCGCCTCACTGCATCAGGGCAGATTAGCCACGCCGATCATGGCGCAGCTTGCCGAATTTCTGCCCGATCTAGAGTCGCACGCACAGATGGCGATCCAGTTCGCGCGCTCGACTCCCGGCGTCACTACCGCGCTCGTCGGCATGAAGCAGATTGATCACGTCCGCGATAATCTGGCGCTCCTCGATACCCCTCCAGCCGACGGTGAGGATATTCGGCGGATGTTCAAGTTCGGGGAGTAATACGGACATTGGAAAAACATGATTCGCGCAGAAATTAAGCAGATTTTGTGTTCGGATGAACCAAACGGCGATTTTTCGGCGTATCGACCCGAGGATCACGTAAATTTCTCTTGTGCGCTTCAACTTCTGATCGGTCAACACGACAAAGATGGATCGGAGTCTTTCCAGCTTACGCTTTGCACTCCGCAATGGCTGGTTGACAATCATGCTGAAGAAGATGTAGTGGTTGGCAGAAACCTACTCATCGTCTTTGATTTCAACTACCAACGTATCGTTCGATGGCTCAATCGCTATATTGAACGCTGTACTGGCGAAACATGGGCAGAGGTTGCCAAGCGTATCAGTTATATCGGTTTATCCGAATTTGAAGATTATCATTTGTCAGATGTACGCGAGGGGCGTTAATCAGCGGATCGTCAGCCAGCCGTTCGGCAGCATATGCACTCGCATGGTAGTCTGATCACAACGTAAGCACTTACGGAGTGTGATCATGATCGCTACTGTGCAGAATCAACCGAACTCTCGACCACCACTGCTCGTTATGGTGATCGGGATATCGCTGCTGCTCTACTTCAGTCTGATCATCATCCCCTTCTTCGCCTACGGCTTGCACTTGCAGCCAAGCAGCGCCGTTGCAGGCGGTGGATTCGATCCCAAAGACTTGCCGCTGTATCAAGGATCAATTGGGGCGCTGCTGCGTGTGCTGGGGATTATTGGTTTGCTAGCACTGCCTCTGATCGCCGTGTTCGCGCCGATTTTGGCGCTGCCAAAACTGATCCACCGTCCGCTCGCATTATTACGCCATCGATCCGTGATCATCGCATTGCTTGTCTACGCTGTGGCGCTGTTGTTCTATTTTTCGCAGTACGGT
Organism: Anaerolineae bacterium; assembly: GCA_019637555.1. Taxonomy (GTDB): domain Bacteria; phylum Chloroflexota; class Anaerolineae; order Aggregatilineales; family UBA2796; genus JAHBVK01. Next base: position 1,265 of record JAHBVK010000023.1, read on the forward strand.
TGGGTAATCCGTCAGTGGTATTTGGATTGAGCGACAAACATTTGGTGAGGAGATGGGGTTGGTGGGATTCGAACCCACACGCTTTTTACGGCGGGGGATTTTAAGTCCCCTGTGGCTGCCATTTCACCACAACCCCGTTTAGTAAGTAGCCTTAGTAACCAAGTATACCCGCATCCTCGCCTGAATCAAGGCTGATCTCGCCACTGATGATGGCGGATGCGCTCCACACACTGCCTGCCGATTTTCACTTCTTATGCAAACGAGTCCCCCTCTCCAATCCGAGTACGGATTGGAGAGGGGGCAGGGGATGAGGCTAAATTCCGTTACTACTTACGACAGCTTACTGGCTCGGCGTGGCTTCCATGGTCGCCATCATGCCACCATCGCTCGGCATACTAATGCCCGCGTCCGTCCACGTCAGTTGACCGCGAACCGCGCCACCGGGGTAGTCGGATGTGTGGACATTGAAGTAGAAGTCCGATGGATTAGCGAGGATCGACTGTAGCAGCGCCGGATCTACCGGATCGCTGGTGGAAAGCTGCATGCCATTGGCATCGGGCATCCCATTGGCGGGCACCACCACATCACCGCTTTCACCAACCGGAGCCATGTGAATGTGCGAGGCAGTTGCGGGCAGCGTTAATCCCGAAACAGCGACCTCGAAGCTGATTACGTTGGTCGTCGGATCAAAGCTGATCGCTGCTACGCCATAGCCATCGGGATCACCCGGTCCGGGTACCTCAGCCGCGCCCGTCAGATAGACCACGAAGCACACTGGTTCGGTGATCATCATGCTGGGATCAACGGTGGCTTCCGCCGTCGCCATACTCATATCCATCGTTGCTTCCGGTGTCATGGCGCCCATGTCGGTGGTAGCAGTAGCCATGTCCATACCAGCATCAGTAGTCGCTTCCATCGTCGCGCCGCTAACCATCATACCTGCTTGCGGGAGCAGTGCTGCCGCCATACCCGGCGTACATGCGCCCATCATGCTCATTGGACCGCCGCCAGACGTGCCACCACCCATATCGCCGACGGGAGTTGCCGTCTCTTGTGCCCAAACAGCCGCGCTGCCCAGACCAGCCAGCCCCAACATGATTGCGCAAATTCCTGCAGCAATGAATTTCAAAGTTTGCTTAGTCACGATACTTCTCCCTAGCTTCATTTTCTACTACTTACAATCTCGATATATGTCCACCATCAGTGGACGTCTTAACCCTAGTCTTTTACATGTAAAAAACGACTAAACACCAACGTCGCGTTTCTTGGAGCTTCATAAGAGAATTGCAGCACCATCGTGCCCGAGCCATTCTGAGTATCGTTCTACTAGCGATAATTTTTCTGCACAGCAACAGCGCAGGGATAACTGCTGGCGAATCAGGAGAGTAAGGCGGCAACACGTGTTATAATCTTTACTCACACAGCATAACTAGCGAATTGGCGCTGTGTCGGGGGAGAGGCAAAAGGTTATTATGGATATCAGTGTATCTGAAATGAAGCGTGTCACCTTGGTCGAGGTCAATGGACGTATCGACAGTACCAATGCAGGCAAATTGGGCGAAGCGCTCAACGAACAAATTGACGCCGGACGCCACCAGATCGTAGCGGATCTTGGGCGCGTAGATTACATGAGCAGCGCGGGCTTGCGTGAACTCGTTTCCGCTGTCAAAAAACTGCGTAAACTGAACGGTGACTTGCGTGTCGCCAGCCCATCACCACGCGTCCGCGAGGTGCTCGATCTCGCTGGTTTGGACGCCATCTTTCAGGTCTTTCCAACTCAGGTGGAAGCGGTCGGTAGTTTCTAAGGCATCGGCATTGGCATCTGTTCTTATTGTTTGATTTTGCGACTGCGACTAGCTTCGTGATCGCGGCGTAAACGGTGTGGTGGTGAGTTATGGTTTCAGCTACAGCAGAACGGCGCATGATCATTCCGGGTATCTTGGAACGTGTGCCAGAAGTCTGCGAATTTGTAGTCGAGGCGGCGACGAATGCAGGGCTGGATGATCGTGCCGTCTATCACTGCCAGATGGCAGTCGACGAGTGGTGTACCAATATCGTCGAGCACAGTTTCAATAAAGGCAGCCGGATTGGGCGCATCGAAGTTACCTGCGGACGCCGCTACGATCAATTCATGATCTTGATTAGTGACGACGCACCGCCCTTTGATCCCACCACACTCTCCGATGTCGATCCGCACAAACCGTTGGAGGAACGCGAACCGGGCGGTCTGGGCTGGTTCTTCATCCGCAAAGTGATGGATGAGCTTCACTACGAGTTCCGTGATGGTCGCAACTATCTGACGATGTACAAAAATGGGGCACAGCCAGTTCAAAAAGCAATGAGCAGCGATGTCTATCCCTCAAGTGACGCTGATGGAGGTGTCCGCCTCCTAACTTTACGGGGGCGCTTAGACTCAACCACGAGTCGGGCATTGGAAACCGCTCTCTCCAGTCAACTCAGCAGCGGGCATTCCTTGCTGGTACTGGATATGCGCGAGGTCAGCTATGTTTCCAGCAGTGGCTTAAAAGCGATCCTCACGGCGCTGCGACAGGCTAATCGCAGTGGTGGCAATGTGGCGTTGGCGGGGTTAGCGCCCCGCGTATTGGAGATATTCCAGATTTCCGGTTTCGATACGCTGTTCATTATTGAAGACTCGCCAGAAGCTGCCATCGTGCGCATCGCCGCAGCCAACGCTTAGTCCCGACGCACCAACACAGCTATCGATCAGTAGCGGTACAGAACTACACTCTTGGATACCAATGCGATTCTTACCATAGCCGTTGCGGTCTCGCTGATCAGCGCAGGCGTGATGCTGGCTGGTATCACCTTCGGATACTGGCGCGGCTTCTCGCGTGGGCGGCAGCAGTCGCTTGCCCCCGGCTCGGAAATCGATAAGCTGGCGGGTGTCGGGCGCTCGATCTTGAGTATGCAGTTGCGGCTGGATGCGCTCTGCGAGGTTGTCTATCAGCAAGCCACGCGCATTGTCGACACCCATAATTTTCAACTCGGTATCTTTGAGGGTGATGATTACGTCGTCAAAATCTGGGTGCGCGATGGTGAACGTATCGACGCTACCACGTTCCCCGGCGCTGGCAAAAGCGGACTGATCGGTTGGGTACGTAAGACCGCACAGAGCCTGCGTATCGGTGATTACCAGCGCGAATGGGAAACACTGCCCGCCAAGCCCAATTATGAAGCCGAGAAAGCGCCCCGTGCGGGTTTATTCACGCCGCTGATCGCCGCGGGTGACGTGATCGGCGTCATCACCGTACAAAGTGATATACCTGATACCTATACCGAAGAAGATCAACGCCTTCTTTCCATTCTAGCTAGTCAGGCAGCAGGTGCGATCCACAACGCACAGCTTTTCGAGCAGGCTCGCCGTCACGCCGATCAACTACTGTTGATCACCGAGGTCGGGCAAGAGATCACCGCGATACAGCCTCTTGGTAACTTGCTTGAACAGATCGTTACCATTGTGCATGATCGCTTCCCCGATTTTGATGTCAGCATTTTCACCTTTGATGCGCTGGCTGATGAATTGCGCTTGCGTGCCAGCAGCGATAATGCCGCCAACAAGCAGACGATTGTTCTGAAACCGGGCGAAGGTTTAGTGGGCTGGGCATATCAGCAGCGCAAGACCGTTCACGTCGCCGATGTCCGCACTAATCCGCAGTATCGTCCCCGCGTCAGATTGGGCGATAATGCTGAGGAAACTATCCTCGAAGTTTGCGTGCCGCTGCTGCTGGAAAAGCGCGTCGTCGGCGTCCTTGATGTGCAAAGCAGCAAGCCGATTGCCATCACCACCGACGATCTCTCCGTATTGGAGGCGCTCGGCGGGCAACTGGCGATGGCGATTCAGGAAGCGCAGGCTTACGAGCAGATTCGCCGCCAGAACGAGCGCATCAACGCGATGGCGGAAGCAACCCGTGCCGTCGTTTCCATTCTCGACATCAATGATCTACTCGATGAAGTGGTCGATCTGGTGGCGGATTACTTCGGCTATGATCGCGTTCATTTGTTCCTGCGTTCCGGTAATCAGGTAGTCTTTCGCAGCGGTAGTGGCGTCCACAGCGCCAAATGGGCGATTGACCGACTGACCTACGATATTGATGATAATGGCTTCATCGCATGGGTTGCCCGCACCGGACAACCACTCGTCAGTGGTGACGTTTCTGCCGATGAGCGTCACAAGCCCGGTCCGGGTCTTGAAGACAGCCGCAGCGAGATGACCGTGCCCATTTCGATGGGACAGCGCGTGCTCGGTGTTTTCGATATTCAGAGTCCGGAGATCAACGCCTTCAATCCCGATGATGTGAAACTAGTACAGGCGCTCGGCGACACCGTCGCAGTAGGCTTACGTAACGCTGGCTTATTCGCCACCGAAACACGCCGCCGTATGCTGGCGGAAACACTGCGCGAAGTCAGTACGGTGCTTACTTCCTCTCTCGATCTAGAGAGCGTCCTTGATGGCATCCTGCTCAGCTTGGAGCGTGTCGTCCATTATGAAGCCGCGCTGATCCTGCTTCACCGCGAAGATGAAGGTAACTGCATCGTCAGTGCTGTGCGTGGCTCACGCAACGAGTCCGATGTCATGGGCGAAATCCTGACCTTGGACGAAACGCTGCTGGATCGCACATGGGAACTGCTGCACCACATGGAGGAAACGCACAACGACGACTCCCCCTCCCATGACCATGATCATCTGTTTGCGCCGTTGCAAGTCGGTGGTAAAGAAATCGGTACGCTGGCGGTAGATCGCTTCGGTCCCGACCACTTTAACGCTGAAGATGTCGAGATCATCAATACCTTTGCCAATCAAGCTGGTGTTGCCATTCAGAACGCGCAGCTCTACACTGCGCAGAAAGAAGAAGCATGGGTCTCCACGGCGCTGCTGCAAGTAGCCGAAGCCACCAGCCGATCCACCAATCTCGATGAAGTCCTCAGCACCGTCGCGCAGATCACTCCATTGTTAGCGGGCGTCGAGTGGTGCATCGTCTTCCTTTCGGAGAACAAGACGTTCCGCGTGGTTGAGATGGAAGGTGTGCCTCAACTGCTGCGCGACAAATTCAAAGGCTACATCTTCCACATGAGCGACTGGGAGCCGTTCCAGCGCCTTTGTGATGAAGGTAAACCCGTTGTCATGATGCCGGGCATCCAGCCGCCGCGCAACGTCGAGATCGATCTCTCACGCGTGGCACAGGCGGTACTACTGCCCCTGTATGCCAAAGGCGAGATCATGGGCGCGATGTTAATCGCCCAACGTGACGGTACGGAACCCCTTACCGAGCGCAAGATCGAACTGGTCAGCGGCATCGCCAATCAAGCAGCGTTAGCGATTGAAGGCGCACAGCTTTTCAATGCCCAGCAAGAAGAAGCATGGGTCACTACCGCGCTGCTTTCCGTCGCGGAATCGGTCAACAGCACACTTGGGCTAATTCAAACTCTGGAAACATTGGTGCGCCTGACTCCAATGTTAGTCGGTGTGACGCGCTGCGCCATCATGCAGTGGGATGAAGCGGCGCAGGCATTTATCGGTGGTGCGGTCTGGGGGTTGACGCCAGAGGCGCAAGGACGCTTCATCGGTATGTCCTTAGCGGCGCGGCATCACGAATTCGTGGCTGTGCTGGCAGAAGCTACCGAGCCACTGAATGCAGGTGGCGATCAAGAACGTGAAGTGCCGCAGGAAGTCTGTGAACTATTCGAGTGCGACGAACTGCTCTTCTTGCCACTGCTGGCGAAAGGTAATCTCGTCGGCTGCATGATCGTAGATCACGAAGCATCCGGCGAACAGATCAATCAGCGGCGCATGAATATCCTTGCGGGTATCGCCCATCAATCGGCGCTGGCGCTGGAAACTGCCCGTCTGCAAGACGAAGTAACCGAACGTCAGCGGCTGGAGCGCGAGTTGGAAGTCGCCAGCGGCATTCAGCACAGTTTCCTGCCGCAGCAGTTACCCAAACTATCCGGCTGGGGCTTGGCGGCGTATTATCGCGCGGCACGGCAGGTCGGTGGCGATTTTTACGACTTTATCCCGCTGCGTGGTGATAAGTGGGGCATTGTCGTCGCGGACGTTGCCGATAAAGGTGTTCCGGCAGCGTTATTCATGGCACTTAGCCGCACCAACATCCGCGCTGCTGCCTATAGCCGCGATGACCCCATGCAAACGCTGATGCGCGTCAACGAATTGCTGCTAGCGGATAGCCGCTCCGATCTATTCGTCACCGTCTGGTATGGCGTTTGGGATCCCGCTACGGGCGAACTAACCTACGCTAACGGCGGACACAATGCTCCGCTGCTGGTTCGTGCTGATGGCAGCATCGAAGAACTAGCGGCACGGGGCATCGCGCTCAATGTCATTGATGTCATCCATCTCGAAGAAAAAACGGTGATCTTGCAGTCCGGTGATGTACTGACTGCTTACACCGACGGACTCACCGACGCCTTACGCGGCGATGGCGCGGAATTCGGCGTCAGCGGCTTACGCAATGTCTTGGCTCATGCACCGCAGTATGGCGCGGAAGAACTGCGTCAGCGCATCGTTGACGCAGTCGATGATTTCGTGGGTGACGAACCGCAGTTTGACGATTTGACTATGATCATCTTGAAGAATGAGGGCGTGCCCAATAAAAATGACGCGCCCGAAGATTCGCTAACCGTTGTAGGAGAGTAATTCGCGCCTATCATGACCACCAGCACGAGCACGAGCAGCCGCATTTACGACATCACCCGTACTGTGTCGCCATCCTTAGCGGTTTGGCCCGGTGATGCGCCCTTTTCTTTTCAGCAGATACTCGATAAGAAGTCGGGGAATTCAGTTAATCTAACCACGCTGACCATGAGCGCTCATGTCGGCTCGCACGCTGATGCGCCGTGGCATTACGATGACGACGGCGAACACCCCGATCAGATGCCGCTGGAGAAGTATGTTGGCGCTGCCCATGTGATCACTATTGAGCGCCGTGAAGGTGGCATCATCCCTGCCGATTTCGATGGTCACGATCTCAGCGGACTGCAGCGGTTGCTCATTCATACTTGGGTCAGTGATCTACCGGATAGCCAGTGGCCCCACGATTTCCCTTATCCTACTGTCGAATTGATCGACTGGTTATCGTTAAAAGGCGTCGTACTGCTAGGCGTAGATATGCCCTCCGTAGACCGTTTCGATGATGAACAGCTTCCCTGCCATCACCGTCTCTACCATCATAGGATAGTCAATCTGGAGACACTCAATCTCAAAGATGTGCCTGATGGCGTGTATCAATTGATCGCGCTGCCACTTAAACTGCAATCGGTCTGTGCCAGTCCGGTACGCGCTGTGCTGATCGGCTGATCACTAATCAGGCGATCACTTGCTGCCAGCGCTTCGTGTCTTGGTACTCGGCTTCACTTTCGCTTTTGATGCCGTTGATCTCGCTGAGCCAGACGCCTTTGTCGTTGTTTTCACCGTCGCTGGTTGCGGCTCAGGGGTAGCCAACGCTTCGCTAGTGCGTCCCCAATCATCACGATGCCGCCACAACAGCACTGCGCCAGCGAACACGAAGGTGGCTAGCGAAACCACTTGCGCCGTCGTCAGCACACCCGATCCATTGCTATCGAGCCGTACAAAGTCAAGCAAGAAGCGAACTAGCGGATACTGCATCAGGTACATCAGCACAATATCGCCGCGCTTCAGCCGATCCTGATAGCGGTTGCTGATCCAGATCAGCAAGAAGAAGGCGGCTAAATTCCACAGCGATTCGTACAAAAACAGTGGATGAAAGCGCTCGAACTGCAAATATTCTGGCAGGCGCTTCTCCGGCGGGATGTAGATCGCCCACGGCAGATCGGTGGGTGCACCGTACAGTTCTTGATTGATTAAATTGCCCCACCGCCCGATTGCTTGTGCCAGCGCCACAGCCGGAGCGACCAGATCGAGCCACTGCAAGATCGGCTGTTTGTAGCGCCGCGCGTAGATGTAGATGCCGATCACCCCGCCGACGATGCCACCGTAAATCCCCAATCCACCATTCCAGATTTCAAAGATTCGCAGCGGATTCTGGAAATAGGGATTAACGTACTGCCCATTGACTAACTCCATCATGGAGGGCGATGGCGTCAACACATGGTACAGCCGCGCGCCGATCAAGCCCGGAATCAACGCCCAGAACAGCCCGTCCCACACATGGTTGGGGTCGAGTCCGCGTCGCTTGGCACGCACCGCGATGATCCACGCGGCGATCAACGCCCCGCTGATAGCGATCAGGGCATAAAAGCGGATGTACAACGGTCCTAGATGGATGCCGTATTGGTCGATACTCATGCTTTGGTTTGTCTCAACTCTGTTCTGCTACAATCCGTCCACAAAGGTACTGCATATTCGTCGAATGATAAAGATCGACTTATGCATTCCTTAGTGAATTGTAGTGATGCAACATGGATTGGGACAATCAGGAGCAGTTATGAGAATCGGCATTGTCGGCGCGGGTACTGTTGGTAGCAATCTTGCTCGTGCCTTACTTGGCGCAGGTCACGAAGTGATGCTCAGTTCGCGCGAACCGGAAAGCGACAGGATGCAAGCATTGATCGGGGAGTTAGGTAGTCATGCCTCGGTGGGGACAGTGGCGCAAACTGTGGCATTTAGCAACTTGGTGATCTTGGCACTCCGCTGGGATGCTGTACCCGACGCCGTGATCGCGGGGGGCGATTGGACGGGCAAGATTCTGATCGATGTGACTAATCGCCTTGGTGTACCGGAATCGGCGGCGCAGGAATTAGCGCAGATTGCTCACGGTGCGCGCGTTGTCAAAGCGTTCAATACCGTTGGTGCAGAGCACTTTCAGAATCCGATGTTTAACGGGGAGCGTGCCTCTCTCTTGATCGCAGGTGACGATGAAGAGGCAAAGGCAATCGTCAGCAAGCTAATTGCCGACCTCGGCTTTGAACCCATTGATGCGGGCAATCTGGCAGTAGCGGCACATCTAGAAGACCTCGCCGAGTTATGGCTGCACTTGGCGCGTGGCTTGGGGCGTAATTTTGCCTTCCGCATCATCCGACGCTGATCGATAGCACTAACAAACAGGCTATTTGATAAATAGCTTGAGCAGCGGCGGAGCGATCTTCTCCAGCAGCGGCGGCAGCACAATCAGCGCACCGATCACCGCCGCTGCCACGGAAGCCAGCAGTGATGCCGCCGCCCCTACATCTTTGCCTACCCGCGCCATCGGATGAATCGTCGGACTCGCTAGATTGATCGCCGCTTCCAGCGCACCGTTGATGAACTCCGCGATCCAGTTGATGGTGATGGTCAGTACGATGATCGCCCATTCCACCGGAGTTAACCCTACCCACAACCCGATCACAAAGACGAAGATCGAAAACACCATCTGAATGCGTGTGTTCTTGCCATACTTGAGCATGTACAGCCAACCAGCCAGCGCATAGCGTAAGCTTTTCCAGCGGTTGGCGCTGACGATAGGGCTGTAATCATCTGGCTTAGTGGCAAGGGTCGCCTCAACATCGGGATGTAAACGCAGCCAGTAGGCAAGCTGTCGCTCGGTAGCTGATTTTTCGGCGTCGGATTTAGCCATAGTTGAACTGAACAGTCTCACTCTTCATCAAAAGTAAAGCGTTCCACATCGATCTGCACGCCAGCGCGACCCAGTGCTGTTTGTTGCGCTTGCCACATGCGATCCTGATTCTCGCTGTTATCGTGATCGTAGCCCAATAAGTGCAGCGTGCCATGAATCGCCAGCAGCACCAGTTCGTCGTTGATGTCGTGTCCTGCTTCCTCGGCGTGCCGCAGCGTATATGGATACGCTACGATCAGATCACCGAGATAGCGCGGCTCATCAATTTCTTCAGCCACTTCCTGTGGCAGCGGATCGGCGGGGAAGGAGAGGATGTCCGTCGGTGCATCAACCCCACGATACTGCTTATTCAGCACCTGCACCGATTCGTCGTCGGTGATCACCACCGTAATCACACTGCCCGCTTCGATCTCGTGGGTGGCTAGTACATCGTTTACGGCTGCGCTAAGACGCTCTAGTGGTAAGTCATCGATTTCGTATTCGACCTCGAACTCAATTTCGTAATCCATTGCCTACCTCCTCCCGCCAACCGTTCAAAACTATTCAAGCATACCGATCAATAGCGTGCTTAACAACGCGAACGCACTAACGTCAGTTGGGTGATCTGGCTCATGCAGCGATAATCCGATTATGTTGTAATGGATGGGATGTAAGCTAGTGAAGGCGATTATGAAGCTGAAATTTCTGCCGCGCTTTTTGGTTACTTCGACGCTCTCCGGCATTGCCGCGGTAAGCGCGTGGTATCTGTGGCGGCGCTGGTCACTGCCACTGCAAGTGGATGAACAGGAAATGGTGGCATCCGGCGGCACTCTGGGTGAGTTGCCAGCAGGCATCTTGGCAGGCGAAGTTCCACTCCAATTGCTCAAGCAGGGACATGGACCGCTTTACGTGCGTTCCTATCAGGTGGACATCTGCCACCCTCAGAAAACGTCGCAGCAGATTGTTGAAGCGATGATCGCGGACATAAATCAGTTCGTTCCGAAGGAACTCGCCAGTTTCGAAAAGACCAAAGGTATTCTCAACAAGCTAGAAGTGGGCGATGAATTTTTCGTGCACATTGCAGGTCCTTGGGATGGTCCGGTGCGCGTGATCGCTTGTGGAGAGACCAGTTTTGCCTTTGCCACCTTGGAGAATCATTTAGAAGCGGGCGAGATTCGTTTCTCTGCCGAGCCGCATCCTGATCGTTCCGATACCATCCGCTTCCGCATCCAATCTTGGGCACGCAGTTCCAACGCGGTTACGGATTTATTTTATCGGGTGGTGGGCTTATCCAAGTTCATGCAGACGACGATGTGGGCACAATTCTGTAAACGCGTGGTCGAGCAAAGCGGTGGCGAATTGCTGGACAAGATCAATGTGATGACGCACAGTGTTCCTGAGCAGTACATCAGCGCACAGATGCCGCTGTGGAAGCAGTATTCACCGCAATTCGATCGCTGGCATAACGCATCACTGAACTTCGACATCAACAGAGTTGAAGAATTTACCGTCGCTAACGGCTGGCAGATAGATGATTACAGTATTGGGCTGCCGGGAGAACCAGCAGGAGAACCGCTTCCCAATGGCTCGTTTGAAATAGCGAGGGAGATCGTCAATAACTATGAATTCCCTGATCCCAAGTTGCTAACGGGCATCTTTGTGCCCGATCAACCACTGGCGGATCGACTAATGATCATTCGAGCGCAGTTTCTGTTCTTTACCTTTTGGTTTGGTGTGCGAATCGCGGGCGTGATCGATGAGACACGGGCGACGGAAAAGCGCGGCAATGCGCGCGTTTGTGGGTACAGCTATCGTACATTAGAAGGTCATTTCGAGATGGGCGAAATCACCTTTGAGGTATGGAAGTTCTTAGAAAGTGGCGATGTAGAGTTTCGCATTCATGCTTATTCCAAAACGGGATGGATCCGTAATCCCTTTTATCGCATCGGTTTCTGGCTGTTCGGGCGTTCGTTACAGTTGCGTTTCGCGCGCACAGCACTGGCTCGGATGCAGCAGCTGGTAGTGGCGCGATTGGCAGAAGCGCCGCACACGGATCCCGTAGAAACGCCCGAAGTGACGTCTGTACGATCCGATGATGCCGCACAGGAGAAGGCGCAAGAAATTGAGGCAACAGGCAGCTAAACGAATCCTTTACTGCTTTACCGCCATCAATTCATGGCGCAAGCGATCTGCCCATACTTTGAGGCGCTGGCGGTCACTCTCCGCGAGAGTGCTGTCAGCAGCAGCCAGCGCTTCTCTGGCATGTGCCATTTCACCGCGCTGCATATAGAGTTCGGTAAGCCACAAATTGATCTGTGTTTGCAGGTGCGGCGCGGCGACACTGGCAACTTGATCGCGGGCACTGAGCAGCCGCGTTAGCGCCGCATCTAGATCGCCGCGCTGTCTTGCCGCCAGCGCCAGATTTGCCTGATAGTTCGCTAACTGGCGCAGATTGCCACCGTGTTCAGCTTCTTCCAGCCCCTGTCGGAACCACTTCTCTGCATCGTCAGGTTGAGTTTCCGCCAGTGCTATCTCGCCGCGAGTGCTGTACAGATATTGCAGGGGCACCCGCAGTCCCGCCGCTTGCGCCAGATCCAAGCCTGCCGTCACGTCTTGCTTTGCCTGCTCCAGATCACCGAGCAGCAAGGTATGATAAGCAGCGTTGTTGTAGCCCAGCGCCTCCTGAAATGAATCGCCTACTGCCTGTGCCCACGCTACCGCTTCCCGATACGCCGCTACCGCCTGCTTCAGATCGCCGCGCTCTGCCATCAGATTGCCCACTTCAAACATGGCACGTCCTGCCATCTGTTTGAGGTTATTCTCGCGCGTCAACCGATTCACCTCCGCCAGATGTAATTCGGCTTCACGCAAAGGACGCTGATGGGCAATCGCGCTAACCCCGGCTAGGAAGTGAGCGCGCGCCTGCAACTGCGGATCAGATTCCGCTTCCAACAAATTAGCGGCACGCACTAACCAGCGATCAATTTCGTCTGCTTGCCCCGTTGGCACGTAGGTATCCGCCATGCTCAACATAGCATCCAATGTCACGCGCATATCGCTCTGCTGCTCTGCCATTACCAGCGCGGAGGTAAACTCAGCGCGTGCGCCGGAAAGATTATTTTGCATGAACAGCACATTGCCTAGCTTGATATGACGCAGTGGCGTCGGCTCTAACTGCAATGCTAGGCGGAAGAAGCTTTCCGCCTCCGGTAGCGCGATCAACGAGCGGGCGTGATCTGCCGCCATATCGGCATAACTTGCCGCTTGGATCGGGTTTCCCGCGCGTTCGTAGTAGTCTGCCAGTCGTGCGGCGATCTGGGGCAAACGATCCGCGTATTCGCTCTCCAGTGCCTGCGCCGCGCGGCGATGCAGCACGGCGCTGCGCGCCGCGCTCATCGTATTACGCACCACCGTCGGGATCAGCGGATGATTGAAGCTGTAGTTGTCCTCGCGTTCGGTCAGGATGTCCGCGCTCAGGAGCGAATCAAGCGCGTCCAGAGTTTCATCCTCACTCCGCCCGCTGACACGCACTAAGGTCGGAAACTTGAAATCCGGTTCCAAAACCGCCGCAGCTTGCAACACTTGCCGTGCCATTTCTGGCAACCTATTTAAGTGTGCACTGGTTAACTCGACCAGCGTTGGCGGCACATTGGCGGTTTCAGCGTGACTTAAGGCGATCAAAAAATGGGGGTTTCCGGCACTCAGTGTCACGGCGCGTTCTTGCCGCGCCCGATCATCACTGATCGACTGCGCCAGCGTCCACGACTCCGCTTCCGACAAGGGTTCCAACGCCAGACGCTGGGCGATCCCTTCCCGCAGCCATGACGACAGCAGATGCGACAATGGTTGTGTTGCCTCATTGGGACGATATGCACCTGCCAGCAGCAGCGGCTGATCGCGCAGTCGGTGGATCAGATAGTCGAACCAATCCAACGTTGCCCTATCCGCCCACTGCATATCATCGAAGAACAGGATCAGCGGTTTAGCTTCCAGACCTAACAACCCCTGTGTGAATGCTTCCAATAAGCGGCGGCGCTCCTCATCAGCAGGCAGCGCAACAGGCGTTGGCAGGTTTGGGAACGTAACGCGCAGTTCGGGGAACAACCGTGCAATCTCCGACAGCCAGACGGTGGAAAGCGGCGTTTGTGCCGAGAATAAACGTTGAGCGCAGACTCGGCTGCTGAACAAATCCCGCAGTGGCGCGAAGGGTAACGCCTGTGTCGATTCGAGGAAGCGTGCTTCTAGCGCCAGATAATCGTCAGGAAGTCCGGCAGTCCACTCACGCCACAATCGGGTCTTGCCGATGCCCATCTCCCCCACCAGCAGCACGATCCGAGCCGTGCCACGCCGCGCGCTGTCGAGTTCCGCTGTCAGCGCTGCTAACTGCTGCGTACGTCCGATGAAGGGGGCTTGTTTCGCACCATCTGCCGTCGTTGTGGCAGCATGCCGTTCTTCGCGTGGGATCACCACAGCGGGCATCGTCGTGCTGGCACGCAGTTCGCCGCTCAGAATCGACTGCCGTAGATTTTCGGTCTCTGGCAGCGGTTCGACTCCCAATTCGCTATTCAGCGTCGCCTTGAGCAGATCGTACTGCCGCAGTGCCTCCGCGCGATCTCCGCTGCGGGTATAGGCATCCATCAATGCGCTGTACATCGTCTCTTGCAAGGGATCTTGCAGCAGCGCCTGTTGCGCCAGCGCGATCACCGCGCTCCAGTTCTGCTCCATCCGCCGGAACTCAACTAGCCGATTAAGCAGATCGACATACAAGCCCTTCAAGCGCTCTCGCTGTGTAACTGCCCACAACTCGAACTCTGGAGCTTCAGTCAGCGCCAGACCGTCCAGAAACGGACCACCGTATAATTCCAGATTGGGGTTGACGGCAGGTAAGATCGGCTGCATTACCATTTGCTCGAAAGCGGTCACATCCACCCACACATCGTCCCGCAGCAGCAAACGATTATTGTCAGCGCCGATCACGTCTTCGCCCACCGTCTTGCGCAGCGTCCACAACGTATTACGCAGATTCTTGCGTGCGGCTTCTTCGGCGCTTTCCGCCCATAACAACGCCAGCAGCCGATCTCGCGCTTGCGGCGTGCGTGTTAACGCCAGATATGCCAGCAGTGCGGTAGCTTTGGCGGGCAGCGCTGGTAGCGCTTCGTTCTCACGCTCAAGTCGCGGGAAACCCAATAGATAGAGATGCAATATTGCCATGAACCTACATTAAGCCGCTGTGCGGATCAACCTCACACACTGATCGTGCTAGAGCTTCAGAACTTACCCGTTTAGTGCTAAATTTCCAAATCCCGTTTAGTGGGCAATGACGGGCAGAATAGGATATAACCGATAAGAACAAATGTGCGCCAAAGCAGAAAGGATCAAGCGCAGATGCTGTTAGAGGGTAAAGTTGCCGTCATTTATGGCGCTGCTGGCGCGATTGGTGGCGCGGTAGCCCGTGCCTTTGCCCATGAAGGCGCTGCTGTCTTTCTAGCTGGTCGCACTCAAGGGAAATTGGATGAGGTCTCTGCGGAGATTAACGCTCAACACGGTGAGTCACACACCGCTGTAGTCGATGCCTTGGATGAGCTTGCCGTCAACGAATTTGTCGATAGCGTGATCAGGCAAGCGGGACAGATCGACATCTCCTTCAACGTGATCAGTGTTGGCGATGTTCAAACACTACTGACCCAAATTTCGGTTGATGACTTTCTCCAGCCGATTGCCACTACGATGCGGACGCAGTTCCTGACCACGCGCGCCGCCAGTAAATACATGATCGAACGGCGATCCGGCGTCATTCTGACCTTCGGTGGTGGCGGACCCCAAACACTGCCCGGTCTGGGTGGTTTCAAGGTGTCTCTAGATGCGCTGGAGGGCTTGCGACGGCAGTGGGCATGCGAACTCGGTGAGTATGGCATTCGCGTCGTAACCATCAAAACGGGCGGCATACCCGAGTCGATTCCCGACGGTATGCCGGAAAAACAACAGATCACCGACATGCTTCTCAAGGATACACTATTGAAACGAACCGCCACCTTAGCGGATGTAGGCACGGTAGCAGCATTCCTCGCCTCAGATCAAGCCCGATCCATCACCTCAACAGAGGTCAACATTTCCGCAGGCGCGATCATCGATTGAAGCGCTAAACACTGCATTAGCACCGGGTTCGCTTCGATCTTCGATCAGGCGTCAAACGAAAACGTCCGCATGAAACCCATCGGCTTCATGCGAACGTTCAGAAAGAAGTCCGCCTTGTTGCTGGTGAAGTGGTTGCCAGCTCCGCCTCGATCAGATCAGCTTAGTTGACCTTCTCGGCGGCGGCTTCGGTCACCGCTTCTGGCTGCTGCACCAACTCGGTCTCAATGTTGATCTTGATCGTGTCACCGACCAGCCAACCACCGGCTTCCAGCGCCACATTCCACGTCAAACCCCAATCCTTGCGGTTGACACTGGTGCTAGCGGTGAAGCCCGCAGCCGTCGTGCCCCACGGCGTCTTCTGACGACCCTCATTGGTCACATCAAGGACGACTTCTTTGGTCACATCCTTGATGGTCAGGTCACCGATCAGCTTGAAGTGCTCGGTGCTGTTCGGAGCTGGGAGTTCCACACGCTTGCTCTTGAAGGTCATCGTGGGATACTTCTCCACATCGAAGAAGTCAGCCGACTTCAAGTGACCGTCGCGCTTCTCGTCACCAGTCTGGAGGCTGGCGACGTCGATGGAAACTTCCACCTTAGAATTCTGAGGATTCGTCTCATCAATCTGAACCGTGCCGCTGTAGTTCTTGAAGCCACCGCGCACGTTAGTGATCATCATGTGTTTCGCCACGAACTCAATGCGAGTGTGAGCGTTATCAATTACCCAAGCCATGTTGTTTGCTCCCTTAGTAGAGGTACTAGTGCTTTTCTTCGCAACTCATCAACATGGCTAAGGATAATCGCTGACCGTCCCTCCGTCTGTCCTGACGGGTGTCCTTAGTGGTGTCCCAATCAGATCAAAACAGCGACAGTTGTTTAGGTGGCGTACTGCTCCCGGACGGGGGATCGTCGTCCTTTTTCGGCGTTTCCGGCGTGGGCGGTGCAGATGGAGCGGGCTTGGCATCCTTTTTCGCTTGCTCTACCAATTCCGGCAGCTTGCGGAAGTCAACCTCGTACTGCGGCTTCATGGACTCAAGACTGCGCAGCACCGCCGCCGGATGGAACATCGGCAGGTAAGCGCGTCCCTTTTCCCATTTCGCCTTGCCATGAATCTGGCTGATCTTCGCGCCGGGGAAGAATAAGCCCATGCTGAAACGTCCCAGCGTCACGATCACCTTTGGATCAATTAACTCGATCTGCCTGAACAGATAATTACCCGTGCAGGTCTCGATCTCCACTGGCAGCGGATCGCGGTTTTCCGGCGGGCGGCACTTAACCACGTTGGTGATGAACACCTGATCCCGCTTTAAGCCGATCTTGCCCAGCATTTCTTCCAGCAGCTTGCCCGATGCGCCAACGAACGGCAAGCCCTGTTGATCTTCGTGGTAGCCCGGACCTTCACCGATGAACATGATGTCAGCGTTATAAGGACCAGCGCCGGGCACGGCTTTGGTACGCCCCTTGTGCAACTGACACTTCACGCAAGCGCGCACCGCCGCAGCGATGGCGTCAAGTTCGGTAGTGCGTTCCTCAAAGCTCATCGTGGTCATCACGCTAATTCCTTATCACTGATTTAGAAGTTCACAGCGGCGATCCATTTAGGACAATTCTAATACGCTAATACGACGGCTTGCCAGCGGATAGTAGATCATCAAAAGGCAGGCGCTGCTGCACGGCGCGGAAGCGCTCATCAAAACGCAGCCGATAGGCATCATTCATCGGGTTCAAGTACATCATATAGGCGTCTTCGCCGTTGTTATAGTAACGCTTACGGCGGTGAACGATCTCGAATTCGTACTTATGATACAGCTTGATCGCGGGTGCGTTGGACACTCGAACTTCAAGCACAGTATATGTCGCGCCCAGTTCTAGCGTGCGGTTGATCATTCCCGCCAGCACGATCTCGCCGTAACCTTTGCCCCGCTGATCCTCGCGCACCGCAATCGTGCTGATGTGCGACTCGTCCTCGAACAGCCACAAGCCTCCATATCCAAGGATAGGATCATCGGCTTCGCCATTTTCCAATACCACCATATGGGACGCCTGATTCTCGCGCAATTCAAAGTTATAAGATCGCTCAGTCCACGGGTTCGGGAAGGAGGCGCGATCAATATCTACGATGGTTGGAATATCTGCGGGGGTCATGTAGCGCAGCGTCAGCATAAAGCAATATCCTGCTAAGGATGCGGCACACCGGGCTGGTGTAAATAGAAGGGTGCACCGCCTGTCGTATCGCTGATCTCCCCGCGCGACCAGCGCTCCCACGCCAGCATCGCCAAGAAACCAGCACGGCGCAGCCAGAATGCAGGCGGGGCAGCCTGTAGGGGCTTACCATCTGCTATCGCCTGACGAATCGCGCTCAAACCGTCCTGATCGATCTCACCGCTGATCAGCGTCGCCGTCGTAATGCCATCCAGCAGTGTTGCCCACCCTACAATGCGGAGATCGTTTTCACCGTGTCGCGCTTGCCAACCGTCCCCGATCCAGTCATACGCACCCGCCACCACGCGCCCTCGCCCCGCCTGTGCCACCGCGAGCAACGCACCATCAAAGACAGGCTGTGCGGCGGCGGTGATGTCCAGCGTCGGTACGGCGATCAGCGGCAAACCGAGTGCCAATGCCAAACCCTTCGCCGCGCTAAACCCGACGCGCAGACCATTGAACGATCCCGGTCCCTGCGCCACTGCCAGCAGCGTCAACGACGACAGCGCGATCTCACTCTGTTTGCACAGTGCCTGAATCGCAGCCATCAGTTCGACGGTATGCCGACCTTCCGTTACCCATGTCGCTTCCGCGATCACCTGTGTGCCGTCGTAGAGCGCCAAACTGAGGGAACGAGTAGAGGTATCAATTGCCAGCAGCATTACTAGTCCAAGAATTAGTTAGCATTAGCGCGAGGTCAGGGCAACGCGCAGTTCCATCAATAGTGTCTCGTAGCGTTTCCCCATCCCGCTGAAGCTGATCACACGGCGAGAATCAGGATCGCGGTCATCAGGATCGAGATCGATCCACAGGCGATCAGCAGGCAGCAAATCCATCACACGTTCAGGCCATTCCAGTATCACTACATCGTCGCCGTTCAGCAAATCCACAAGTCCGATGCTTTCCGCGTCCGCTTCGCTGGTCAGACGGTAGCAATCTACATGATACAACTGCTTGCGCGGATCGTTGATATGATGATGAATGTGGATGAACACGAAGGTAGGGCTGTGAACAGCCTCCTGAGCACCCCATCCTTGCGCGATGCCGCCCGTCAGCCACGTCTTGCCTGCGCCCAGATCGCCCGACAAGCAGATCACATCGCGTCCGCGCAGCCGCCGTCCTAACTCGACTCCAATCGCCCGTGTGTGCTCTGGACTTTCACTAACGATGCTAAAGGGATTGGACATCGGCGCTGTTATGCTCACTCAATTGAAACTACGCAGCCACACGTTATTGAAGCCGCAGTAAGTCGAAGCCCGCTCATAATTATACGCGGCAAGCAGGATTGATCCGCTGACTTGCCGCACAAAGGCATTGGACACCAGTTGTCCATTGATGTACAGCAGCAGTCGGTTGCCCAGCGCGATCACCAGCACCCGATTAGATGCTTGATTTTCCTTCTTGATTGCCTCGGTTAGCGCATACTCCTGCGCAATCGGCAGTTCCGTTCCGGCGATCTGCCGCACACCGTAACCACCTTTGCGATCAAAGTAAATGATGCTGAAATTCGCGCCGTCTTGTACCCGAAATTCCAGCGCACAGGCGATATTCTCGCTATCTGAGTCCCACACTACATCAGCAGCGTAGATCATGTCGGCATAGTCGAGACCATCCATCAGGGTGACGAAGATGATGCTGCCGCCTGTATTATTGGACACGTACGCAGTTGGCAAGCTAAAGCCGGGTTTACCACCTGAGGGGATCACACCTGCTTGCACCAACTCCGCAAGGATAGTTTCGCTGCTGCCGTTCCAGTTTTCCAGCGTAGCAGGTGCAGTTGCAGGCTGATCCGTGAGTGGTGCTGGCACAGTGACCAGATAATCATCGAACAGTGCCGCCACGATGTTATCAGGGCGCACGCTGGTTGCTACCGCCACACCAATGAGTCCAGCATCCGGCAGTGTATCATCAGTCACTCGTCCAACGCGCACATCGTTGAAGTACAGCGTGAACGTGTCCCCTTGTGCCAGTACCGCGATGCTGTTGCTCAGCGGCAGAATCTTGGCGGTAGTGGGCATTGCTGTCCAATCGCTGATCACGCGCAAGCCGTCGCGTAAACTGGCGGTCATGCGCCACTCACCGCGACTATTCACCATCAGCATGTAGAACTCAGCCACATTCCCGTCGCGTTTGCCGCGCAGCAGTAGACCATATTCCCAGTAGGCGTTGTAATTCTCTAGCTGCACCTTGGTTTGTAGATAAACATCTTGGTAGTTGCCCAGTGCATCCGCCGTCGTCCATGTGAAGTTGTTATTTGCCTCCAGCGCCAAGCGCAATTTACCTTGCGCCACGCGGGACGAAGCATTGGGTTCTCGCCACGAGCGCAGCGGTGTTTCAAGATCCATTGGATCGTTGATCAGCAGAAAGCTGTATCCCGGTAGCAGCCACAACCGATAATCTCCCTGCGAAGCCGACCCGCCATTTCTGCCGACGCGCACGGTATAAGTCGCCGTCTCGGTGATCGCCGCCGCTTGCACCGCCACACTGCTCAGGCTGGCATGCTTGCCTTGTGCCAGCACATTGCCGCGCCCGTCGACCAATTCCAGCAGCGGATCGAGATCGCCGGACGTAATCTGCATCCGCAGCGAGATCGTCTGTCCGGCTTTGGCGTCAAACGTCCACTCCTGCTGCGGCGCGGCATCGCTGATCGATCCGCTGACAGGCTGTACAGGGGTAAGTACGTTATCTGGCGGTTCTTGGGCATGGATCGGAATCAGAGGCAGAATGAACAGCATCGTCAACAGTGCCACTAACACGCTTTTTCTCGGTGTTAGGGCACCAAACTTGTGGTCATCAGTAGGTGAGTTGAGGTGGTTAGCTTCCATAACACGGTAGGTACTGCTGAACATCGGAGGATCACCCGCCGACTACAATGTGCTGAGAACGTCTAGTAAGTGAGGCATTCCAGTCTTCAACCCACTTCAGTGGGTTTATCCAGTCTTGTAGCCAGAGATTTCAACCTCTGGTGCTTGCAGGACCCCTTATAACACCGGGATTACATCCGATCAGCGATTGTTGGTCACAAGCATAGCGCGTTCGCCAGTTCATGCCAATGCTGCGCCGGACGCGGTAAGATCGCGCAGACGATTAGGAGGAATGAATGGCGAGAGCGTTAGTTACTGGTGGCACCGGATTTCTAGGATCGCACATCGCGCGAGCGTTGATCCAAGCGGGGCATAAAGTACGAATTCTGCGGCGGGCGAAATCTCCGCTTGATCTAGTCAGCGATCTACCCGTTGAGCACGCCATCGGCGACATTATGGAGTCGGCGGCGTTGGAAGCGGCGATGCGCGGCTGTGATTGGGTCTTTCATGTGGCGGCAGCTTCCGATTATTGGCGCACAGGCAAAACGCGTTTGTATCTGGTCAATGTGCAGGGCGCACGCAATGTCTTTGAGATCGCGCAGCGCAGCGGAGTCGCCCGCGTGATCTTCACCAGCAGCGGCGCGGCAGTTGGTTTACGCAGTGATGGTCAACCTTCTACCGAGGCTGATGCCTTCAATCTACCGCCGGATCAGTTCGCTTACGGTCATAGCAAATGGCTGGCGGAGCAAGAAGCGTGGCGCTTCGTCGAACGCGGCTCCGATATAGTGGCGGTTAACCCTTCGGCGGTCTTCGGTCCCGGCGATCTCAATCAGATTTCGGGCAGTGCGGTAGTCGAAGCCGCACGCGGATCGGTGATCGTCTATCCGCGCGGTGGCATGACCGTGATCGATGTCCGCGACGTGGCGAAGGCGCATATCGCAGCAGCGGAGCGTGGCGTCAAAGGTGAACGCTATTTAGTGGGCAAAGAAAGTCTGCCACATAAGTATTTGCTCGATCTGACAGCGGAGATCGTCGGCGCTCCCAAACCCTTTATCCCCATTCCCCGCGCGGCAACACCTGTCATCGTCGGCGCGATCAGATTGCTTAACCGTTTGAACATCCAGTTACCGATCAATGCCGATCAAGTGCGTCTAAGTACGCGCAACGTCTTTTTCGACTGCCGCAAAGCGTGGGCAGCTTTCGGTGAGCCGGAGATCGATGTCCGGCGCAGTCTGCAAGACACCTACGAGTGGTACTGCCAGCAGGGCATCATCAAGCGTAAAACTAGCACCACGACGGCATAAACGCCAATTGTTTGCTGCTTACCAACCGATTTCCAAATTATGCCTACCATAACCCATTTTTCGCCCATTTTTCCCATTAAAAAAATGGCTTTTAATGGGTTGTATTTGGAAGTATAGACTCCCCTTCTATAGGGCAGTGTAGAAGCAGATGGAGAGGATGATGCTTTTCTCCACCAGCAACCAATCTGCTATAACTGCGTAGAAAGTGTCAGCATCAGCAGTTTAAGCGTAAGGTAATGCGATGGTGTGGGTAGTGGTAGCGGCAGGCGTCGTGGTGGCGCTAACAGTCGCCTTCTGGCAGAAAATCGTTACATGGGCGAATCAGCAGTTGGCTGGTTGGCTTGGCAAGCTGTTCGGTGAGGATGTGCGCGAGGCGTTCCTGCTGATCCTTGCTGGCGGAGATCGGCTAGTGATCGCCTTTCAGCGGGCACTTGGCATCGTGCAAACGCGCTTAGTCAGCGCACGCATCTTGTTCCGCCGTCTATTCGGTGGGCGCGAACACGAGCGCGTAATTCAAGCGGAAGTGCGTAAAGACACTGGCGAGATCGTCACACTGGAAGCCGCCGAAGTTGTCCCGTGGCACGAACTGCCTGACGATGTGCGGGAGAAGTTCATCCGCCGCCAAACCGCTACCGTCGAACTGGAATTGAAACTACGCGACTAAAGTCAAATGCAGTAACGAGTAAAAGGTAACGAGTGACGAGTAAATACAAATTGTCTTTACTCGTTACTCATCACTTTCCACTCGTTACTTGGAGATTGATCGATGACACGACCTCAACAGGAAGAACCACAGGGCTGCTTGATCGGGCTATTCCGTGCGCTGATCACTGGCGTGCTGCAACTATTCGGCTTGGGCGGACGAGCAATCCGCAATACGCTCGAACCAATTGACACCAAATACCGCGAGTATGTGGATACGTGGGTATCGGAGCGATTGGCGGGGTGGCTGCACGAGACTCGCCCTGACATCGACACGCAGATCGCCACGAAAGTGCTGCTCGGCGGCGCGGATCAGTACGCGGAGACGGCGCGGATCATCCGCGAGACATTGGTTGATGCTAAAGTCACCTTCTCGCAGCGCGATGAGAAACAGTATTTGGAGATCGAGGCGTACATGGCTCCGCGCCAACTGAACGGACGCTTGCCGCAGGTGCTACGCTGGCGTGCCGAGCGTGAGATCACATGGCAGGAGATTCCCAACGATGTCCGCGAACGCTTAATTCGTGCCCGTCAACCTGTCACGCTTGCTTACGCGATTCCGCAGGGACAGTAGCTGATGAACTTTCTGTTCCCACTACTCGGCGCTGGCGTGGCGGTGGCTGCGATCATGCTGTTCTGGTCAGCGATGCAAAACTGGCTTGCCGATTTCGTGCATCGCATCTCGGCGCAATTTAGCGAGGTGGCGCACGTCCTGCAAAGCGCGTTGGTGATCTTGGATCGCGTTGTAGTCACGGGTCAGCGGTTGATCACGACTACGCTCCGCACCGTATTTCGCCCTGCAACGGCGGTTACCAGCGATGAATATGTGACGGTGGAAGAAGTGCGCCAATACAAGCGCGAAGAATTGCCCGCCGACATCCTCAAGAAATTGGATGCTGGTGAAACG
This sequence comes from Anaerolineae bacterium, assembly GCA_019637555.1. Taxonomy (GTDB): domain Bacteria; phylum Chloroflexota; class Anaerolineae; order Aggregatilineales; family UBA2796; genus JAHBVK01. The sequence goes on from JAHBVK010000023.1 coordinate 24,864, forward strand.
CTGCAATATCAACTGTCCGTTGGCTCAATGAAGGTGACGACACCGGATGCCCCCACCTATCGACTGGTTGTCCGACGCTCGGAGTAAGAACGAGAAGGACGCCCCCGCTGAGGATTTGAACGAACGCATGACTCTTTTCACGCCGGAAGCGCCGAGCCGCCGTCTTGCCGATCTAGTGTTGAGCGCGGAAACGGAACGCCAACTACGCACTGCACTGGCGAAAATCCAGTATCACGATGTGCTCTACAAAGAGTGGGGCTTGGAGTCGATCCATCCCGAAGGGCGCGGCATCGCCATCAACCTTTACGGTCCACCGGGAACGGGCAAGAGTTTCGCCGCCGAAGCTATTGCTGATCATCTGAGCAAGAAGATTTTGCGGGTGGATTACGCCCAGATCGAGTCGCGCTTCGTTGGTGACACGCCCAAGAATATCGTCGCCGCCTTCAACACTGCCCGCGAAGCTGACGCCGTACTGTTCTTCGATGAAGCCGATTCGATGCTTAGTCGCCGCGCCACCAACATCACGCAGGCAGCGGATTACGGTGTCAACGTCTCGCGCAGCACACTTTTGCTGCAACTGGATAGCTTTCAGGGTGTAGTGCTGTTCGCCACCAATCTCGCCGCTAATTACGATCCGGCGTTCGTGAGGCGCATCCTCGCGCATGTGCATTTCCCACTACCAGATGAAGCGGCGTTGATACGGCTGTGGCGCTATCACTTGCCTGCCAAGATGCCGCTTGCCGCTGATGTCACGGCAGAATCGCTGGCATCGCGCAGCCTCGGACTCAGCGGTGGCGATGTGCTGAATACAGTGATCCTTGCGGCAGCGGCAGCAGTCGAACGCGGATCAACAACGGTCAGCCTCAGCGACTTCGAGGGCGCGATTGATCAGGTGCGGCGGGCGAAACAAGAGATCGGAGTCAGTGGCGTCTTGGAAGCCGAATTCCGTGATAAACTTGCTGGAAATGGTCTAAACTCCTAATCCCACAGTCGATCCGCGCGACTATCACCTCAAATTCTATACAGAGGTACAATCAGCGTTGCTGCAAGTGCAAGCACTCGCTTTTTATCTCATTTCGTCGGGAGATCATGTGGACATCGCCACTGTATTCGAGTCGATTCGCCCACGCTATCCAGAGTTCAAGGATCAAGTGGCGCTGATCACCGGATCGAGTCGCGGGATCGGCAAGGGCATCGCGCTGCGGCTGTCTCGTGAGGGCATGAAGATCGTCGTTCACGGCATCAACCAGCAAGAGATCGATACGACAACACAAGAATTTCAATCGCTCGGCGTGGAGACTATCAGCGTAAATGCCAACTTCAGCGTTGCCGAAGATGTCGAGCGCCTGTTCAAGACAACGTTGGATCACTTCGGTAGACTCGACCTGCTGGTCAACAACGCCGCTGATCTATTCCGTTACCACTTCTTCGATCCCAACGCAGAAAAGCGACTCGATGTGCAACTGGCGGTCAATATTCGCGCTCCTTACATATTAGCAATGCGTGCGGCTGAGATTATGCGTGCTAGCAAACGCGGCACGATCATCAACATCAGTTCGGTGGGCGGATTCCGCGCGCATTGGGAAGGACTGCCTTACGACATGACCAAAGGTGCTATCGACGCCATGACACGGGCGATGGCACTTGATCTGGCGCAAGAGGGTATCCGCATCAATGCAATCGCGCCGGGTGCAATCGACGTGGAAAGAGTCCCACCTGCCAATCCTGAACAGATGCGTGAGATTGCCAAGCGGCTGCCTATCCCCCGATTCGGCACGACGTTAGAGATCGGCGCAGCAGTCGCGTTCTTGGCATCAGAGGATGCCAGCTACATTACGGGGCAAGTAATCTACGTTGATGGCGGCTTGACCACACAGTTGAGTCCGCCCGGAACTCCAGTCTAAGAGAACGCAAGTAAAGAGTGATGAGTTAATGAGGAACGAGTAGAAATTCAGGCTACTCGATGCGTCGCTTTTTGGTGTTAGATTTTCAGGGAACTACTACATGCCAGCTATTACGATTAAAGATGTCCGCGTGATCCTGACGCAGCCAACGGGGCAACGGCTGGTCGTGGTCAAGATCATTACCTCCGAACCGGGCTTGTATGGGCTAGGCTGCTCCACTTTCACGCAGAGATTTCATGCTGTACATGCAGCGATTGAGCATCACCTCAAGCCGTTCTTGATCGGGCGCGATGTGCAGCGCATCGAGGACATCTGGCAGCAGGCGATGGTTAATGGCTACTGGCGTAACGGTCCGGTACTCAATAACGCCATTTCGGGAATCGACATGGCGCTGTGGGATATCAAGGGCAAGCTGGCGAACATGCCTGTTTATCAACTGCTCGGTGGCAAATGTCGCGAAGCTGCCAGCGTCTACGTTCACGCCGATGGGCGCGATGCGGCAGAAGTGGTGGAGAACGCGCAGCGTTTCATTGAGCAGGGCTATCGCTTCATCCGCGTGCAGATGGGTGGCTACGGTGGCAAACATGCCCGCGATCTGCGTCCTGAGGGTGCGTTAGAGGGCGCTTACTACGATCCACGCGCCTACGTGCGTAACATGCTTAACATGATCGAAGCGGTGCGGGTGGCGCTCGGTGACGAGATCGAACTGCTGCACGACATCCATGAACGTTTGCAGCCGATTGATGCCATTGGTTTTGCGAAGGCGCTGGAGCAGTTCAAGCTGTTCTTTCTTGAAGATGCACTTGCGCCGGAGGACATTGATTGGTTTGAACGGCTGCGCGCGCAATGCACCACACCACTGGCAATGGGCGAACTATTCGTCAATTCGCTGGAATGGCGCACACTGATCGAACGGCGACTGATCGACTTCATCCGTATGCACATTAGCGCTATTGGTGGGGTAACGCCAGCCCGCAACGCCGCGATCATGGCGCAGATATACGGTATCCGCACCGCTTGGCACGGTCCGGCTGATGTCTCACCAGTGGGTCACGCCGCCAATCTGCATCTGGACTTGTGGTCGCCTAACTTCGGCATTCAAGAGTGGTGTCGATTCCCCGAACTCGTTTATGAGATGTTCCCCGGTTGTCCTGAAGTCCGCAGCGGCTACATGTATCCCAACGACAAGCCGGGTTTCGGCGTTGATATCGATGAGGCACTCGCCGCTAAATATCCGTGTACAGACGAAGTCGAGCAGTGGACGCAAACCCGTCTACCCGATGGCACGCCAGCGCGTCCCTAATCTCTAAGGAACAAATTGATGACCAATCAAGTGATTTACATCGGCACTTACACACAGCAAACTGGTAATCCACCCCACCGACCCGAGAGTATCTATTGTTTCAACCTTGACGAAGCTACGGGAGAACTGACGCTCCGCGAGACCATCAAGGACGTGATCAACCCGTCGTTCCTGACTTTCTCCGCAGATCGGCTGCGCCTGTTCACAGTCAATGAGACTTCAGAGTTTGCGGGTGTTTCTGGTGGTGGCGTAAGCAGTCTGCGGCGCGTCGATGACGCATCCCCGTTCTCGCCGATCAATTCGCAGCCGACGCACGGTGGCGCTCCCTGTTACGTGCGCTTGAGTGAACGCGAGAAATGGCTGCTTGTCGCCAATTATCTCGGTGGCGTGACAGCCTTACCGATAGATGATGACGGCGGACTCGGCGCGGCGAAAACGATCTATCTTGATGAGAGCGGCAAATACACCTCGCATCCGCATTGCGCAGTTTTTGATCTGAGTGGGCGTTATCTATTCGTTGCTGACTTGGGACGCGATCAAGTGCTGATCTTCGCTTGGAACAACGAGACGGGTGCGTTGATAGAGCACAGTCACGTTGATACAGTGAAAGGCGCTGGTCCGCGCCACATCGAGTTTCACCGCAACGGACGTTTTGTCTATGTGACCAACGAACTTGATTCCACGCTGGGTGCTTATAGTTTCGATGCATCTCAAGGTACGTTAACGCACATTCAGACGGTATCCACGCTGCCAGCAGATTGGGCAGGAGAGAAGTCCGGCGCGCATCTGCGGATTTCGGCGTCAGGTCACTTCCTGTACAGTTCCAATCGCGGACATGATAGCATTGCTGTGTTCGCCATCGATCAGGAGTCGGGCGAGCCAATGCTGATTGAAACAGTGCCATCAGGCGGCAAGAAACCGCGCAATTTCAATTTCGATCTCAGCCAGAAGTATCTGCTGGTGGCGAATCAGGATAGTGGTAATGTGGTCACGTTCCGTATCAATAACGAGACGGGAAAACTGACTGCGACGGGGCATGTCGTAGAGGTGCCACAAGCGGTCTTTGTCCAAGCGGTTGAGGAATTTTAGATAGTAGAGTTGTGTGGGACGGTTGCAATCCTGCCCACATTCAAATCTTTCCTACTGCAACCCAACCCACCACAGGGGGCGAATCTGACCGCCGAGCGCCCCCGTAATATTACGTGTGCCGCCACCTGAGGGCGAGGACATGTAGACGTTAAAAACACCATCTTCACCCGGCATGATGCCAGAAAAAGCGATGTAGCGTCCGTCTGGTGACCACACCGGATCGCACGCACCGGGGCGTGGCTGCGCGCGGTAGATCGACTCGAAAGCAGCATTCAGCACGATCAAGCCGTAAGGACACTGCCCGCCGCGTCCTGCCAGCACCAAGCGCAAACCGTCGGGCGACCATGCGCCGGAAAAGCCGAAGCGTGGGAAAGTGAAGTCAGTTAACCGCGCCAATTCGAGTCCGGCAGCATCGCGCACCACGACGGCGGTTTCTGTTCCCGCTTCCTGATAGACCACTTTGCTGCCATCAGGCGACCATGAAGGATCGAATGCGGAAATACCGTTATCGGTGGGGCTAATCGGCGTCGTAATGCCGCTGTTGACATCGATCCACTTAAGGGCGCTGTTCGCCAGCAGTTCGCCACGTTCGCCAGCGATGAAGCTAATGCGTGAGTTGGTGATCCACGTCGGCGCGGCTGTCAGCCATTCATCCGAAAGCAGCCGCGTTTCACCCGTCGCCACACTATATAAATACAGATTGCCACCATCGGGCGGGGCGGCATCAGGCGCGTAGCAGGTATCTGGCTCGTTGGGAACCCATGTCTTGCAGAAGGCGCGATCCGAGACGAATGCCATAAACTGACCATCTGGCGACCACGAGGGCCAGAAGTCGTAGGCGGGATTCTGCGTCAGGTTACGGAAGTTATTGGCGTCAGGACCAACCGAGTAGATGTCTAGATCAGTACCCGTATTCAGCGCCAGCGTGATCTGGCGGCTATCCGGTGACCAGACGGGCGGACTAAAGATTCCGCGCGGGCTAAGATTTTCAACGGTAAACAAGCGAATCTCGTAGCCAACTTCTAAACTAAGCAGATATAACCCTGATTTACTGCCGCTTTCTAGGTAATAGGCGATGTATGCGCCATTTGGTGACCAGTAAACGTTGGCATCCGTAGAAGCGGGCAAATCCAATACCTTAATCCGGTTATTGGGAAAGTTCGGTGACACCACATACACCGATGCCAGATTGCTGCTAGGTGGCGGCGTTCCGGGGGTGACACTGCCTGCGATGGCGGTCGCCGAGGCGCGATCATTCACATTAACGAAGGATAACCACAAATTACCGATATTGCCCTGCACCTCATCGGCAATCGTCACCGTCTGATAGTTGTCCATCGCTACAGCAACAGCAGGAGTCGGCGGGAAGGTTGGGGTAGCAGTCGGCGTAACAGTTGGTGGCAGCGTCTCCGTAGGTGTGAGCGACGGCTCTGGTGTGGGGGTATCTGTTGGCAGCAAGGTATCCGTAGGCAGCAACGCTATTGCCGTTGCTGTGCCTTCCGCCACTTCAGTCGGATTAGGCGTTGGCGATTCCGTGTTCGTGGGTGTCAGGGTGGGCAGCGTTGCCGTACCGAGATTGCACGCCAGCGATGTGATCAGCAGTAGACATAACGGCAGCAGTAGCACGCGGGAGCAATATTTGATCAAATGCTTGTTTCTTTGTCCTTCGCCTTCAACAGAATATAGTAGGAGCCGCGCTTTTCGCCACGCTTAAGCAGCATTCCCTTGCCCACCAGATCAGCCAGATCGCGGCGGATCGTTTCGGAGTGTACATTGGGGAACATTGCTTGCAATTCGCCGTTGGTGATGCGCGAAACGCCGTCACGCCGCAAATGTGCTAGCGCCGCCTCCTGCCGAACGTTCAGTGTAACTTCCTCACCCTCGTTCGTCAGGAACGGACTGTTGACGCTTGCCCCACGATTGAACAGCCGGACGCGGAATCCGCCAGCGGTTTCAGTGAACTCCGGCGGCGGCAACTGCTGATTACGCATCAAGTTGATGATGCGGTTGACGCCGTAGCCGAGCCGTTCGATGAAGCCCATATCGGAGAGCACCTGCACGATTGCCGGATTGCGTGAAAAGCGCTCATCGGCAATGTTATCCACCGTCACCGGACCGGGCAGCCTGCCGGGGCTGCTAACCTCTAAACGATCCGCGAAGATGAACAAGCGAATGTCATCGCCGCGAATGCTGTAATCGCGGTGCGAGACAGCATTGACGATCATCTCGCGGGCAGCTTCCAACGGATACTCGTATTCTTCATCACGTGCCATATTGCCCGTCAAGCGCACATTACGCCGCAGATTATCAAGGATGAACGCTTCCGCCTGCCGGATCTGCTCTGGCAGCGCACCTACGATGTCTTGGCGAGTGAACACATCACCCATCGAAGCGCCGCCGAAACGTACTGCCGTAATCTGGGCACCGCGCATATACTGCTGCGGGTCTTTGCCGAACAGCACCATACCAGCGTAAGTGGGTATATCTTTGCCGTCACGCCGGATCAGGCAGCCGCGCCGGATCAGCACATCGCGCGTGGCTTCGCGGCGGGTCTTGACGCGGGCGGCGTAACGCTCGATCGCTATCCAATCTAGGGCATCTGCGGTGGTGTTGGGGACAGCCTCTTCCTCATAACTGACATCCCCGCGCTGCATCAGTAGTTCACGCAGTTCACGTCCCGAAAGCGCACGGTTTTGCGTCCCATCACGGCGCAGATAGCGACCATCTAAGCCGAATACGCGCCCTAGATCAGAAGGTACAGTGACCGCCAGACTGCGCTGTCCGGGCAGCTCACGCGGTCCGGGCAAATGCAGTGCTGGTTCGATCATCAAGGCAGCCTGACGGACGCGATCAATGGCATCATCGACAGGCAGCGCACCGAGTTCTAGCAGCACCGTACCACCGCGCCCATTAGCCAACGCTGCTAATGTCTCCGCCAATTCGTTTAGTGCCGATGGCGTGGTAAGTTGCAGATGTGGGACATTGGCGTACTCGTCCATTAGCTATTCTCCGGCAGTGACGGTAACCCTTCCAGCGTTGCTATCGCCGCTTGCACACGGACAGCAGGAGTCTTGACTGGTCGTTTTGTGCTTGGAGTGGTGCCGGGTCGTCTTGCAGTGCTGGTGCTCGGCTTAGTCTTGTTCGGACTGCGCTTGCTGCGTGAAGGCGATTTTGGCTTGGGTTTGGTAACTGCCGGAGCCAGCATAACCTCTAGCACTTCGGACATTTCCGAGACGTAGCGGATTTCCATCTCATCCAGAATCTTGCGCGGGATTTCCACTACATCCTTGCGGTTGCGATCCGGCAGGAGAATCTTACGCAAGCCAGCGCGATGCGCCGCCATCATCTTCTCCTTGATGCCGCCAACGGGCAGCACCTTGCCCCGCAGGGTGATCTCACCCGTCAGCGCGATTTTACCGTGTACGGGACGTCCGGTCATAGCGGAAAGCATCGCCGTCGCCAGCGTGATTCCTGCTGATGGTCCTTCTTTGGGGATCGCACCTTCTGGCAGGTGAACGTGAATATCATTTTTGTCGAACGCGGATGGCTTGATGTCAAACATCTTTGCCTGACTACGCACATAGCTGTAAGCTGCCTGCGCCGACTCTTGCATCACGTCGCCAAGCTGACCAGTAAACGTGATGTTGCCCTTACCCGGCAGCAGCATCACTTCCACCACCATTACATCGCCACCGCCATCGGTGTAGGCAACACCTGTCGCCAAGCCGACCTGATCCTTATCTTCGAGCCGTTCCTGCAAGAACTGCGCTGGACCTAAAAACTCGGAGAGAACTTCTGGCGTCACCTTGCGGCTGTACTTCTCTTTGGAAGCGACTTTACGTGCCAATTTGCGGCACACATTAGCGATTTCGCGCTCGAAATTACGCACACCCGCTTCGTAGGTGTACTCGCGGATGATCGTGCGTAATGCCTGCTCCTCGAACACGATCCGCTTGTTGCTCAAGCCGTGTTCCTCCAATTGGCGCGGGATCAAGAACTTCTCCGCGATGGAGAGCTTTTCTTCTTCAATGTAGCCATTGAATTCGATCACTTCTAAGCGATCCAGCAGCGCTGGCGGGATCGGATCGAGCGTGTTGGCGGTGGTGATGAACATCACTTTGGACAGGTCGTAGGGTACTTCCAGATAGTGATCTGAGTAGGCGTTGTTCTGCTCAGGATCGAGGATTTCCAGCAGCGCCGATGCCGGATCGCCGCGAAAATCGTGCCCTAATTTGTCAATCTCATCCAGCATGAACACCGGATTCACCGTACCCGCGCGGCGCAGCGTCTGAATGATCCGCCCCGGCAGCGCGCCGATATAAGTGCGCCGATGTCCGCGAATTTCCGCTTCGTCACGCACGCCACCCAAACTGACGCGCACGAATTCACGCCCTAATGCCTTAGCAATGCTGCGTCCGAGCGAGGTCTTGCCCGTTCCCGGCGGACCAACGAAGCACAAGATCGGGCTGCGCATCTTATCCGCCGCCAGTTTGCGCACGGCGATGTGTTCCAGAATGCGATCCTTCGCTTTGGGCAAGCCGAAATGTTCAGCGTCCAGCACCTTCGCCGCATTGTCGATGTCCAGATTATCCTCGGACATTTTCGACCACGGCAGTTCCAGCAGCCAATCGAGATAGGTGCGGATGATGCCCACTTCAGGAGCCATCGACGGCATCATCATCAACCGCGAGAGTTCCTTTACCGCCTTATCTTGCACTTCGCGCGGCATATTCGCCTGATCGATACGCTCCCGCAGGTCATTGATCTCCTGCTGGAAGATGTCGATCTCGCCCAGTTCATTCTGGATTGCTCGCATTTGTTCACGCAGATACATCTCCCGCTGACCGCGGTTGACTTCTTGCTGCACTTGCGCGTTGATCTGCTCCTCGATCTCCAGCACTTCCAATTCGCGCCCCAGCAGCACGCTAATGCGGTGCAAGCGCTCAATCGGATCGAGCATTTCCAGCAAGTTTTGACGCTCATCGATCTTCAAGTCGAGCGTGGAGGCGATCAAATCCGCCAACCAGCCCGGCTCGTCAATGTTCATCGCGTAAATGTATGACTCTTCCGACAGGTTAGGATTGAGCTGTACACATTTATCGAATAAGGTCAACACTGCGCGGCGCAGCGCATCAGCTTCGCGGCTGCGTTCCGTTGGCTCTGTCAGCGGACGCGCCTTGATGCGGATATATGGCACCGTCTGGATCACCTTGACAATTTCGACGCGGCGGCGCCCCTGCACCAGTACGCTAGTACTGCCGTCAGGCATCCGCATCGGACGACCCATCGCCATTTCCGTGCCGATGCTGAACAAATCTTTGATCGTCGGCTCCGTTTGGGCAGCATTGCGCTGCGCCACGCCGATCACCGTCTCGTTATGCGCTTGTGCCGCCAGCAAAGCAGCTACCGAGCGTTCGCGTCCGATGAACAACGGGGTCACCATGTTGGGATACAGTACCAACTCAGGGAAAGGAATCAGTGCGCACTCGATCAAGCCGTCCTTATCGGGATCGGCGTTGTGCACGCTGTAAAAGTCATTCATACCGGGAACTTGCATTTGCTCACCACTCAATTCAGTTTACTTCGACATCAACCAATAGTCTGCGACTGTATTGCTTGTACTTCCGCTTCATCCAAATACGCCGCCCGTGCTGGAGCCAATCCCAATACCGCCCGCATTTCGCCTACTACTGAGAGCGATCCGGTCACGCAGATCATGTCCTGTGCTCGTGCGATTTCTTCCGCTCGTTTCAACGCTTCTTCTGCCGAAGGGAACGCTTCGATCTCGCCTGTGTACCCTTGTTCCTGTGCCATCTGTCGCAACTGATCGGTATCGAAGGCACGCGGGTTAATGGGCTGCATCAGGATCAAGTGCGCGGTGATCGGCAGCAGTTCACGCATCATCCCCTTCACATCTTTGTCGGTGAACGCCCCGAAGATCAGGATCAGCTTCCCCTGTGGCAATACCGGAAATGCTGTCGTTAGTGCTTCTTTCAGCCGCCGTGCCGATTCCGCATTGTGTGCTACATCCAAAACCAACCACGGCGCACGGCGCACGACTTCCAGTCGTCCGGGCCAATTGACCAGCTTCAGGCCTGTCTCTATTGCTCGTCCATCGATCTCGAATCCCTGTGCGCGGACGTGCCGCAATGCCGCCAACGCCACCGCTGCATTGATCGCTTGATGCTCACCAATCAGGGGCGTCCAGTAACGCTGCTCAGGCTGCTCAGGAGCATGAGCGCTAAACCACTGCCCGTTAAAATCGCCTGCTTCTGCGGCGTACAGGAAGTCGCGACCAACCAGCGTCAACGGCGCGTTACGCTCCACAGCGATGCGCTCTAATGTGCCGCGTGCTTCATCCCACTGTGGGGCGCTGACTACTGGCACATTCTCTTTGATAATGCCTGCTTTTTCGTAAGCGATCTCCGCCAGTGTATTGCCCAGCAGATGCTGATGATCGTAGCTCAGGCTGGTGATCACCGAGACAAGCGGAGAGCGAATGATGTTGGTCGAATCGAGCCTACCGCCCAAGCCCACTTCGATCACCGCGATGTCTACCTTTGCTTCAGCAAAATACAGGAATCCGATTGCCGTAATGACCTCGAACCACGTCAATCCCGGCACTTGCTCCACCGCGGATCGAATACGCTCAACGATGCTCGCTAGCGTGTTTTGCTCGATCATCTCGCCATTGACGCGGAAACGTTCGCGGAAATCCTGTAAATTGGGGGAGGAATACAAGCCAGTACGCAGCCCGGCTGCTTGTAAGATACTGGCACACATCGCGCTGACCGAACCCTTGCCCTTCGTTCCCGTCACATGGATGATCGGGTAGGTTTCCTGCGGATCGCCGAGCAGCGCCATCAGCTTGCGCGGACGTTCCAGACTGATCACGTCCGGCGTATACCGTTCGGGACGTTTGACTTCGTAATTGATCAGACTGTACAGGTAATCGAGGGCATCTTCGTAGCTAAGAGTCATTTCACCGCCAAATCCGATAGTGTGTCGGGCAATGTTACCCCCCACCTACTGTTAGTTCAAGGTAGAAATATGCAAGAATCCGCTGCCTAGAACGCCGCTGGCAAGCCATCTTTGCGCGGATCGCTGCCGCCAAATAAGACGCCTGATTGTGCATCTCGCCTGATGATCTGCCCATCCCCGAACAGACGGCGCTCGAAGCCGCTGATCGGTCTGACGTTATGTCCTAATTCTGCTAACCGTTTCATGGTCGTAGGCGGAATGCCATCTTCTAGCGCCAATAAACTATCAACTGTGCCGTCTTCTAGGCAGAAACGCGGGCGGTTGAGCGCCTCCTGCGGATTGAGATCATCGTCGCGCATCGCCACGAGCACCTGAAGTTGTCCCTGCGGCTGCATGAATCCACCCATCACACCGAAACTCGCCCACAGATCACCGCTCTCCAGCGCCAGACCGGGAATGATCGTGTGGAAGGGGCGCTTGTTCGGCGCGACCACATTCGGATGATCGGGATCGAGCGAGAACAGCGCGGCGCGGTTTTGCAGGAAGATGCCTGTCCCCTTCGCCACGATCCCCGTACCGAAGCCAGCGTACAAACTGTTGATGAACGAGCAGGCATTCCCCTCGCCATCGACCACGCTCAGATATACCGTGCTCGATCCGGCTAATGGTTTGCCATAATCCGGTGGCTGCATCGCGCGATCAGCGGATACCATCGCCCGCCGCTGTGCCGCGTACTCTTTGCTCAACAGCCAATCCAACGGCGCGGGACTGAACGCTTGATCCGCAACGTAATATCGCGTGTCGGCAAACGCTAGGCGCATCGCTTCGATCATCAGATGCAAGCGTTCGGGCGAATCCCACGCCATCTCCGCTAGATTCCAGCCTTCGGCGATGTTCAATGCCTGCAGCACCGCCAAACCTTGTCCATTCGGCGGGCATTGATACACCGTCAAGCCGCGGTAGGTCGTCGTTATTGGTGTATCCCATGTCGAGATGTGCTTCTTCAGATCGTCGTGCGTGATCACACCGCCGAGTTCTTGCACTGTTCTCACGATAGCGTCCGCAATCTCGCCCGTGTAGAATGCCTCGGTGCCGCCTTCGGCGATCTGTTGTAGAGAACGCGCCAAAGAGGGCAGCTTCACAAGTTGTCCGGGCTTCGGCGCTGGTAGATACTCCTCCGTGTTGGGACTGTTCCGCAGCATCGACTCGGAAAATTGCCAGCCCGTGGCAAACACTTCGCCCACCGGATAGCCGTCGCGGGCATAGCGGATCGCATCGGCAAGCGTTTCCTTCAGCGTCATCCTTCCGTGTCGTGTTAGCAAATCGTTCCAGCCCGCCACCGTGCCGGGAATCGAAATCGCCAGCGGACTGCGCATCCCGATCTCGTGCGGATTCTCCTTGCGTGCCACATCCAACGTCAGTCCGGCAGGTGCTCGTCCGCTGCCGTTGAGCGCACTCACTTGTTTGGTCTTGGCGTCGTAATACAGCGCGAAGCAATCGCCACCGATCCCTGTCGAAGCAGGCTCCGTGACATTGAGCATCGCCGCCGTCGCTATCGCCGCGTCCGCCGCATTACCGCCCTGCCGCAGAATCTGCAAACCTGACTGCGCCGCCAGTGGATTGCTGGCACAGACCATACCACCGCGCGCCACGACCATAGATCGACGGGACTGGAAATCAAACGACATTGGCTTCATCGGCTATCCTGCTGAATGCTGAGGATGTTAAGAACAAATATTCTGTCGTCAATTGTAGCGCAAGCAAGTCGGCATCTGCTACGAAATGGGTCAGCAAATCACCGGAATTTACGCTTTACAGCCAACAGCTTTAAGGAGATTGAAATGTGAGGGTAAAAAAGCAATGCTCCTGATCATCGTGTGATTAGGAGCATCCGACTAGCAGAGTTATTTATTCCGGCGTAGCTTCATCTTCGCGCTTGTCCGCCACCTGATTAACGGTGTGGTGAGTGCGGAACAAGCTGTATAGTCCGGGCTTGCCGGGTACAGGATTCAGCACATTTTCCGCCTGCATGATCGAAATCCACAGTTCTAGCGCAGCGTCGTTCAAGTTCGTCTCTTGCGAGAGAGTCATGAAGTTGATTGGCAGCCGCTGCTCGTATAAATTCAGCAGCGAACGGATGAACTCGTCGCGCTCCACGGTCATTTCCTTGACCATTGACGCCTCACGGTTCAACGAGATACCTTTGGTGCGGAAGTTGCTCTGCGGATTCTCGTACGCATCCACCACTACCGCTTTCAATTCCAGCAGCCATTCCACACTGCGCTGGAAGACCACACCAGAGTCGAAGGCGCGCAGGCGGCGATGTAAGCTGCCCAATGGACACCACGTAAAACCACGATAGCTGGTGAACTGATCCACGCTGACCACGATTCGCTTCATCATCTGGTCAGTTTCAACGTCACGCGGCGATTGGACAGGATTAAATTCCAGATCGTCGTAGGAGGGTTCACTGCTGCCATTCACCCGCAGTTTGCTGGCGGCATTTTCATCCCCGTCGCGCAGCTTAATCACAGGCACAAGGTCTTCAGGATTATGGCGATGCGGAACCATCTCACGCACCAGCAGACCTTCGCGCACAAGGCTATCTACCCAGATCGAGCGCCATGTATCGTCCCCATTCAACCCCGGACGATCCAGATCGCGGTCCATGGCAATGCCCTTGAGCAGGAAGCCATAATTGATGTATTCCCAGCTTCGCACATCGAGTGTATTGGCGACCCGCATAACGATGCGATCTCGCACTAAGCGCGTGCGCTCCACGATGCTGTGATCGGCAACGGGTTGTACATATTCGATGCCAGCCACACGGTTAACCCGCAGGATGCCCATCGCTACCGCTTGCAGCAGCAGATCGCGCCCGCGTGCCGGAGAGATCACGGCGTTCACGCTGCGGAGCTGATCTTGTAGCGCCTCCAACGTGACTCCGTTGCCGTTTGACGTTTCCGCCAAGCGATCATACTGGATCACTACCGTTGACCACTGTGATGGCGTGAAGGCTGTCGCCGCGCCGACAGGTGTTGCCTGCGCTGACGTATAGAGTTGTCCTACGGCTTCATGCTTTTGCAGCGATAGGAAATCGTCGAGGAATTCCAGTTGCAGCGTCGGATTGCTTTCCACTAAGCGGCTGGTGCTGCCACGCACGCCCCACACGATCACCTGCTTATTGCGGCTGCGTAAGGCGCTGAAGACATCGTTGAAGTCGCGGTCACCGCTGGCGATGATGAAAATATCCGCCGCATTGGGTTGGGTGCTGTCCGCCAATACATCTTTGGCGATACGCATGTCAGCGCTGTTCTTACCCGGCAGGTTGTACACCGGATCGATGTTGGCGAGAGCCAGATGGCTCGGAGCATCATCAGAGACTTCGCGTCCTAGGTGATCGACCAGTGGCGGTAAGCTGCCACGCTGACCCCACGGTGCATACGCTGCCATCCGTTTGATCTGTCCGTGCGCAGAAGCGTGCGTGCTCAAGCCCTCGATCAGGCGATCCAGATTAACGGCGTAACCGTTCTCATTCAGGCTAATCGCGATGTTTTCAAAGTCGATGTACAGTGCTACCGACTTGGTTTGGATGCCGAGGATGGCTTCCAACGGCTGGTAGATCACGCCTTCAACCGGCGGGAGTTGATCTGCCCAGATGCGTACGCGCGCGTTGCGATTCATGTTCACACGGTTGACCAGACTGATCACGTCCGTGTTTGCACTTACCAGAATTAATTCATCGACGGGTTCAGGATCGTAGGAGAAATATTGCAGCAGCAGCGCTTCCGCCATCCGCTGGCGATCAGCAGTGTTAAACGTCTCAAATCCCACACCTTCAAAAACCTGCTCAACATTCGCGCCCGTGTACTTTGCCCAATCGGCAACGGCGATAGCTTTGAGCATGTCCATGTTCGACAGACCAGCAGCTAGCGCAGCCGTACCACGCAGCCGTGTTGCCAGATCGTGGAGATCGACAGCAAAAGAGCGATTCTGTAAACTTCCCAATAAATCTTCTACATCAACGACCAGATAAGCAGACATTTCTCTCCCCCAAAAAACCTTTAAGTACGCTATATTTATGGGGATCACCCGTTGAGTACAGTAGTTCTGAAGATGACTTGCGTCCCTTCCTCTAGTCAGTCCTCTAGCGTAAGTAAAGGTTTACGTCGGACTACTCTAGATAAAAAGCAGAGTATCCAACTGGCTCACTTGCTCCCATTTTAACAATCGCCCTCATAATAATCAATCTGCAATTTCTAACAAAACATAGTTAAGCGCTTAACTATTTTCATCTTAATTGTGCGTAGTGACTAATTTCGTGTCTACCCATAAAACAAAAGGGAGAGCCTAACGCTCTCCCTTTTCTCGTTTTTCACATTAGCTTGTGCGTTTGCGCCCTACTTCGCTAACGACAGCACAAGGCGGGATACTGAATTTGTTCCGTCGACCACTGAACTGCTAGCGAAGGCACTGTCAAACAGCGAGACGATAGTCCTTACCATCGTCTGTGATTGTTCAAACTGCTTCCGCAATTGCTCGCGCAATGCTCCCTCGTCCTGCGGCGTCGGTGAAGGCATCGGCGTGCCACTCAGATCGGCAGTAATGGAACTGAAGGTCGCGCTAACGGGCTGCGCCGCGGCGATTGCCAGATCACCGAGCAGCGCAAAACCGGACTGAGCCATATAGCCGTAGCCTACAGTATCTTTCAGCGCCAGTGCTTGTGCCGCTTTGAAGGCGGGATCGTCGGTAATGCCCGGCTGACCAGCGAGGATCGCGGTTGCAGCGCCGCGGGTAGCGATCACGAACACTTCATCATTTGAAGCGATCACGATGTCGAACGATGCGGTTTTGCCCGAAGGCAGCGGGGCAGATACCGTCACAACTGTCGCTTCCGTGCCGCTGATCGTTTCCTTAGCGACCTTGAATTTGCCATCCGTCGCGGCACGCTGCAGCAGCGCATCCAATTTGGCTACCAGCGCGGCAGCTTTGGCGGTATCGCTAGCTTCAATGATCAAGCCTTGATGCAGCGGATTGGCTGGTTCCTGATCGGGATACAACGGCGAGTTGAAGATCGTCGCTGACCCCGGTTTAGGCACATCATATTGGCTGAACACAATCACATTGCCAGTTAACCAACTGAGCACATCTTCTTGCAGATTGATGCCCGTTTCCTTGAGCAGTTGGCTCTGGAATTCCTCAATCTGCTTGTTGATCTGCTCAACGTCCTGACCCTGTTGCGCCGCCATCGAAGTCGCGTTCTTTAGTGCACTGTCATACAGGGCGGCGACATTCTTGAACTGCACGAACGCCGAGGCATGGATTGGTACATGGCGGGCAAACTCGACGTCAATCGGCTCGTAAGAAGCCATACTCATGCCTAGCGCCGCCAGTGCCGTCGGATCTGCAATCGTCTGCGCCGCGTCGATAGTCAGCGAACGATCAGCGAGGATCGTTGCGCCGATGGCAGTTGGACCGATGGCATCCAACACCTTCTGCATCATCTCCATCGACTTGGCAGCATCCGCACCCATACTGCCCATGCCCATTCCTGTGCCCATACCGCGTTTCATCGACGCCTCGAAGCCCGCCTTAATCAGGGCGCCGGTGTCGATATATGCTAGCAGGTTGTAACTCGACTCTGGCAGCAGTGCTAACGTGTTCTTGAACTTATCCTGCTCGAACAGCTTGGCTTTCGTTGCCACAGCCGCGTCGATTGCTGCTTCCGTGCCGATGATCATCGCGTTGTCATTAACTGCTGCGGCAGCCGGAGCTGCTGCTACGCTGGGAGTGCCGGACGACTGACGATACGCCTCGCTAGGACGGTAGATGGTGTAGGTTCCTTCTTCGCCCTTGTCGAAAAACTGACTGATTTTCTGCTTTGTCAGTAGTTCATCAAGTAAAGTTAGCGCCGCCGCACGATCCTTGATGTCCAGAATCAAGGCGACATTCACATTGTTGTCATTGGTCGTGTCTTCATCGGTGAGGACTTCCAAGCCGCTCATAAACAAAGCGATGTGATCGCCCAGTACAGGACGTACATCACTCTCGAAGTTCCAGCCAAGCTGCGTAAACGCCAACGACAGGGCGACGCGCACATTGATCGCTGGAACCATACCGGGCAGCTTCTCGCCGATCTGCTTGATCACGGCATCTAAGCTGTCGAAGAAGGCATCATCGGTTCGTAGGGTGATAAATACGGCAGAATCCGGTGGTGCATAAGAGGCGAGTCCCGGCACATCCTGAGCGCGGGCAACTTTTGAAGGGGAAATGACGAACGCTGCATTCAATAACAAAGTCAGTACCACTAACAAACTCAGACGACGAATACGCATGAATTACATCTCCTGTTGCGCTTCGATCCATTAACAGTATACGCGCACAAACAGAAGCGAGTTTCAAACAGTCTCGTTCGTCAGGTGGTACGAACATCAGCGTTTGTGGTATACCCGAACCACTCAATTCAGTTTGTCGAGGTCGCCATGAAAAGACGCCGCTTCGTATTTTCTGCACTTACGGTTATTGTCGTACTGCTGCTGCTCACCTACGGCGTCGCCTGCTGGATCGGCTACGATACTGCCTCACTACCTTCTACTCAATTCGCACCGACCACACCGGAGGGTGACTACGAAGAAGTACAATTCCCCTCGCGCGGGCAGAATTACATGGTTCACGCCTTCTTGCAATTAGGATCGCTTAACGCTCCGGCGTTGATCAATGTCCACGGCTATCAGAGTTCACGCTATGTGCAGCACATGCGAGATCGCGCAGGGATGATGAACCAGCTTGGCTACACAGTTCTGACGCTTGATCTCAGCGACAGCGGCGGTAGCACTGTAGACAACGGGCGGATCAGTTTCGGCTACTCGGAGCGCTGGGATGTGCTCGGCGGCTTCGATTTTCTACTGACTCGTGGCTTCGCACCTTCGCAGATCGGCTTGGTGGGTATTTCAATGGGGGCGGCAAGCTCATTGCTGGCGGCAGCGGCAGAACCACGAATCCGCGCCGTCTGGGAAGATAGCGGCTACACCAACGCGCTGACCGTGTTGGGAGAACAGGCGCATACCGCTGGACTCCCGTCGTTCATTGTCCCCGGTGCGGCAATCCTCGGCTGGCTGCGTACCGGTGATCGTGTGTTCGAGGTAAATCCGATTGGCGAGGCAGCGACACTCAAACAAAACGATCAAGCGATCTACGATGTTCACTGTCAGCAGGATCAAATCGTAGATGCACATCACGGCGTAGACCTCTATAATGCCTACAAGTCAGCAGGCGTGAATGTGCAGTTCTGGCAAGTTGGTTGTGTTTCGCATGGCGAGGCGTTCAACTACGCGCCAGCGGAATATTCACAACGCCTCGACACCTTTTTCAAGCAATATTTGGCGGGCTAACGTTTGACCGACGAATCTCCACAGCATATACCGGACGACTCCGAGTCTCCATTTGAGCGCGGCTACGATCCGCTAGAAGAATACATCCAATCGCGGGCGCAAGCAGAGGCGGAGTTACCACCGCCAGCGCCAGAAACATCACGCGGACGGCGCGTTCTGTGGATCGGCGTGCAGCTTGCAGCGATCTTGCTGGCGGTAGTCGGTACTTATCTCGGCTTCCGGCAGGGCGCGATAGTGGAAGTTAAACCCACGCTCGAACCGCTGCCCACTTATTCTGTCTCCGACGAATTGCAGGCGCAGATCGCAGCAGCGGCGGTGGGTCAAGCCTCACCATTCACTTGCCCGCGCAATCTGGACATCGGTCCCGTAGAGATCGCCACCTGCACCGACTGCATGTACTATCCAGTGGATCGCCTGCACACGCTGCCATCAACTTATGTGCCTACTCTCGTTCGGACGGAACTCCCCGGTGGCGGCATGGTCCGCACTGAGGTCAAAACGCCGCTGACCGATCTTTTTACTGCCGCCAGAGCAGCGGGTTACT
This sequence comes from Anaerolineae bacterium, assembly GCA_019637555.1. Classification (GTDB taxonomy): domain Bacteria; phylum Chloroflexota; class Anaerolineae; order Aggregatilineales; family UBA2796; genus JAHBVK01. The sequence goes on from JAHBVK010000023.1 coordinate 44,076, forward strand.
CTGCTGTAGTCACCTCTGCCTACCGCTCTTATGATGAGCAGGTGCGGACGTTCGCCAGTTGGGTCAGCTTCGAGATCAATAATCTGGCGGCTGCCAAGCTAGACGCGACCACAGCCCAAGGAATTGCCATCCTACGCGCAGCACAATATTCAGCACGCGCCGGACACTCGGAGCATCAGTTGGGCACGGTGGTTGATCTCAACTGCGCGGGCTGCGTACCCTTTGATCGCGGGGCGGGTGGCAACATCGGATTGTGGAAATTCTTCGAGGAGAACGCTCATCTCTACGGCTTTATCATCTCCTATCCGCGCGGGATCGAGGCGCTGACGGGCTATCAGTATGAGCCGTGGCATTTGCGCTACGTGGGCGTGGACTATGCCACGCAGCTATTCAATGCTGGCTATCTGACGGGCAACGGCGTCTGTCCGCTGAAACTTTTGAGCAGCGTTGAGAAGGGATAAATCAGGGCTTGACAGTTACCCGCATCGCTCCTAAAATACGCGACACAATCTCATAGATTGAGTAATGCCGAAGTGGCGGAATTGGCAGACGCGCTACGTTCAGGGCGTAGTGGGCTTACGCTCGTGTGGGTTCGACTCCCACCTTCGGCACAAGAATGAAAGCAGGCGATCACAGCCTGCTTTTTGTTTGCCCTGCTACGGTTGCTTCTGCGCTCTAACCTCATACTTGCCCGCCACGCCGCCGATGCTGCCAACCAGCAGCCAATATTTCCCCGTCGTGTTGAACAGAAAGGTGATGTCTTTATCCTCGGCGCTGCGCACATTAGCAGAGATTTGCTTCCTGCCTGCGCTGTCGTACACACCGATGATCGGCAGCACATCGACATCGTTCAACGACCGAACGAAAAAGGTGAATTGATCGCCTGCCGTAACATCAATCAACCAGCTATGCCATTGAAGCTGTTGTAGTTCGCCCTGCTGCCAGTTCTCATTAAGTGCGCCGACCAATTCAGCATCTAGCGGCATCTGATCGGGGACATCGTAGCGTTCGCCCATCCGTGAGGCAACAGTGACCGCCACGTTATAACCTTCCGTTGTAGTGGCAACCTGTGTTGCAATCGCCATCGCCAGCCCGAGAGCCATCAGCGCCAGTGCTGCCAGCACAAATAGCGCCATACTGATGATTCCCCGCGTCTGCTGTTTCTTCTTCTTACGCCCGTCGTCAGCATCATCTTCCCCAGCGCCATACGGAAAGAGCCGATCCAGATCACTGGACTCCAGCGGTGGCGCAGGGACACCACTTGCGCTCTGAGGGGTTGATCCAGACGTCACCGCATCGGGCAGTTCGGGTTCCATCAATTCGCGTTTCTTTTCCAGTTCAGGCTCCATTCACTCGCTATCACGACCTCCGCTGCATCGTATCCCTTGCGAATTATAGTCGTTGGTTGCAGGTCGATCAGCAGCGGGCTAGACTACGCCGCTTGATTTTACGGTTCATTCGGATAGGATACCTCGTGACCTCGATGCGTTTACCGCCGCTGCTGCTACTATTGGTCGCCTTGATCGCGCTCCTCATCGTGATCGCTGCTGGTTCGCTGCTGGTCAATCCCAACAAGCCGCTGTTAGCGGATGTCAGCCTATCCTCGGATCGGATCACACCCAACGCCGATGGTCAGGATGACGTGACGGTGCTGACTTACACCGTGAATCGCAACGCCGAGGTAACGATCACCTTCACCAATAATACGACCAACGAGGCATTTAAGTTCCGTGAGAATGAACGCCGTCCGGTGGGGCAGTATTCGGTGCAGTTTAGCGGTGTGGTCGCAGGCTACGTATTGCCCACTGAGACTTTCGTCGGCACAGTGGAATCGCGCCTGATCCCTAACGGCGAGTATGCGTGGACGGTGGAAGCTAAAGCCGATAATGGCGAGACGGCGCAGGCAAGCGGCACGCTGATCGTAGCCGATGGCGATCCTCTGTTTCCGGCGATTTTGAATCTGGAAGTCTCACCGACAGTCTTTTCGCCCAACCAAGATGGCTACGATGACCGCTTGACCATCAATGTCTATATGGCGAAGGATGCACAGGTCAGAGTCTGGCTGGAAGCGCAAGGCTTAGGACCGTTCTACGTGCCGGAGCGCGATCTCGGCGCGAATCCCGCTGCGATTGATCCCACCGTGCGCCAATTCGACTACGACGCAGGTGTGGATACCAACAACGCGCCACCGCCTGACGGCGATTACACGCTGGTTGTGGAGGCGCAAGACCCCGAAGGTCAGCGGATGCGCGATCAACGTATCGTCACGCTCAAGGGTGGTGGTCTACCCCAAGCGGAGATCGTGGCACAGCAAACCGGACGCACCGTGACGTGGGCAACCCTACCTTATCAGGATGCCTACTACACCGATGCAGCAACAGCAGGCAAAACGGTAGATGCGCCTCAAGTTACGCAGTCGCAGATCACCACGATTTCGCTACCACAAAGCGATCTGCTGCTGTTCTCGCTGGTCGTCTCTAACTACGGCATGACGCCGATCCGCACGCTAGGACCATTCCCCGGCACGGTCTATCAGTACGAGCAAACGGCGGGCGCGATGCAAGCGGCTGAAAGTCTTGATTTCTCCACTGGCGGATGGCGTGTCGGCATCGAGTGTGAGCGCACCACCACCTCATTTCCGTGGCGGTGGGCACTCGGATCACCCGATCAACTGACCAAAGTCGAGGACAATGGGCAAACGCTGTACTACCTGATGCCCGGACAGAAAGCGACAGTCTGGGGCGCGATCCGCATGACCACTTACTTCAAGACACTCAATCCACAGAAATGTTGGGCAGGTCTGATCCACGAAGGCGTACAGATCCCCAATTTGCAGGGGCACGTCGGAGAGATCGATGTCTACCTGCAAACCACAGAACAACCGTAAGCGTAATAATTCTACGGTTGCCTCTCGGTTCCCCCTCTCCACGAAGTGGATGAGGGGGTCAGGGGTGAGGCTAATCCATTCCTACTTCGGCGGCGGCACAACCCCAATCGTCAGCAGCAGATTGGCATACACGCGCTGCTCTCCGGTGGCGATCACCAGCGAAACATCCGATTTCCGTGCCAGATCGTAAAACGGAAAGCGCATATGCTTGGTCAGTTCCAGATCGGGCAGCAAGCGCCGGAATTCCGCGAAGATCGACTGATCGCTGCCATCGTCTGGAGTCATCACATGCGCCGCTTCGATGGGAATGGCGCTAGTCAACACCTCCAACACTTGAGTCACCGTCAGCAATCCCGGCGCCACATTGAGAAACACGCGCTCGGCGCTGGCGTTCGAGCCAGTATTGAAAGGATAATTGCCGTCCGCGATCAGTATAGCGCTGCCGTGCCCCGATGATCCGAGCACTTTCAAAATAGTGGGATGAAGAAGTTTTCCGGTAAGCATAAATTATTGCTCCTCGCTACAATTCTCAAGCATACCTCAGCTACTGAACCGTAACGAGCAAAACAAGGACGTTTCTTTTATGACCACTTCTACTTATGTGCTCCCCAAACTTAGTGAACCGCAGCCACTACCGCACGATACCGCGATCCTCGTCGCCAGCGGTGATCTGCGCCTCTCCGCCAATCAAGTGTGCTGGCAAACGCAAGCGGATATGGAAGCGAAAGTTACCGCTGCCTTCGCCCGTGAAGGCTGGCAGGTGATGCGTGGTCATGGTTATGACGAAAAACTTAAGCATGGCTTCATCTGGAATCAGCGTATGGGCATGGATGTCTTCAGGAACATCCATCCCGACGCGCCGCTGATCGTGGCAGAAGCAGTCTGGCAGTACAGCCATCATGTCCTCGCGGGTTTGCGCGATCATCGCGGACCTATCCTCACCGTCGCCAACTGGTCGGGGGAGTTCCCCGGCTTGGTCGGGCTGCTCAACCTCAATGGATCGCTCACCAAGATGGGCGTTAAATACAGCACTATCTGGAGCGAGAATTTCGACGACGAATTCTTTCTCAAAGGCATCCGCGAGTGGATTCGCACAGGCACAATCAAGCACGACACCTCCCACGTCCGCGAGATCGATGTCAAAACGCTGCCAGCAGCCGAAGTAGAGTTGGGACACGTATTGGCAGCGCAGCTTAAGCGCGAGAAAGCCGTGATCGGAGTGTTCGATGAAGGCTGCATGGGTATGTACAACGCCATCATCGACGACGAATTGCTCAATCCGACCGGCATTTATAAGGAACGGCTCAGTCAATCCGGTCTGGTAGCGGGAATGCGTGCTGTCAGTGATGCCGAAGCCCAGCAGGTGCGCGATTGGCTGGATCGGCGCGGCATGAAGTTTGTCACAGGTCCCAATCCCGATACCGATCTGACCGACGCGCAAATACTTGAGCAGTGCAAGATGTACATCGCGGCAGTACGCATCGCCCATGACTTCGGTTGCGCTGCTATCGGCATTCAATACCAGCAGGGACTGAAAGATATGACGCCCGCCTCGGATCTGGTAGAAGGCTTGCTCAACAATCCTGATCGTCCGCCCGTCTACCACGCCCAAACTGGAGAAGAACTCTACGCAGGCAAGGCGCTGCCGCACTTCAACGAAGTAGATGAAGGCTGTGCGGTAGATGCGCTGGCGACTAATCGGCTGTGGACGGCGTTCGGCTTCGATCCGTCAACTACGCTGCACGATGTCCGTTGGGGTGAGCATTTCACGGGGAATGGCGTTGACGATTTTGTCTGGGAGTTCCTGATCTCCGGCGCAGCGCCTGCCTCCCACTTCATCGATGGCTATGCCGGAGCGTCCAGCGAACGCCAACCACCGATGTTCTTTCGACTGGGCGGTGGGACTCTCAAGGGCATCAGCAAAGCGGGTGAGATCATCTGGAGTCGCGTCTACGTGCAGGGCGGGGCGCTGCATTGCGATATGGGGCGGGCTACCGTAGTTGAGCTGCCGCGTGAGGAGGTCGAACGCCGCTGGCAGTTGAGCAACCCGCAGTGGCCCATCATGAACGCGGTACTGCACGGCGTTACCCGCGATCAAATGATGGCACGGCACAAAGCGAATCATCTGAACGTGGTCTACGTACCCGCCGACGCAGTTGATCGGGCGCTGGCGGCGAAAACCGCCATGCTAATGGAGATGGGAATTGCCGTGCATTGGTGCGGCATCTAGATCGTTATCGGTATCGCTGTCCCGGATGGTCGTTCCGGGACATGCAACTCATCGGCGTCAATTCGTAAAACGCTGTGCGCCCTGCTCGTCACCGCTGCGATAATCAATCGTCGCGGCATTCAAATCCTGCACCATTTCTAGGCAGCGGGCGTTGACTTGCCGGATGCGCTGCTGGATCGCTTCGATGTTCAGCGCCGCCTTATCACCCGTCTGACCCACGAACGAGCGCGTCTTGAGCGACTCCGCCGCCGCTTCTAGCGGTTGCAGCATGGCATTGAACGACTCAGCAGAGGTATTGAACTGCGCTGCGACTTTGAGCACCGACTCATAATCAATTAAGACTTCTGGACCAGCCATGATTGCCTCCCTTATTGGCGATGACTACTGAACTACGGCAGCGCTGCGATCAGCTGCTGCAAATTAGCGATAGTGCTATCTTCCAGTGCGGAAGCCTGTCCCAGATTGGTGATGAACGTATTAAGCGCGTTGTGCATGGCATCAATCTCGGTCTTCAGCCGCGCCGCATCGCTCAGGAAGGATCGTGCGCCTTGCCCTACCCACGCGCCATCCTGCACGATCTTCACCGCCGTCATCAGATCGTTGGTGTTATCTTGCGACTTGGTGAGCTGTACGCGCATTTGCTCGATGACTGCCTGTACTTCTGCCTGATCGTAGTTGAACATGATCTACCTCTTTCCGTTTCGGATGTCTGGCTATCGGCGCACCGCTTTACGGTAGCTGCGGCTGACGCTGCATCAGCGATTGATCCACCGACTCGATTTCGGAAACGGCACGTCCAGCCGTCTGTGTCAGCATGGTGCTGTGCCCCAGTAAGTCACCGAGTCGTTTGGAAAGCTCCTGTAAATAGGTCACATAGCTGATCATCGCCGCACCGCCGAGTGCCGTCCCCGGCAGCCCATTAGCCAGCGACAGCATCTGCTGATTCAGTTCACCCATCTGGTTAAGCTGGCTGCTCATCGCGGCAAGCTGCTCGCGGATACCGTCATAATCGGTTTGAAAGTCCATGAGTCCTCCGTATATGCATTCGCATTAGGGAACTAATCGCCAGATTTGCTTATTCCGCTTGGAATAAGGCGCTCGCCTGCGTGTCGGCTTCCTGCGCGGCGCTGACCAGACGCGGCAGCAATGCATGTGCCGCCTCAAGCTGGCTCAACAGGGTACGCAGCGCCGCGAAGTTCTGTGCGAAAGCACGCTCGAAAGTTTGCCCGCCACGCCCGATCCACATGCCCTGATTTCCTTGCGAGATCATGTTGGCGCGGTTGATCAGGTCTTGCAGTTTTTGTTGGAACTCGTAATGCAGGTTGCCAAGTTGGTTGCCAGCGTCACTGAGCGCTGAGTATTCCTGCATCAACAAGCCCGGATCATTGATCGTGGTCGCCATGTCTCACTCCTATTCTATGCTTAGAAGGGGTTGATCTTGTCGATAGCGTCGGCAGCTTTATCCACCTGTCCGGCGGCTTGTTGTGCCTGTCCGGTTGCCGAACCCATCTGCCCCGCGCCGTATGCGTCCGCTTGTCCTTTTGCCATCTGTGCGTATGGCTGCAAAGGCGCTGGAAGTTGATCAATCGCGGAATTCATTAGCGTTTCCGCCAGCAGATCGACCTTCTGCACATCCGCGCTGACATCACGCAGATACTGCGCTACATCTTTGACGAAATCTTCCGTCTTAGTAGCGGTGGGGCGCAGTTCAGCATAGTAGTAACCAGTCGCCGCCAATGCGCCGCCCGTCGCCAATCCACCGACGATTGCGCCCACAGGACCAGCCGCGGCAGAGAGGACGCCAGTCGCTGCGACCAGCACGCCATCGACCACGACGGTGCAAGCATCAACAGTGTCGATCATATCGTCTAGCTCGGTGGCGAAATGGTCGCAGGACGCGGCGAGTTTATCTAGACTATCGTAGAGTGCCTTTGCTGAAGCGGTCATGCGCTGTTCCTCCTCGTTCAAGCACCGGAGTGCCGATTACTAGAATATGTCGTCCACGAAATCGCCAACGCCATCCACAATGTCTTCCGCTGCGCCAACCACGCCGTCCACAAGATCAGACGCCGCGCCAGCCGCCCAGTCCCACGCGTCGGAGAAAAATCCAACGATCTCCGCGATGACTTGGATGACATCGGAAAGTGTACTTAAGATAGAGCGATAGTCGCCTAGCAAATCGTTCAGGCGATCAATGAGTGCCTGAAGGCGTTCCCGCTTGCCCGGAAAGAGCACCGCTGCGCCTTGTGTAGCCGCGATACCGCCCCATGCGCCGCCATCGAAAATGCCGTTGATCTGTTGCTGGAGCGTAGCCATTTGCTGCTGGAAGCCGCCCAGTTTCGCTTCAAACTGGTTGATCTGGTCTTCCAAGTGATCTAAGTCAGCAGTGAGTCCCATGATCTGGTTATCCTCCTCGCTTCTGGTTTGAGCTTCGCGTTAATAGAAGTAGCCGCTTGCCGTTGAGTCGGCGTTTCGCATGTCTTCTACTGCCCCGTTCAAATCGCCAATCAGTTCTTGGAATTTCACACTGCTGGCATTGAGCAAAGGAAGGATGCGCCCGCCGATCAGCGACAGCATCTGGTTGCCCTGATTGCCAACCAGCGCTCCATCGCGGATGATCCCGGCGGCTTGCTTCATATTCGCCCGTGCTTCCTCCATCCGCTGCAATGAGCGCGTGAAGGCGGCGATCATGGCTTCCATATCGTCATAATCCATCTGTACATCAGGCATGGAATTCCCTCCTAAGGCTATCTATATCAGCAATTAGCGGGCAGCGGCTTAGCGTCCGCTGAAGCGTGCGCGGATCATGTCTTCGGCGTCGTTAGCGCGGGCGATCATGGTGCTGGTATGGTCGCTAGAAGTGCCAAAGCCCTGAATAACGGCGCGCAAGATCGGCATCACTTTGGTGTCCATCTCATCGAAGAACGACCTCGCGCCCTCACCAACCCATGTGAGGCGTAGTTGTTCGAGGTTGCCCGTCAGATCAGAGAAGATCGCATCCATCAACTCGACGTTGTGCTGGAACAATTCACCTACCCGCTGCAATTCCGGCTGATCGACGCGGAAGATTCGAGCTGCCATCTGCTTTCCTCCTTGCTCTGCCCAATCGCTAAATCATTGGCGATCATCGGCTCAAGCGTAAGCCATTAGCTATCCCGCTGTCATGGGACGCGTTCCCGAACAGTCGGGAATTTGAGCAGTAGGCATCGGGAAAATGCTTAGTGCACTAGACTTTTCAGTTAGACTTAGCCACATCAGAGTACAATGCAGTCATCTGGTTTTTAGTACACAGCATGAGTCAGCCAGAAATCAGCTCCACCACCACGGCTGCTTCGCAGCGACAAGCATCGCCGCGATTTTGGTCAAGGCTGTCCGTTGTGTTCAAACCCCCCGTAATCATTGCCATCGCGGTACTGCTGGCAGCAGTAATCACATTGTTTGGTCTGCAACCTCGGCTGCACGAACTGCTCAGGAACGGGTGGAGCGCCTACCAGACGATTACCTCTCCCACTACCGCAGCCTACATCCTTTTAATTTTGGAAGTGGTACTGGCTGCACTTTATTTTTCCTCTGCTATCGTATTAATTAACTACCACCCCAATAAGCGCATCGTTTTCGTGCTGGCGCTTGGTTTTGTCATTGCCGGGTTGACGCTGCCGGGAATGTCCGATGCCTTGATCAAACCTGAGCACAGCAATCTTGCCGACTACTTTCGTGTACCTGTTTTATCGGCACGTGCGGTTGGGCTGATCCTTCAGTTAGTCTTGTTCTACACCTTTCCGGATGGTCGCTTTGTCCCCACTTGGACGCGTTTTCTAGCGCTGATCTGGGCAATCTTGAATGTCCTCTGGCTGCTGAATCCGGAAATGGCGTTCAATCCCATCTATGGTCCGACGTGGCGGGCGACGCCCGTTGCCTCCTTCGTAGTACATACCCTTTTTTCCGTCACTGGCTTGCTGGCGCAGATTTACCGTTATCGGCGCGTTGCCGATCAAGTACAGCGGCAGCAGTTGAAATGGACAGCGGCGGCAGTGTTATCCACCAGCGTAGGCGGGGCGATCTACTACGGCTCGCTCGCCTTCACACAGGGCATGACGATCACCCCCGGCTTGGCTGCTACGCTTTTTGCCTACGGGCGACCGCTCGTCCAGATTGTGTTGATGGCGCTGATCCCTATGTACTGTGTGTTTGTCGCGGTACAGCGCTATCACCTCTGGCAAATCGATACTATATTCAACCGAACACTCGTTTATGGTTCGCTTACCCTCGCGGTGATCGTCGTCTATGTAGTGACGGTGGGGGCGTTAGGAGCGCTGTTTGAAGCGGAGAATGGCAATCTGTCGATTTCGCTGGTAGCAACGGGCTTGGTGGCGGTATTGTTCCATCCACTGCGTGAACGCTTGCAGCGCAGCATCAACCGGCTGATGTTTGGCAAGCGCGATGATCCGCTTGGGGTCATGGGCGAACTCAACAAGCAGATCGAAGCGGCGGTTTCTCCTGAATCACTGCTGCCGTCCGTCGTTTCGCTGGTAGCCCAAACATTACGACTGCCTTACGTGGCACTGGAAGCCACCAACAGCGAGGATCAGAAGCGCCGCACCGCGCAGCTTATGAATGCCAGTTACGGTACACCGACGGATCAGAATGAACGGGTGCGCTTCCCGCTGATCGTGCAGGGGCAGCAGATCGGCGCGCTGTCTGTCGCGCTGCGTGAGGGTCAGCAGTCCCTTAGCGCTGCCGATAAACGTATTTTGCAGACCATCGCCGCACAGATCAGTTCGATTGTGCAGGCGCTGCGTCTGACCGCTGATCTTCAGGAGTCGCGCCAGCGCATCGTCGCCGCGCGAGAAGAAGAACGCCGTCGTTTGCGCCGCGATCTGCATGATAGTGTCGGACCAATGCTAGCGACGCTTTCTCTGCAAACGGAAGCTGCCCGCGACTTGATCACTGTCCAGCCGCAGCAATCCGATGCGCTGCTTGGTGATGTATTGGTCAAACTGCAAGCAGTCTTAGGGGATATCCGCCGCGTCGTCTACGGGCTGCGCCCACCTGCGCTTGACGATCTGGGCTTGGCGTCGGCACTCCGTGAACAGATCGCTCTGTATAGTCAGGGTGGCATCAACATCCATGTAACTATTGCCGACCCGCTACCTTTGCTTTCTGCCGCTACCGAAGTAGCCATCTACCGCATCGCGCAGGAGGCATTGACTAATATGAAACGACATTCCGGCGCAGCTAACTGCACCTTGGCGTTATCAATCGATCAAAAGCAGAAACTAATCTTGCTGGAAGTCGACGACGACGGACGTGGTTTCGCAGAAGGTGCCCGCAGTGGCGTCGGTCTATATTCGATGCACGAACGTGCCGCTGAACTTGGTGGAACGTGCACTATCACCGCTGCGCCGGGAAAGGGCACCAAAGTGAAGGTGATGCTGCCATGGTAGAAAAAACTACCGTTTTGATTGCCGATGATCATCAACCATTTCGCGCAGGATTGAAGGCACTGCTGGTTGCTACGCCAGAACTAGAGGTCGTTGGCGAAGCCGCCAACGGCGACGAGGTGATTCGCTTGGCTGCCGAGCTTCAGCCTGACGTGATTCTGATGGATTTACAGATGCCCGAAATAACTGGCATCGAAGCTACGCGCCGCATCGTTGCCGCCAGTCCTCACATTGGAATTCTGGTGCTCACCATGTTCGAAGATGATGATCTGGTATTTGCGGCGCTGCGGGCGGGTGCGCGTGGCTATCTGCTCAAGGGCGCACTCAAAGCCGAGATTCTGCGGGCGGTTCGCAGCGTCAGCAGTGGCGAAGCGATCTTTGGTGCGCCAATTGCCAAGCGGCTGATGGGCTTCTTCAATATCACCGCACCCTCACCGTCCGATTACGCTTTTCCCGAACTGACGCAGCGCGAACGCGAGATCTTGGAACTCATCGCCCAGCATTACAGCAATCAGGACATCGCGGATCGCCTTGAATTAACGCTCAAGACGGTACGCAACCACGTTTCCAACATCTTCAGCAAGATGCAGGTCGTAGATCGCGTACAGGCGATCCTCCGCGCCCGCGAAGCAGGCATCGGCAAAGACACTCAATAGTCGCCACTGTGACGGGTTCACCTCTCCAATCCGAGTACAGGTTAGGTGAGGCGAGGAGGGGAGGCTAACTACTTCTTATCAGTGTCAACTTAAGCAAATGATCAGCAATCACCTCTGGAGTCCAGCCGGGACCTTGTTCGTTGAGCATGGCAATTTATTGCCGGGCAATAGGCTGCTCCACCCAACTCCTTACCTTGAAACCTACAGGGTGGGGCTACTTTCCAACCCGATAAACCGCATAGCCCGCAGGAGCAAGCGTCAGCGTCGCATCGCCAGACAGACCCTGACTGAACAATTCTTCCGACTTGCTCAGATCAAAACTGGTATCCTTCGGCAGCATCATGGCGGGATCGAGCGTGAATGTCTGATCTGTCGTGTTAAAGTTGATCACCGTGAGCACCAGTGTATCAGCGTCCCAACGGCGCGATAGGTACAGCGCCTCGCCCAATTTCGGCGTATCTGCGCTTCCAGCGGTGAAAACTGGCGTGTGTCGCAGTTCACCGAGTTGACGGTACAGCGTCAGCAGCGAGTCCGCTTTGCCATCCTCCTCCTCCACGCTGATCCCATCGTTGGCGGCGTTGTTCATCTTGGCATCTTTGAACCACGACGTCATTTCTGATCCCGTCATGCTGGCGTACCAGTCAAACGGCTCACGGCGATACTCATCGTACAGTGGACCTGTTCCCTTCGTCCCCTGCATCCCGATCTCCTCGCCGTAGTAGATTACCGACGCGCCCGGTGCGGTCAGCAGCCATACCGCCGCCATCTTCAGCCGTGCCGGATCACCGTTCACGTCGCTGGCGATGCGGTTGGTATCGTGGTTATTGATGAAGCGTACAGCCACGCACTCCGCGCAGAAAATATTCTGTACTGCCAGCATTACTGTTCGCAGCGCCCGCACATCTCCCTGACCGTTGATCAAGCCGTCGCCGTTCGTCTCAAAATTGCCATCAAGCTGCACGGCAGAGGGAAAATCGAAGGCTGCATTTGCTTCATCACCCTTGAGGAAGGGTTTCATCTTGGATGCATCGCCCGTGAACAACTCGAACAACATGATCGCGTTCGGATTCAAGGCGTTCATCGTCTTACGCATCTCGCGGAAGTAACGATGCGGAATTTCAATCGCCACATCAACGCGCCAGCCATCAACGCCATCGCTGAAGTCGCCATCTTTGTTCGGGTCCATCCAATACATAGCGATGTCCAGCGCCATTTGCACAACCTTAGGGCTGTCATAATTCAGCGTCGGCATGAAGCCGAGATTGGCGAAACCCTTGTATTTGGTGTGCGCGTCATCCGTCCACTCGTAATAGTCACTGTACTGACTGCTCGGATTACCTAGCGCGTCGATGAAGTAGGGATGCTGATTCGAGGTGTGGTTGAGCACATAGTCGAGGATTAAATGCATCCCGCGCTTGTGCACTTCCTGCGCCAGTTGGATCAGGTCGTCGTTCGTGCCGTAATCAGGCGAAACGGTGTAATAGTCAGTGGTATCGTAGCCGTGATAGGATGCCGCCTTGAACACAGGCAGCAAAAATAGAGTATCCACTCCCAGACTCTGAATGTAATCAAGCTGCTCGATGATCCCCTTCAGATCACCGACGCCATCCCCATCCGTATCGCGGTAGCTGCGCACAAAAATGCTGTACATGGTCGCCGTTTTGAGCCAGCTACCGTCACCTGTGGCAGCCTTGGTCGGCTGGATCACGGGTAACAACAATATAATCAGTAGTGCGCTAACAATAAGTCTTTTCATGGTTAGTTACGCCTCTGGCTTACTCAATACGTACTTTTCAAACGCTTCCGCCGTCCACGGCAGGGCGGGCTTAAAGAAATGTTCGTACATGGCGCTGGCATACACGCGAATTTCTTCCTGCGCCTCGTTCGCTATCCTCAGTTGCATCGTCCGCATCAGATTATGCGCGTCGATCTTCCACACACCCGTGTAATAAACTGCGAATCCGGGCAGGAACAAACGCGCCATTTCCTTCGCCACGCCCTTCGACAGCGCATCCTGATACAGTTTGTAGCAGCGTTCGTAGTGAGCGACTAACTCTTTCGTCAGCACTTCGTCATCCGACGGATCGATCACGCCATCACTCGCTTGCTTGTTCGACTGCGATTGTTTGCGCCACACGGCAGGCACATAATACTCGTCATCCTCGAACTCCACGTAGCGACCCGATTGCATGTTCAGCGAAGCCATGCGATGTCGTACCAACTGCCACCACGTTACCAATGGCGCTTTCAGCCGGAACTTGAATTCCACCATCTCAAATGGACTGGTGTGTTTGTTCCGCATCAAATAATTGAGCAGCTTGCGATCCTTCTCGTCGCCTTTGCCCTCGCCCAAAAACGACGTGCGCGCGGCGGAAACAATCGCCAGATCGCCGGAGACGCCCGTCGCTGGATGCGGCATCAAATCTTGCAACTCCACAAAGCCGCGATCCAGCACCGGAACGCGCTTACCGATCAGGGAAAGCAGGGCGTTATCACTTTTGTCGGTCATAGCTTGATCACCGTATGAATGCGATAGTTTTCATGATGATGTAGATGTACACAGGGATTCCGAGGATCGCTACCGCCAGCAGCACGTAGCCGCGCAAGCGTCGCCGCCGTGCCATGCGTTGCAGCCTTTCGGGTTCCAGTGTCGATTGTACTGCGCGGGCGTGGATTTCCGATAGCAGTCCGCCAATATGCTCAAGCGCAGGCGTGATGATTAACAGGAGACGCGGTTTGGCTGCATTTGTGTGTGCATCAGTTAGCGCTCGTGGCGCGGCTGCCATTGCTGCTGGCGCGGGGATTTCGTAAGCGAGGATCAGTCCTTCGCGGCGGCTCTCGATTGCCCCGCGCACCCGATCCCAGTCGATGCGCCGCTGTCGTCCCGTCAAGCTGTGTTCCACGATCAGTGAATCGTCATGGACAAGTACAGCGGTACGACCTCGCAACACTTGCAGCAGCATCCATGCCGCCGCTCCTGCCGCCGTCGAAAACAAGATCAATTGTAGTAATGCGCTGGGGATCACGAGTCCCAGAATGATCAGCACGGCGATGACGAGGATCGCTTGTCGGGTAGGTTCACTGCGGTAGGGGAAACGCATACGCTAACTATAACTGACAACCAACACTTAAACGAATGCCTCTCGTCTGTATATCATAACGGATGTACAATGAGGAACCTCTCCAATCGCAGTTCATTGGCAAAACCGAAAGATAACCCTCGCATGACTTCAGAATCAATGGAGCCGGTTGACGCTGGCGCTGATCTCGCGCCCGGCGAGCCTATAGACGCCACCGTATCGGCGGCAAAACACGATCCCTATGCAGCGTGGCGACATCGGGATTTTCGTTTATTCTTCCTCAGTCGCGTAGTTGGCGTGCTCGGTGAGCAGATGGTCGGTACTGCCGTTGGTTGGCAGCTATACCAGCTCACCGGATCGGAGCTGGCGCTTGGTTTAGTAGGCTTGGTGCAAGTCCTGCCAATCATCACCTTATCGCTGTTCGCGGGTACCGTTGTAGACCGCACCTATCGCCGTCGCATCGCTATCATGGCACATTCGCTGCTGACCGTGTGCTCCCTCGCTCTGCTGTTACTCACGGTGACGGGCGTGGCGAATACGGGAGCACTAGTGTTGATTTACATTTGCTTGCTCGGCATCGGTGTCGCCCGCACCTTCTACACGCCCGCCGAGTCATCCATGCTGCCGCTGCTGGTTCCCTCGCAAGATTTCACCAACGCCGTGATGTGGAGCAGCAATTCGTGGCAGTTAGCGTCCGTCTTTGGTCCTGCGGTTAGCGGTATCGTCATCGCCCGCTTCGGCGGACCGCAAAGCGTCTATTTGCTGGATGTGCTTGCGGGTGTGATCGCTGTCACCCTATTACTGATGATTCGCGCCAAACAAACCAACTTTTCCAACGAGCCGTTTTCGCTGCAATCAATTTCGGCAGGTGCGAAATTCATTTTCGACACCAAAGTAATTCTCGCGGCGGTAACGCTGGATATGTTCGCTGTCCTATTCGGCGGGGCGGTAGCACTGCTGCCCGTCTACGCCACCGATATTCTCAAAGTCGGTGCAGATGGCTATGGCTGGTTGAGGGCGATGCCGAGCATCGGTGCACTGTGTATGTCTCTGCTGCTGGTGCAGTTGCCGCCCTTCAAACGTACCGGAATCACGCTCCTTGGTGCGGTGATCGGATTCGGTGTTTGTACCATCATCTTCGGCTTGTCCACCTCGTTCTGGCTCTCCTTGGTGACGCTGTTCGTTCTCGGGGCACTCGATAACATCAGCGTCGTCATCCGTCATTCGCTGGTCATCCTGTACACACCTGATGTCATGCGTGGACGCATCTCAGCAGTGAATAATGTCTTTATCGGTACCTCAAATGAGCTAGGGGCGTTCGAGTCTGGCGTGGCGGCGGAACTGCTCGGACCTGTTGGTGCGGTGGTATTCGGTGGCATCGGCACGATCTTGGTTGTGCTTGGCGTCGGGCTGCGCTGGCCCCAACTGCGAAACTTGCGCAAACTCGGCGAACACACGTGATCAACATCCACATTGCACTGTAGGGTGGGTTTCTAACCCACCCTCTTTGCACTTACAGCAATCACTCTCCCTGGGGCACAGGCTTCATATCAATGCTAGAAGTCACACGACCAGCCACGCACGATCCCATCTTCATGCCTAACTCAATGGCATTTCGGAAGTGGATGCCACCGTACAGCCGTGAGATCGCCGCCTCCGATGCCGCAGCACCAAACGAGGTAAAGCTGCGCGGTTTCATGTTGAAGCGGGTCTTGGAGCTATCAGTGAATGCTACCGTTCCGAACAGGAAGGTCAGCGTATCCGCCGCTGCCGCTGATACCACCGAATGTCCGCTTGGATATTCAGGGAATGCGGGGGTCTGAATGTACGGTTTCCACTGGGCGCGAATGTACCGCTGAATGTAAGTTTCGGGACGCAGCAGGTTGATCTGATACTTCAAGTTCCAGCAAGCGATGAACGCATCCGCTAGTGCGATGCCGACGATTGCATACATCTCCGCACTGCGGGCGAGTGTCAGCTTGAGTTGACGGGCGATCTGGCTCTCGATCATCACCCAATGTCCGGCAGGTGTGCCTGTTGCTTTCAGGTTATCCAACCAAAAATTGGCGATATCCTTTTGTTCCTGCGTTAGGTTGTCACCAGCCTCTTTGACTTCCAACGCTTGTTTATAGAAAGTGGAGTTCTTGTCAGTGCTGAACTCCATGCGCGGCGGGATATCACACTCACCGCTATAAGACAGAAGGAACGGGCGTATTTGCCCCCAATTCGGTTCGACTGCCTTTGTGCCCGGAGTCGTAGGAACCCAGAATTGCTCCCCTTCCGGCATCTCGAAGGTCATATCACGCGTTTCAGCGAAGTAATCGGTGGATACCCACTCCATGATCCCTTTGCCGACGCTTTCACCAAACGCCAGAGAACGCTTGATGATCGCCGCATCGAGTCTTTCACCCTTTCTCGCGCTGATCTGTTTCTCGCGCAGCTTCTGAATTGCCGCTGCGGTCTCCGCGTTGTCTTTTGACAGCAAACCACCGATTACCAGTGCCAGCGCCGCATCAGCCGAGAGCGACCAGTCATACTCCAATTTCGCATCGGGCAGAGGGAGATCGTTCAAACCATTCAACTGACCTGCCAGCGTATTGTTAATCGGCATTCCCGGCAGCACTGCCTGATATAGTGTCACACCCGCATAGCCATAGATGCGTGCTGCGGCAGGGGGATTAATACCCTCAACCATGATCCGATCATAGAGAAGTTGCATCCACTCGATGGCGAAATCTGCCGAATACTGGTCGGTTGGCTTGGAGATTGGCTCCTCGTCCTGTGCATAGACTTCCCGCAGCGGCAGTGCCATGCTACCAATACAGAAAATAAGCAGCACTGACATCAACCGATAAAGTTGTTTAGACATGTTCCTTAGTCCTCACAGCAATACGCCCCTGCAATTGTCAGTATGAGGCAAATTGCCATACCGTGCCAGTCATTCCGACAGCGTTTTAACTAACGCTGACAAACGACTAGCCACTTTGAGTCAGTTGATAAAAATAATAGTGTTAGAGGTAGCCTCGACACATCCGTCGAAGGATGGAATAAAAATGAGCAGATAGTTCTGCACTACCTGCTCTTCTCATCTTTAGCGAGTATCGAGAATTGCTGGAATTAGTTCCCGACCACCAGACGGAAGTAGTAGTATGCCTTAGCTGCGCCGTAGGCTACATCGATTTCTAGTACGTAGCTGCCCGGCGTTGCTGGCATGGTATACAGCATCAATCTGTCAGCAATCAGCGTCTGTTCATCAAGCACGTTGATACCATCACTGCTGCGCAGCTTGACCACCACAGCATCAGGACGCGGACCCGTAAAGTTGATCTGTGCGGCATCGTTGGGCGCGGCTACGATGCGAACCGTATTACCTAGCGTTGATGGCGGCAGATTGACGGGCTTATCAGGTGCTTCGCTGAGATACGCCGTCGTGCGTAACGGATAGAAATCTCGTCCACCAACGCGCACAAACAGATCAGGTGCTAGTGGTGTATTGGTCGGTGTGTTTGTCGGCGTATTCGTCGCGGTTGGCGTTGGCGTATTGGTCGGTGTATCCGACGGTGTGAAAGTGAAAGTAGGCGTTGGCGTGTTCGTCGGTGTAAAGGTTGGTGTCGCTGTATCGGTGGCGGTATTCGTCACTGTCGGCGCTACTGTCGCGCTGCCAACCGCTGTACCTGTGCTTGCCGCAACTGTACCTTCGCTGGTAGCAACTACCGTCGCGGCGGATGTGCCAGCAATCGGTGTGCTAACTGTGACTTCAGCGGTGGCTGCTGCCGTCGCTGGTTCAATCACTTCGGGAGTGCTTGCCACACTGGTCACTTCCTCAGTCGGAATCGCTGCTTGCACGGTGGCGATCTCTGCTGTCGTCGCTTCAAAAGTGGCAGCCGCTGCCGTCACTTCTTCAGTCGCCTGTGCTACGGCAGTTGCTATTTTGCCGCCGCTGGTCACGATTTTGAAATTGGCAGTCACAAAATATTCGGCGTTGTCGGCATCGGCATAGTAGGCGGATACCTGCACGCTGATCGAGGGCACATCCGTGGGCAGATCGCCGGTGGTGATCACGCCCTGTGTCGCCAGCAGATCGACGGTGTTTGCCGCACCGGACGAGGACTCGAAGTCAGGTTGGATCACCGCACTGAAACCAGTCAACGGGTTGGCAAGGACAGGCTCCAACTTGATCACCAATTGCTGATCAGGTTCCAGATTGATTGTTGTCGTCGGCTCTGGATTCGCGGCGAATTGGCAAACTGGTGTGCCTGCTGTCGCTTGGGGCCAGCACGAGGAGTCGAGCACGCCTTCGACAGTTGAGCCGTCGGGCAGTGCAGCCACGATAACAGGTCGCTCGGTAGGCAAACTAGACGTGGCGGGAGTTTCTGTTCCCTGAGCGTTGGTCGGCGCTCCGGGCAATGCCATGCTGCTACCTAAAATTGCAGCGATAAGCGCACCAATCAGCAGCAGAACAGGCAATCGTTTCATGCTAGTCCCCCTACATGCGGACAAAAATAAGGCAGGTTAATCGCGGATGCCGCAAAGCGACGCAGTCCAACCCTCGCGCATTGTAGCATCAGCCGTTTGATCTGCCAACCTATCGACGTATTTTGTAATGGCGCTTCTTAATTCTTGATTGGCAGCACCTTAATCCTCCTGACCTGATCCCGATTTCGCGCAAAATTGAGGATAGTTTCGCGTATTTTTCACGTCCTCCGCTTGACGCTGATTCTGCAACTCTTGTAGCATCTACATTGTCTGAACAATTAAGAGATCAAGGCTGAAAGAAGCAGGCGGCAATACTTTGCAAATCGGAAGTATTGCATGAGTTAGGCAATCCATGTCCATCCATGTCGTCCATATTGAGGATGATCAAGCACTACAGGAGATTCTGAAGTCGGCTTACGAAGCTGTCGCACCTAGCGCAGTGATACAGCAGTTCGCTCAAGCAGATAGCGCGCTTCCCTACATCGAAGAGCACTGCGGCACTATCGATCTGTTTGTCATTGCTATTCAATTACCCGGCATGACTAATGGGCTGCAATTGGCGCAGCAGATTCGCGTGTTGGGCTGCCCCGGCTCGATCATCCTCACCTCCACCTCGGTACGCCCTAGTGCCGCTATGCTAGAGTCACTGCGTAGTGAGTACTACCCAAAACCATGGCACATTTATGATATTGCCCCTCGCTTACTGCAATATCAGTTGCCGAAGGCTGAGCCGCCCGCAACTTCAATAGCGCCCCCCCCTGACACCACTCCTTAAATTAGTCCACTCAACCTAAGCGAGCTGCATACATTTTGCAGTGACTTGCCGCAAGCAAAAAACAGTAAAAGTAATATACTGTCGTGTAGGTCGGATGCATACTAGTGAGTCACCTTCAATATGGTTTTGCACGTCCTCCAGCTAGAGAAAGATCAGCATCTTGCCAAGATTTTTCGCTGGGCTTTACAAAACGTTCAACCCTATCTTCGCTTGACGCAGTTCGGTGATCCCGCTGACTTATTGACGTTTTTGTCACATACCACTGGCGCAACGAAAATCGACATTTTCCTGCTCGATCTCCATATTTCCGCCACTGAGATGGATATGAACATCTTGCAGCATGTACGTCGGCTTTATCCACAGACCAAATTGATCCTTACTAGTCGCTTTGGTGCGCCCAACGCCGCGCTGCTAGCTGAACCGCATGTTCACTTTATTCCCAAGCCGTGGCAGATGACCGCGTTGCTCGAACTGCTAATGGAGGTTCCGGCATCGACCAAGAGTGAACCGGTTTCCGGCAATGGCTATGGTACTCCGATTGTGCTTGGATTCGGTACGCGGGGCGGGCAGCGTGCCCGTGCCATCAATTCTAAGGCGCAGGGACGTTTCGAGCGCGTGATCCGTCGCTTTTGCGATCACCTCTTGGAATCGTTCGGCGTTTCTGCCGTTGCTATCCTGATCGCTGAGCGCAGCAGCAACAAAGTGAACATCACTTCTCGTCTATTCCAGCCGGATCTCTGGCAGGCGAGTGTGCCAGAGGAATTGATCACGCACCTTACCGAGACTGTCTTGCAAAGAGGGCAGCCGGTTTTGCTCGAAGATGTGCGTTTGCTCGATCTTACCAGCGCCGACGGCAGAGTCATTAGGAACATCGGCGCAGCGTGCGGCATCAGTTTTGCGGGTCCCGCGCCGGAAGAAGTAGGCTTGTTGTTCTGCTTTGGCACTGAGGAACGTACATGGGTAGAAGCAGATGCCAGCGCACTTTCAACCGCAGCGGCAGTGGTGCAGGAACTGTTCCGCTTGGGCGATGCCATTGACGATCTCACGGAACGCCTTGACGAGTTGAGTGACTATACCAACACAATCGCTCAAGAAATGAAACTACCCCTCGCCACCATCATCACGCATACGGATAGCCTCAAAGATGTCCACAACCGCTACGCCGAATCAGTAGTACCGGGCATGTTGGGAGAAGATATCCTCAAGAACATCCTTTTTGCCGCGGATGGCATTGGCGGCATGATCACCCAGTTGTTATGGTTGGCACGCTTGGATCGTCCGCTGGATACTGTCCACGCCATTGATGTGAACGCTGTCGTATTGGCGGCGCTGGCACGTATCGAGCAGGTGATCAAGATTCGCGGCATTGAAGTAGAGATCGAGCCTAAGCTGCCCCGCGCTCTAGGACCTGACATCTGGATGGAGGAAGTGTTCGCTAACTTCATCAGCAACGCCGTCAAATTCATGGGCGATGATAATCCCGCGCCCAAAATCCGCATCGTCGGCTCACGGCACGGACATTATGCTCGCTATGAAGTTCACGATAATGGCGTTGGCATCCTACAAGAACACATTCCATTATTGTTTGAGAAATTCACGCGCTTTGGTTCAGGTCGCAGTACTGCGGTAGGTTCAGGTTTGGGCTTGGCAATCGTGCAGCGGATTGTCAGGCGTCTAGGGGGCAAGGTGGGCGTTGAAAGCGAAATCGGCAAAGGCAGCATCTTCTGGTTCACACTACCATCAGCGGGAAGTTCGGCTTAAGGGCGCTGACTGCTGCCAGTCGTTCTGATGTGCTTCTAATGCTTAGAGGTTTGACAAGGTACTGCCCTTCTGCTACCATACGAACCCACAGATAAAGTAGGGTCCCGTGCGATAGGGCGTTCGAATCGTGTCAGGTCCGAGAGGAAGCAGCACTAAGGACATCACCCTAGGTGCCGCGGGGCAGCCCTACTTTATCTGCTTTTTAGGTCAGATCTGTTAAGCTTAGTAGCAGTGTAGTGATCTTTCCGTATTCGGGCAGGTTGTCAGTATCATGAAGCCCGCCGATAGTGATCCACCCCGTCCACAATTCAGCTTTTCCCCGAACACGTTCGCGCGTCGTAGCGCCAATGTGCCGATCCACCCGTTGCTGCTGCTGCTGATTTTACTGCTGGTCTTCGCTATCATCATCGGCGTTGGTGCTTATTATATTCTGGCGAAGCCAGTCACGTTGATCATTGAGGATGTGCCACAGCAGGTCCGCACCCATCAGTTGACAGTAGAAGGAATGCTGCGGGAATTAGGGGCGCTGGTCGATCCTGAAGATGTGGTCGCGCCGTCGCTGGATACGCCGATCACTTACAATCTGGTGGTCACTATCGACAAAGCCGAGACGGTGATACTCGCTGTCGATGGTGAGACGAGGCGTTTCCGCACGCATCTTGAGCAGCCGCTGGAAATTCTAGCGGAAGCGGGTATTCAGATCGGCGCTGATGATGCGACGTTGGTCGATGGCGTAGCACTATCTGCGGACTCAGCGCCGTTGGAAGCGACACCACGAGAGATCGTGCTCGTCCGCGCACTTCAGATCACATTGGTGGATGACGGAACATCGCGTCCCATCACGGTGACGGCACGTACTGTTGGAGCGGCATTGGCAGAGGCAGACGTTGCCTTGTTTGTCGCAGATCGCGTCACGCCGGATTTAGAAGCGCCGTTGGCGGCGGGCGACACGATCATCATCACGCGCTCTGTCCCGCTGCTAATTCGCGCCGATGGTCAGACGCTGCATACGCGGACCTTGAGCAGCACGGTGGCAGCGGCACTTCAAGAAACAGGGATCGCGCCCATCGGACTTGATTATGCGGTTCCTCCCGAATCGACGCCGATCACCACCGACATGACCATCCGGCTGGTGCGTGTCATCGAAACCGAGATGGTCACACGGCGCATACAGCCATTCGC
The DNA here is from genome assembly GCA_019637555.1 of Anaerolineae bacterium. Lineage (GTDB taxonomy): Bacteria > Chloroflexota > Anaerolineae > Aggregatilineales > UBA2796 > JAHBVK01. The sequence goes on from JAHBVK010000023.1 coordinate 66,564, forward strand.
GCGGCAGCGTCGCATTGACCGCACACTGGCGGCAGGACAGCAAAAGATCATTCAGCAAGGCGCGGATGGATTGATCGAGGAACACGTGATCATCCGCTATGAGGATGGCATCGAAGTCCAGAGATCCGCGCCCCGTATCATCGTCGTGCAAGCCGCAGTGGCGGAAATCATCGCCGTCGCGCCATCTATATCATCACCTTGAGGGCAGGACATGAATCCGAAGCAGTTATTGGATACGCTTCAGCTTCAACCAAAAAAGAGCCTCGGACAAAACTTTCTGCACGATCCCGGCATACTGGACAAGATCGTACAGGCGGCGGAACTGAGTCCGCAGGATACAGTGCTCGAAGTCGGACCCGGTACTGGTGCGCTGACGGTCCGGCTGGCGCAATCAGGCGCACAGGTGATCGCCGTCGAGGTCGATGATCGTCTGCTGCCGATCCTTAGCGACCAACTGCGAGATTTCTCGAACGTTCGCGTCGTCAAGGAGGACATCTTAAACGCCGATGTAAGCGCACTAGTGGGCGGCAAGCCTTACAGCGTGGTGGCGAATCTGCCCTACTACATCACCAGCGCCATCTTGCGCCAATTATTGGAGACAAGTCACAAACCGCAGCGGCTAGTATTGACCATTCAGTACGAAGTGGCAGAGCGTCTGGTCGCCAAACCCGGCGATCTCAGTCTGCTTGGCGTCAGCGTGCAGTTCTATGGCAAACCCTCGATTGTGGCGCGGCTCAATCCGGCGGTTTTCTGGCCCCGCCCCGAAGTCGATTCCGCGATCATCCGCATCGATGTGTATCAACAGCCACGCTATGAAGTGCCCGGCGAGCAGGAATTCTTCCGCGTCGTGCGTGCCGGATTCAGCCAGAAGCGTAAGCAGCTCAAGAACTCACTGGGATCAGGTTTAGGGCTGTCCAATCCCGTCGCCGCCGCCCTGATCACCAGCGCAGGGATCGATCCCATGCGCCGTGCCGAAACGCTCTCATTGGACGAGTGGGCAGCGCTTACGCAGGTGGTCGCCGTCAAGGTGAAGTGATGGTGCGTGTGGTTCGCCTTTACTTCACCACAACTTTCCCCGAATAGTGTTCAAAGTCGCTATCCATGGTCGCGGCTAACACGTATTGCCACTGATAATTGCTGAATTTGCTTATCTTCGTTGAATTTGGCGCTTCCTCTGCTAACAGTGCATCAATGCTAAAGGTAGAGGAGGGCTTTTCCCACATCAACAGTTTATCGATACTGAAAATGGACTGGCGATTGTCAAGATGTGCTAGGCGTTCTACGGTTTCAGCAAGCTGCTGATCATTAGTGACCAAGCCCACGCCCATATACTTGTCACAGTCTAATATTTCCCAGTACGTATTAGGTACGATCCCGTATGCTGCTGGTGCTGCGTCCAGCCATGTATGATCAAACGCTGACATTGACATTTCTTTTGCTGGCTTCAACAGCCACGAAAACGGCAGCGCCAACCGTGTGATCGACTGCACATCCAACCGTGTATCAGTCACATGTGCATAGTGGCTAGAAAGCACCCAGCGGCTGCCATACGTATAGGGAGGGTATACCCCCTCCAAGCAGAACACATATAGGCTGTTCAGAAAATCATGCATCAGCGTAAAAGCGGTTGGTCGTATCCAGATCTGGCGATTCCGCTCATGCAACCGGATCGAGATGTGGCTGCGCGGTGGACGCTCGTCAATATCGACTTCCAGAATTGAGGGGAGTTTCGCGTCGCGAATGGTCGCCAGTTCACTGACAATGCGGGGAATCTGCTCCTCATATTTTTCCCCGCGACAATCGATAAAGCTTCGTCTGGTTAGAAAGAGCGGTACGCAATCGGTGTAGTACTGTCCGTCGATCCACAAGATCAGCAGTGGAATGTCGCGTTCCCGAACGATGTCTAGTTCTCCCTGAACGTATTCCGATTCCAATGCTGATGGACTGGCGATCAGAATCACCACGAAACTAGCTTTCAGTGCTTTGCGGATTTCGCGCTCGAAGTTGCGAACGTCATTGCGTATGTCGTGATTATCTATCCACACGCTGATACCAGCTTGTTCTAGATTAGCGATCAAACGATTTACAAAAGGTGTATCTTTGCGCGAATATGAGATGAAGACGTGTTTTAATATCGCTTCTTCAGCCATATACCCCTCATTGTGTTGCTGATGAGCAATATCGGATACGAATTTAGTAGGCAGCGCTAGTTATGCTGGAAGCTGGCTCGACTCGTCGTCCGGCTTGCTGATCGGCAGGATCATGCGGAAGGTCGCGCCGTAGCCGGGTTCGCTGGAAACATAAGCGCGTCCGCCATGCTTCTCCGCCACCGACTTCACGATAGCTAAGCCCAGACCAGTACCCGGAACCTTCTCCGTCGTGCGGATGCGGAAGAAGCGATCAAAGATCTTCAGTTGTGCGTCCATCGGGATGCCCGGACCGTTATCCTCGACACTCAACACCATGTAATTGCCATACGCCGAAGCGCGCAGCTTGATCATGCTGCCGATAGGTGTGTATTTGTGTGCGTTGGAGAGCAAGTTCATCAGTGCCCGATACAACCAGCGCTCATCGCCGTAGAAGGTGGGCAAACTCGGCTCTGCCACCACCATCATTTTCTGCTCACGCCGTTGTAGCATCGGCCCCATATCCCCGACGCAGCGTTCCACCAATTCGGAGATGCTCATCGGCTCGTGGCGGAAATCTACGCCGCTTTCGATGTGTTCCAGATTCAACAGATCATCGATCAGGTCTTGCATCCGATTGATGCCCGTCAGCGCGATGTTGAACACTTCCTGATCGGCGGGCGTCGGTTCTTTCCAGTTGCGGTTGAGCATTGTCAATGCGCTCAGCGTCACGCCCAACGGATTCCGCAAATCGTGCGCCGCTTGCTGGATGAAGTTGAGCCGTGCGCGTTCCGCTTCCTTCAGGTGCGTCACGTCCTGAAATACCGTCACCCAACCATCCATCTGCATCTCGTCGGTCTGCGTGTGGGCATACACGCGCGACAGGATCATCAGATAAAAGTGATCCCCTTCCAGCGCAATGTCGAAACGCACATTGCCGTTTTCGGCGGGCGCTTGCCAGATGCCCTGCTTGAACTTATCGTGGATCAATTCGGGCAGCGGCACATCCAAGACCGATTTACCGATCCAGTCATCGGAGTTGACCTTAAATAATGACTCCGCCGCTTGATTGAACACGCTCACGTTGCCGCGTAAATCCAGCGCGATGATCGCGTCAGCGGTGGATTGCAGCACCGCTTCCAGCCGACTCTGTTCACGTTTGGCAGCTTCAAACAGTCGTGCGTTGTCGATAGCGATCCCGATCTGATCCGCCACCAAGCGCAGTAGGTTGAGTTCTTCCTCGCTGAAATCGTAAGGATCGTGGCTCATCACACTGAGCACGCCGATCACCTTACCACGCACATGCATCGGCGCGAGCACCATCGCACGGGTGGCTTCGTTGGCGAAGGCAGGCACGTAGAGGCGCGGATCGTCCTTATCGAGTTCACCGCGAACCACTACCAGTTCGCCCGTCGTCACCGCTTGCCCTGACATCCCATGCCCCATCTTGATTCGCATCGGCTCGGTGACGAAATCGAGGCGCAAGCCATACTGAGCACGCATGACCAATTCGCCTGCTTGTTCATCAACGAGGCTGATTCCGCTGCTTTCAACGGGGATGATCGACAACACGGCACGCAAAGCCGTTTGCAGTGTTTCGTTGAGGTCAAGTGACTGGCTTACCGCCGTCACTACCGTGTTGATTACTGCAATTTGTCCGGTCTGGCGCTTCAGACGATCAACTAGATCGCCTTGCGAACCAGTACGGCGACGTTTTGGAGGACGCTCCGCTGCATTCATAGTGCGTACTATAGCACAAATTCTAACCTTCTAAAAATGTTGTAAACGTTTTCTAACGCAAGAAGCCGGTCAGGTATGCCACCGCAAAGCTGACGATCAAGATTGCCAGCAGTAGTAGCCATGCTTTCATGCGTCCATCAACGAATGGAGGAGAGGCAGGAGATTGTTCGTCACGTTGCTCAGGATTGGGATCAGAATCGGTCATTGGGGACTCCAGAATGAACGTTGAGTTCATCCTCGCTAACATTACACCGTCAATCAATCTATTCAACATTGTAGCCGGAGGTTGATAATCTCCGGCTACATTCATACCCTTAACTTCCCAACGATTTAGCTTCGCTTTCTACATCAATAGGAATTCCCCTCTCCGTTGACGGTGAAGGGGCAGGAGGTGAGGCTTTACTCCACGAACTTATCCGCCAGCGACAACGCATCGTTGAGGATGCTCAAGGCTTCCTGCAACTGCGCTTCGTTGATGATCAGCGGCGGGACGGCAAAGACCATGTTCCAGCGCACGAAGGTATATAAGCCCTTCGACAACAGATGCGCTTGCACCTGCTTCATCGCCTCAGTCAGCGGTTTGTTGAACTCCGACATCGGCGCGCGCGTCTCGCGGTTCTTCACCAACTCGATCACATGGAACAGCGCCGTACCGCGCACCTCACCGATGCTCGGATGCTCTGCCGCTAACTCATGCAGACCTTTACTCAACACCTCGCCCATCTTGGCGGAGTTTTCGATCAAGCCTTCCTGCTCATAGACCTCAATCGTGGCAAGACCAGCCGCGCAAGACATCGGATGCGCCGCATACGTGCCGCCGATCATCAGCGGAGTCTGCTCGAAGTGCTGCGCGATCTTCTCCGACACCATCGTCGCCGCAAGCGGCAGATAACCGGAGGTCAAGCCCTTCGCCATCGTCATAATGTCGGGGCGCACATCGGGATAGTTATCGACGCCGAACCACTTGCCCGTGCGTCCGAAACCACTCATAACCTCATCCACGATCAGCAGGATGCCATACTTATCGCAGATTTGCTGCACCTTCGTCCAATACGCCGGATCAGGCGGCGCAATGATTCCACTTGATCCGCTGTAACCTTCGAGGATGATCGCGGCGATGGTTTCGGGACCTTCAAAGATCACCGTCTGCTCAATGTGATCAGCGCACATCAGATTACAGGCATCCAAGCCCTTGCAGAACATGCAGCGGTAGCGATAAGGGTCTTGGAAGTGAACTACCCAACCGACGCCCGGCTCATTCGGAATACGGCGCGGATCGCCACCCGCCTGCTGCGCTGCGAAACCCTGACCGTGAAAGCTGCGATACCGCGCCAGCACTTTCTGCCGACCAGTGTACTGCCGCGCGATCTTGAAGGCGTTCTCGTTTGCCTCTGTACCACTTAGGCTGAAGAACGTCTTTTTCAGCGTTCCCGGCGCGATCTGCTGCAACTTCTCGCCCAATTTGCCGCGCGGATCAGTCGCCATCCCCGGATACACGAATTGCAGTTGATCCGCCTGCCGCTTGATCGCCTCGATCACATGCTTGTTGCCATGACCGATGTTGACGTTCATCAACTGCGAATTGAAGTCGATGTATCGCTTGCCGTTAGCATCGTAGAAATAAATCCCTTCGGCGTGCGTCACCGGAATCGGATTGACCGGAGCTTGTGCGCCCCACGGAAAGAGGGTGTATTCCTTATTGAGATCGATGATCTCGTCTTGCATCGTCGGTGCAACCATGGTGTCCTCAAAAAAGTGCAACTCTACAGGGCAGTGAGTTCAATTCTACTCCTAATATCTTGGCTGTCGAAACCAGCTTCTGTTTGTTGATTACTATGCCTTAATCCTTATTTTGCATGCTGCTAAGCGTTTGTTGTACTAACTCCGCCTCGCGTCTTTGCACCTATTGCCACCTTGCCCCGACTTTTACTTGACAATGATGTATGATCTGAGTAACATAGGTTACTAATAACATATAATCGCACGTTCCATGGAAGTGAAGCTGTGTCGATCAAGTATGCGATCTTGGGTTTCCTGAGTGAAACGCCATTAACAGGCTACGACCTCAAAAAGCTGTTCGCCGAGTCGGAAGTGTTCCATTGGTCGGGCAACAACAATCAGATTTATCGGACACTGGTTGAGCTTCACCAAGAGCAGCTAGTCACCATCACTGTTCAGGTTCAGGAAAGCAAGCCGCCGCGCAAAATCTACACCATCACTGATGCCGGATTGCAGGCGTTGCGACAATGGTTGCTTTCTACACCGGAACTACCCCAATTCAAAAGCGCGCTGTCGATGCAATTAACATGGGCGGATCAACTGGATGCGGTTGATCTGGACAAGGTGCTGGCAGCATACGAAGATGATCTGCAAGCACATATTGTGCTAGTGCATGAAAAAGCACGCCGACAAAGTAGTAATCGGACGACCAGCTACTTCAAAGATCGTATCGTGCAGCACTGGCTGTCAGTCTATGAGCTTGAATTGACACTGGTACGCAGCTTGCGACAGGAAGTACTTGGCAAGGAGCAAGGAAATGGATCAATCACCCCTCTATAATACACCAGCAGGCGAAGCGCTCGTCATGGCGCTGTACGATGCCGTACTGCAAAACTGGATGGTGCCCTCTCAGACACAGATGGTTTCAACGCGTTGTGGCAAGACCTTTGTGATTGCCAGCGGTGATCCATTTGCACCGCCGGTAGTCCTACTTCATGGCGCAGGTGGCAACTCGGCGATGTGGGCGGGCGACGTAGCCGATTACGCTAGCCAATTTCGCGTCTATGCGGTTGATCTCCCCGGCGAGGCTGGCAAAAGTACACCGAACCGCCCACCATGGGCTGGCGCGGCATTTGGTGAATGGCTGGAAGATGTTCTAAATGCTCTCAACGTCGAACAAGCGTCACTGGTAGGGATATCGCAAGGAGGATGGGCAGCACTGAAGTTTGCCGTCATGATGCCGGAACGCGTCACCAAATTGGTGCTAATAGCACCTGCTGGCATCGTTCCAGATAGACGATCTTTTCTACCGCTGGCGATTATGCTGAGTTTCTTGGGAAAAGCGGGCATCAAACGCTTTGTACAGGCGCTGCTTGCCGATCAAAACCCGCCTGATCGCGATGGTCTAGTCGAGCGCGTGGCGGAGATGAGTGCGCATTTCAGACCACGAATTGGCGTAATACCTCTCTTTTCCGACGCTGAACTACGCCGTTTGACGATGCCCATATTGCTGCTAGGAGGGACCAAAGACATCTGTCGTGATGTCGCGAAAATTGAGGCACGACTGAAAATGCTTGTCCCGCAGCTTTCTGTTAAGTTGATCTCAGGAGTTGGGCATATCGTACTGAATACAAGTGGCTGCGCCCTCCAGTTTCTGACACAGCCGTAATCGATAGAACAAATGAGTCAGCTCTACAAGATCAAGGCTGACTCAACCTCTTGCCAGCAGCTAGCAACTTAGAACCCGAACGGATTCGGCAGTTCCTTGCCTTCGCTGTACGCCTTCAGATTGTCCAGCGCCAAGCCGAAGCCGAAAGCGTTCTGTTCCATGTTCTGGTGACGTGAAGCATCCGATTCCACTTCGTAGCCAGTATGAGTCAAGAACACCCGTGTGCCGCCCATTTCTTCTTCCAATGTGTAGGTCGTCACCAGCGGTACTTCCGATAGATTCGCCGTTGAACGAGAGGCAAAGCGGTGCGGCGGCTCAACAATCTCGATGATCTGAACGTACATCTCAGACTCGGTGCTCACATCATAAACATACAATTTTCCGCCCACTTCCAGCGCCGATAACTTCCAGATCGTGCTAGGCGAATACCACCGCTGATATTCCTGTGGATCAGTGATTGCCTTCCACACCCGTTCGCGCGGCGCATCGATCCACACACTGCGTTCAATGGCGTACTTTTCTTTCGTTTCCCGCCGATAACCAAACAACGCCGCCGTATATCCCTCCGGGTACGGCAGTTCTGCGCCATCGACATACGCTTGCAAGTTGTTGAGTGCCTTCTCCCAACCAGCACCACTCGGCGCTAATCGTTCCTGTGCCGACTGCTCATTGAGTGCATCGAAGCCGCTCAACAACACCATCACGCGCGTGCCACCATTTTCTTCTTCCAATGTATAAGTAGTTTTCAGAAGCTTGTCTGGCAAACTCCGGCTGATGATCTTTCGTGGCTGCTCAACAGCCTCCAGCACCGCGATAGGCACTTCCATGCCACCCAATGAGACGTAAATCGTGCCGTTTTCATCACGCTTCATCTGTGCGCCCAACATCGGCGGCAGAAACCACTGCGCCAACTGTTCGGGATCGATCAAGGCTTTCCACACCCGTTCGCGCGACGCATTGATCCAAATACTGCGCTCGACCTGCATAGTTTCAACCTTCTGCATCCACAGACTCCTATAGTGCAACCATTTAGTTGCACTACTATATTGGAATTTTTGTTCTATGTCAACTCAATGCCGCCTCTACAACCCACAAACGAAGCTAGACACAACGATTTAGCTTTGCCTCTCGGTTCCCCCTCTCCACGAAGTGGATGAGGGGGTCAGGGGGTGAGGCTAATCCTCACCCTATCCAATCCCCCGTTTCCCACCGATTCTCCCTACCCGCAACAGCCGCAAACCGATCATCCGACTCTAACCATCCGCTTGTACAACTCTCTGACGATCCCCCCTTTTTTGCCCGTTGACGCCAGATCGACCTAATGTTAAAGTTCGCCACAGGACTTATCTATTCATTCATATATCCCTGTGTCACCATGTCATCTGAACTCGGACTTAGACTCATCGGGATGATCATCTGCGCACTAGTTGGTGCGCGGGTGGGGGCGGTGCTTGCTGCACCTCCCATTACGGTCGAGGTATTCTCACTGATCTTCGGGCTAGTGGGTGCACTCGTCGGCTTGATCCTGACACCCTACTTCACCACCCGTCCGGCGCGCTTTGCTCGCACCGTGATCCGCGAGATGCCCGTAGAGGCACTAGCAACGGCGCTGCTCGGACTGATCTTTGGACTGGTCGTCGGCGCGTTGCTTTCGGTGCCTTTAGGCTTGCTGCCGCGCCCCTTCAGCGAGTGGGTTCCCTCCATTGTGTCGTTAGTAGCGGCATATTTGGGCATTCTCATCTTCGCCTTCCGTGCACCCGACATCTTCCAGTTGATCCAGCGGCTGCGCTCTGGCGACAACGAGATCGCGGTTGCACCAACCACTATCAGCGAAGCGCAAATCCTGATGGATACCAGCGTGATCATCGACGGGCGCATCCTCGATATCGCACGGACGGGCTTCGTCTTCGGCACGATCCTCGTCCCCGGCTTCGTCCTGCGGCAGTTACAGCACATCGCTGACGAAAGCGATCCGCTCCGCCGTAATCGTGGCAAGCGCGGATTAGAAATCCTCGAAGAACTGCGCAAGGAATCCAAAGTGCGCGTCGAGATTGTTGATCTGGACACTGAAAGCGCCCGCGCGGTGGATGATAAGCTGGTGGTGCTGGCGAAAGAGATGGACGCCTACCTGATGACCACCGACCACAACCTGAACCGCACAGCGGCATTGCAAGGTGTGCGTGTGCTCAACATCAACGAACTGACCAACGCCGTCAAAGCGATGCTCCTGCCCAACGAAGTGATTCCTATCAAAATCACGGCGGAAGGGCGCGAGGCGCAGCAAGGAGTTGGCTACCTCGATGATGGCACAATGGTGGTGGTGGAAGATGGTAAGCGTTATTTGGATCGCACCATCTATGTGACCATCACACGCATGATCCAGACAGCGGCGGGCAAAATGTACTTTGCGCGACCGGAAGAGAACAATCCCAAAAGGTAGAATGACAGAGCAGAATGCGTAATATCAAAGTCTTTAATGTGCTCGGCAGGCAAAAAGTCGAGTTCCAGCCGATCAATCCGGGCAAAGTGAATATGTACGTTTGCGGTCCCACTGTCCAGAACTATGCCCATCTCGGACACGCCCGCACTTATATCAGCTTCGACGTCGTTGTCCGCTATCTGCGTTACATTGGCTACGATGTACTCTATGTGCAAAATATCACTGATGTCGGTCATCTCCTAGATACTGGTGAAGATCGCATTGTCAAAGCGGCGCGGCAGCAGGCGGTCAAGCCGATGCAGATCGTGGAGTTCTTCGCTCGCAGCTACTTCTCTGACATGGATGCGCTCGGTGTGCAGCGTCCCGACATCAGTCCTCGCGCCAGCGGTCACATCCCCGAACAGATCGAGATGATCGAGGAATTGATCGAGAAGGGGCATGCCTATGTCGCTGATGATGGCGTTTACTTCGATGTCGCCAGTTATGAAGGCTACGGCAAGCTCTCCAACCGCAAATTGGATGAAGGCGAGACTGGAACGCGCCGCCTGAAAGGGACAGGCAAACGCCGTCAGGAAGATTTCGTACTCTGGGTGATCGCGCCGGAGGAGCACTTACTGCAGTGGAACAGCCCGTGGGGGCGCGGCTACCCCGGTTGGCACATCGAGTGCTCCGCCATGTCCCGCAAATATCTGGGCGCAACCTTCGATATTCACGGCGGCGGCATCGAGAACATCTTCCCGCACAACGAATGTGAGTGCGCCCAGAGTGAAGCCGCCAACGATCAACCCTTTGCCAACTACTGGCTGCTGACGGGCAATCTGACGGTGGACGGCGCGAAGATGTCCAAGAGCGTCGGCAATGTGGTCAACATCAAGGACGCCCTGCAAAAGTATCGCGGTGAGGTGATCCGCATGTTCACCTTTCAGGCGCACTACAGCAATCCCGTCGATTACAGCGATGACTCACTCAACGCCGCGCAAAAAGGCTGGGAGCGCGTCATGGGTGCTGTCCGCCTGACCCGCGAAAAACTCCGCGACGCCAAAGAGTCCAATGACGGCGCTGACTTCCAGCAAGTGTTGGACGATCACAAAGAACAGTTCATGGCGGCACTTGACGACGATTTCAACATGCCCGCTGCCGTTGCCGTGATGCAAACCCTGACCGGTGAAGTCAACAAGCTGCTCAACAGCAGTCAAGCTGTTGGTAAAGCGACACTAGAAGCGATCAATACTTGGTATGCCGAACTCGGTGGTACGATTTTGGGCGTCATACCCGCATCGGAAGCGGCAACTGCCAACGCCGGGCGCGAGGACGGTCTGATCCGTCTGCTGATCGAACAACGGCAGCAAGCGCGCGCCGAGAAGCAGTTCGCCCGTTCTGACCAGATCAGAGATCGCTTAAAGGCGCTTGGTATCACATTGGAAGATCGCGCCGACGCTACGGTGTATAAACTGGATTGATCGAGAGGCTAGTGAACTGAGTGTCAGAGATCATTTACGGGCGTTGGGCGGCGCTGGAAACCCTCCGCGCGAACCGACGGGAAGTACAGCAGATCATCTTCGCGGAAGGCGTGGAGGAGAAGGGTGTCATTACCGACATCGTCTCAGTTTCCAAACAGCGCAACATCGCGGTCAAGAAAGTGCCGCGCCGGATGCTTGATGATCTAGCAAAAGGCGCGAATCATCAGGGGGTAGCGCTGCGCGTCAGCGACTATCCTTACGTCGAACTAGAGACGCTGATGACCATCGCCGAGCAGCGTAAGGAAAAGCCTTTCATCCTGATCCTCGATCTGCTGCAAGACCCGCAAAATGTGGGCACACTGATGCGTGTGGCTGACTCTGTCGGTGTTCATGGCATCGTCATGCAAGATCGACGTGGAGTCAGCGTGACGGCGGCAGTGACCAATGCCTCGTCAGGCGCGGTAGAGCATCTCAACGTCGTACAGGTCACCAACCTCGTCGCGGCGATGAAGAAGCTCAAAGAGTACGGCGTCTGGATGGTCGGGCTGGACATTGGACCGAATATCGAGCCAATCGATAAGACCGATCTCAATATTCCCTTGGGCTTAGTCTTAGGCAGCGAGGGTGAAGGCGTCCGCCGTTTGGTGCGCGATACTTGCGACATTGTAGCGACGCTGCCAATGCGCGGACATGTTGAAAGTTTGAACGTAGCGACGGTGGGCGCGGTGACGCTTTACGCCGCGTGGCAAGCGCGTCAGTGGGAAGGCTGGGTTCCCCCACGATAACCGCGATAACGCAGTGTTGAAGCGCATTTAGTCTCTATTTTCATGGGGCATGGGCGACGGAGTTCCATGGCGCGGCAAATGACAGACATCGCAGCTATTACGGCAGATAGTGCGACTATTCCCAGCGAATCGAGCGATTCGCTGGCGACAGCGGCATCCCACCTTCGCAGCGATCCTTTTCCCGCTATCACGCCACTTTCTTTACTGGTCGAATTTGCGGTCATTCTTGCCGCGTTGTTCCTCTTCGCCAATACCTATCGCAACTTTGATCCCAACCTTCGTCCCAATGGCGGCGATTGGATGGTGCTTAATGCTAGCGGTGGTTACAGCAACCAGATTTTCCAGCGCTACGGGGCGATCCCGCTGTGGAATCCCTTCTTAGGGCAAGGCGAACCACTGATCGAAGCGCCTACCTCCTACGTCCTTAACCCCTTTATGTTCCTGCCCGTGCTGCTCTTTGGCGCGGTCACAGGCGGCAAGATCGCCATCGTACTTCATTTGCTGATCATGGCGTTCGGGGCGTGGCTGTTGGGACGTCTCCTCTACTTGCACGCGCCCGGACGGGTACTGCTGGCATTACTGTTCGCTGGCGCAGGCGGATTCGCGGCGGCAATTGGTGAGGGTCATTTCCAGATCGGCTTAAGTCAGGCGTACATCCCTTGGATACTCGCTGGCTTGATCGGTACGTTGCATCTGCGCCGTCGTGGTCCCATTGCCTTATTTATCGTCGCGTGGCTGCTGATGATCTTCAGCGGCAGTTGGCTCTACGTGCTGACCACCGCCGTCTCCTGCATCATCGTGGCGATCTTCGGGATCGTGCAGTGGTTGCCCGCGGCTAAATCCGGCAAGCGTTTTGTCATCAACGGCAAAGGCTTATCCCGTCTGTTTGGCGCGGTCATCCTGATACTCATCATCGGCGCGATCCGTATCTTGCCGCAGTTGCAGGCAGAACAATATACGTATTCGCCGCCGGACCGCCTTAACGACCTGTATAGTTTGCCCGAAGTACTGGAAGTCTTTTTCGCGCCGACGGCAGGTGTCGCCGGATTAGGCTACTGGGTGCGCTACAGCTACGTTTTCCCCGGCATCTTCGTCGCGCTGCTGATCGTTGCTGTCATTATGCTGCGAATTCCCAACGTCGCTAGTGCAACCCGTCGGCGGCAAACTACCAATTTCTTGATCGCCTCGGCTGTCATCATTGCGCTGTTCACTTTCTGGGCTATCGGTGCAACTGCGCCTACCTTGGCTTTGTACAACATCTTCCCCTTTCTGGATCGTGGTCAACCGTTAGGGCGTTACGGCGCGGCAGCCGCTTACTTCATCGCAATCTTGGTAGCGTTGCTGTTCGATGCAGCGACGACTTACGTGTTCAGCATTGCGCGGACGCGGAATGCCTTGAAGTTGCGCCTGCTGCCTTTCGGCTTGCCAACAGTAGCGGCACAGGGCTTGTTGATTGCCTTGGTGCTGATGGCGGGCTTTGGTAGCTTCGATGTCCTCAATAACTGGGATCGCGTCGGCGGGCTAGTCAAAGTTGATCCCTACGACAACCGCTATCGTGGTGTCACTGCCATTCGCAATGCCTATCCCTCTCAGTTCGCCTCGATTGATACACTCGATGTGGCGAACTCGATGGAGTTCTTCGATACACTCTCGCGCACTACGGTGGGCAATCCCAATGCTTTCATGGGCGGTGTGCAAGGTACCATTGGGTTTGAACGCTTTACGGGCGTCTCCGCCGAGTTTGCGGCGGGCTACAACTACGGGTTTCTAGTCAGCCGTGAAAGCATCGGTTACGTACCTGTTCCCGGCGCACCGCAGGATGGTGTCGCTATCGCGTGGCAAGACCCCGATACGCCCGCCTACGCCTTCGTGATCGACAGAACCCTGCTGGACAAAGCGGAACCTTTCCACCGTGCAGATACTCAGGATGTTACATATTACGACGCCATTGATTCGATCACGGTGCAAACTGCCAACTATCCACCGGGCGCAATACTCATCGTCTCCGAGATGCAGTTTCCCGGCTGGACGGCGACGTTGAATGGCAATCCTGCGCCGTTAGAATCAGCACAGGGGCGGCTGGCGCTCATCCTTCCCGACACTGTTGAGCCAATCACTGCTGTGTTCACCTACCATCCGACGATCCTGTATTTCAGCGCCGTCATTAGCCTGATCGGGCTGGTCTTATATCTGCTGTTCACCTTCAGAATAGATCGACGTTTGCGCCGACGGATTTTCGGTATTAATGTAAACACTAATGGTCTTACCGGATTGTGGAAGCTGATCACGCGGCTGGCTAAAACTGAAGTCTAAATAGGTGTGCATGACTAACACCACGAATTCCCACGAACCTTCGCTCTATAAACTGCCCACACTCTCACTGCTGATGCTGATCATCGAGATCGCGGTGATTGTGAGCGTCTCGCTGTATTCGACGCGCGAGTATCAGGATTGGTCGCCTCGTCTCAAGATCGGCGGCGATGAGTTCTCCTACCTGATCAATAGCGGTGCGATTGCCTCCAAGATTTTCCAGCAAACAGGGGCAATCCCACTGTGGAATCCCTTCGTCCGCATGGGTGAGCCGCTGTTGGAAAACCCGTTTTCTTACATGCTCAATCCGCTGATGACCTTTCCGGTGCTCTACGGCGGCATGTTTCAAGGACCAAAATTTGCGCTGCTGCTTCACGTGGTGCTGCTCGGCTTGGGCGGCTGGACATTAGGACGGGTACTTCGACTCCACAGTGCAGGGCGGGTACTGCTCGGCTTGATGCTGGCGGGCAACGGTAGTTTGGTGGGTGCGGTATCCGGCGGTTTTTACCAGATGGCACTCACGCAAACCTACATCCCGTGGGTTCTGGCGGGCTTGATCGGCACGATCTACTTACACCGACGCTGGCCCGTCGCGCTGCTGACCATCGCAACCACACTGATGTTGTTCGGCGGTACATTCTGGTATGTACTGCCTGCCGCCATTATCTGCGCCCTGATCGTGGCGTTTCATCTGCGCGTGCATCCTGAAACACGGATGCTCACCTTCGATGGTTGGGTCTTCAAGCGCTTGCTGATCGCAGGCGTGTTTATCATCTTCTTAAGCATGGTGCGCTTATTGCCGCAGATTGCCCACGCCGATTACGTCGTGCATCCGCTAGCGAGCCTGACGCGCACCGATCCACTGGAGACTCTGTTCAGCTTCTACGTCGATCCTACGCTGCACGATCTCCCTTACGCGCAGTTCTTCATGTTCTACCACTACATCACGCCCTTCTGGTTTCTAGCGCTGGTAGTGGTCATGCGCTTGCTCATCTATAAACCGTTCTATTCCATCTTCACCAATCGCGGGCGCATCGTCATTCCGCTGCTGCTTGCCATCTTGTTCTTCACACTGTGGGGGCAGGAAGATACACCGCTGATGGAATGGCTCTATAACACCTTCACCTTCTTCAAAGAATGGCGCTTTCTGGCGCGAATGATGGCAGCGGCGACACCGCTCATCGCCGTACTGATCGCCATCTGGTTCGATGATGTCGCTTATGCGGCGAAACCAGTGGTTGGGCGTACCCGCCGTTGGGTGAATGCGCGGCTGGCAGATGCACAGGGCAACATCATTGCCCGTCTGCCAACCCTCAGCCGTGCCGTATTGATCATCATGGTGGTGGCGGGTACATTCGCTGCCTTCAACGTGCAGGCGAATTGGTCACGACTTGGCGGCTTGAACAGCATTGGTTTAGATGCAAATCCCGGGGTCACTTACCTGCGCGACCAGAATCCCACGAAGTTTCTTTCCGTGATCACCGCCGGATTCTTCAGCTACTTCACGCATTGGGATACGCTCACCCGTGCCTATTTCGGTAACCCCGATTATCGTCCGCGTGGCGATTACAGCACGCTTGGGCGGCTGGAGATGATGCCCAAGTATCCGGAGTATGCCTCTGGCGTCGATGAAGGCTTTTCCAACTATCTGCGTGAACAGAACTTCACGCAAATCGAGGGATCACCCGCCCTCGCTAACATCCTCAGCCTGTGGTACAACCCCGCCGCGCCGACCTATTCCTTCTTGGTCAACATTGAACGTCTGAAAAACAGCGGCGATCCACTGACGGCATCCGACACCATTCCAACCAGCTACTACCATCAGATAGATCGCGTCGTCGTTCCCATCACCGGATCGTATCCCGCTGGTTCGGTCTTGGTCATTCAAGAGACGGCATATCCCGGCTGGGAAGTGACCATCAACGGACAGAGTGTACATCTGGAATCCGTAGGTGAGTTGCTCGGCGTCGTCTTGCCCGATCCTGATCCGGCGAATGCTGCTGTCGAAGTCGTTTTCGAGTACCGTCCGCGCTTGTTCTACGTTGGTGCAATCTGCACTGTGTTAGCGGCGCTTGCCCTCACCATCTACTTACTGAGATTAGACATCCCGCTGGGGCGCTACGTTCCAGTTGAGTTCAGCTTGCGCGTGCTGCGAGGATTACGCGGCATCGGTCAGCGTGCTTTGCGCATCCTCACCGATGAAAAGCTGTTATCCGGCAAGGACGAGGATTAGTCTATTTCGATTTCCTAGCCATCCTAGCCAACGGAACACATCATGTCGCTGACATCCAAGACGGTACAAACCTCCAAGGCAATGCGCTTTTCGTTCTTTTTTGCGGCTGCCTTAGTGGCGCTTGCGGCGATCCCTCTATTCCTATTTAGCGAACGAACCGACGAATTTTTCGCGTGGACAATTCAACCACCGCTGACTGCCGCTTTTCTCGGCGCTGGCTATTGGGCAGTGACGATGGCAGCTATCTTGGCAATTCAACAACGCGAATGGACAAAAGTTCGCATTGTCCTACCCGTCGTGATCAGCGGCGTGACGCTGATTCTGCTGGCAACCCTCCTGCACCTTGATCGCTTCCATCTCGCTAGTCCGATCTTCACCGCCAAGCTGGAAGCATGGGCATGGCTCGTGCTTTACGTTGCACTCGTTCCACTGATCATCTGGGGAGTCTGGCAACAGCGTCGTGAGGCAGGGATCGAACTTCCGCGCCAAACCTCCTTACCCGCATGGCTGCGCCTGCTAATGGTCATCACGGGAACGGTGATGGTGCTCCTTGGGATCGGCTTGTTCTTGTTTCCGCTGGAAGTTTCGTCAGCTCTTTGGAGTTGGACGCTCACGCCACTGACCGGACGTATGACTGGCGCGTGGTTGGTGGCGATTGGCATCAGCTTGCTGATCGGCGTATGGGAAAATGACTATCATCGCCTCTATATCGCCGCCGCTGCCTACATTACTTACCCGCTCTTGCAGGGGATCAATCTGCTGCGCTATTCCGCAACGCCGCAGTGGTCATCCCCGCAGCTCTGGCTGCTGCTCCTCATCCTCGTCAGCCTACTCATCACTGGCATAAGCATTATGCGCGGCTACCTACGTTCCCGAACTTAAGCTGCTGGCATCGATCCTTTCAAACCAAATTTGAGGCATTACAAACATTAGGCAAACCATTTTGCCTGTTTTGCCTGATACCTTGCCTGCAATCTGAGCAGAAAGATCGAGCAACCAAAGCCATCTACGCACCCCCAAAGTTTGAATCGCTACTTGCTAGAGTGACATTCAATCGCTGACCACGCTAAATATATGCGCCCCTCGGTTCCCCCTCTCCACGAAGTGGATGAGGGGGTCAGGGGGTGAGGCTAATCGCGCACCACTATCCTCACTCCATACCGTTCCAACCTCAACGCCTGCCCCGCGTTCACATTCTCATCGGTCAGCAGATCGTAGTACGGCTGCCCGTCCAACTCAACAGTGATCTCATGTGTATTGTGCTTGCGCACGCCGCGTTCGGCGTCGCCAGAATCGCCTTGATCCCGTGCGTGTGGAAGCCATCGAGTAGTTCGTCCAACCACTCGAAGCCGTAGCGATCCTCGGCAGGTTGCAGCGATACCTAACTGCTTAGCCCCACCGATACTACGCTCACAGCGGCTTTTTACATCAGGCTGTCACACCTCGCGTGACCACTGTTCGGGGTTGTAATCGCCACCATGCCGGATGAACGACGCACGCGCCAACTCATCCTTACGCGTCATCACTCAAATTCCCTACCACTCACCCTGAATCCACTTCACTTCTAACTCACTTTCGTAGGGTTCCAGAGTGTTGTAGCCGGAGGTTTCAACCTCCGGTCTACTGCGTTCTAACTACTGCGATTTGCCCTACGCCTCTCTAACTACGCCCTTCAAGCACTCCCACTTCCCACCGCGCTCCGCGTGTACCCACAGCGGCAAGCTGCGGTATCCGTGCTTCTCCGTGCGCCAGCTCGATCCGCTGACCACTTCACCGGTGAGCAAGTTCCGCCACTCGCCAGCGGGCAAGTAGTAGGTGACGTCGCCGTTATCACTGAAGATCGGCGCCACCAGCAAAGCTGAACCGAGCATGTACTGCCGATCCAAATAACGGCAGGTCGGATCATCGGGAAATTCGAGGATCATCGCCCGCATCATCGGATAACCGTGCTGGTTTGCCTCGCCAGCCACATCCAGCAGATACGGCATGATCTGTGATTTCAACTGCGTGAACCAGCGCAGCACCTCCACTGCTTCATCACCGAACAGCCACGGATATTTAGCGCTGGTGTTGCCATGCAAGCGGCTGTGTGAGGATAGCAACCCGAAGGCTACCCAGCGCTTATACAGATCGGGTGACGGCGTATCATTGAATCCTGCGATGTCGTGGCTCCAGTAGCCGTAACCGCTGAGGCACAGTGAGAGTCCGCCACGCAGCGTTTCCGCCATTGAGGGATAGGTAGAACTGTTATCGCCGCCCCAATGCACCGGATACTTCTGGTTGCCCGTCGTCGCGGATCGCGCAAAGACGACCGCCTCACCCTTCCCTTTGACGCGCTCTAGCAGATCAAACACAGTCTGGTTATACAGATAGGTATAGTAGTTGTGCATCCGTTCGGGGTCACTGCCATCGTGATAAACGACATCAGTAGGAATACGCTCGCCGAAATCGGTTTTGAAGCAGTCTACCCCCATATCCAGCAGTTCTTTCAGTTTGCCCGCGTACCACGCGGACGCTTGTGGATTGCTGAAATCCACGAAGGCGATCCCCGGCTGCCAGTGGTCGATCTGGAACGTGCCGCCTTTGTGATCGTGCAGGAAGTAGCCCTTCTCCATCCCCTCGGTGAATAATTCTGACGCTTCCGCGATGTATGGATTGATCCACAGGCAGATTTTGATGCCCTTATCCTTGATCCGCTTCAGCATTCCTGCCGGATCGGGAAAGTAGCGCTCATCCCACAGCAGACTGCACCACGTCAGCTCCTTCATCCAGAAGCAGTCGAAATGGAACACGCTGATCGGGATGCCTAGCGTCTCCATCCGATCAATGTTGGCGAGGATTTCTTTCTCGTCGTAGTTGGTGGTGAAGGAGGTGGATAGCCACAAGCCGAACGACCATTCCGGCAGCAGTGGCGGGCGTCCGCTGACCTGTGTGTACTGATCCAGCGCATCCTTCATCGTCGGTCCGCCAAACAGATAATAATCGAGGCTGTGACCTGCCGCGCTGAACTGCACCCGTCCCACATGGTGCGAGGCGACCTCGAAGCTGACCCGCCCCGGATTATTCACCAGTACGCCATAGCCTGCGCTGGTGATGTAAAACGGCACGTTCTTATAGGTGTATTCGGAGAGTGTGCCAGCATCCTCGTTCCAGATGTCGATGCCCTGCCCATTCTTGACGAACGCGCCGAAGCGCTCCCCCAGCCCGTAGACCGTCTCACCCACTTGCAGTGTCAATTGTTCGCGCAGATAAGTTTCGCCATCTTTGTTGAACAGAGCCACCGCGCGGGGTTCGCTTCCGGTCAGTGCCTGATCACCGCGCTGAATGTTGTAGTGCCACTGCCCTTGCGTCGGCACAATTACCGTAACCTCACCCGACTTCAACCACGCCTTCTCCGCATCGCGTCCGGTGATCACCTCGCCGTTTTTCAGCGAATAATCGAGATCAAATATTGGCAGCGCCTGCCGCTGACCGCGAAAGTGCGTCAGTTGCACACGGATCACGTTCGGCAGCGGGGAAGTAAACCGTGCCGTGATAGTGCTGCCGTGTATATAACTAGTGCGGTGGTAAATCTGATGATCGTAACCGCTGATGGTGAGCGCGTCTTTTTCCACCACCACATCGGTGATAGTAGCAGGGAAGATCGCGGAGACTCCCGGTTGTAATTCCCACTGACCTAACTCAAATTTCATAGTTTCCTTCTTGGCTTGTTTATTCCTTGCACAGCGCCCCGCACATTAAGTTCACCGCTGAAACGCAAAGCGCTTCAGCGGTAGAGGTCACTCATCCCACTATTAGTGTCTTAACACCGACTAGTTACTTCGGCTGAACCCATCGCCCAACTCGCCTACCATAACCCACTTTCCGCCTATCTGTGCCAGCGAAAACAGATCCTAATGGGCGCCTTGAAACTGGCTCAACCGCTTAACAGTCCACCCAGAATCTGAACCCCGCGCTCAATATCCGGCAAGGCAGCGAAGCTAAACGCTAACCGGATACATCGCTTACCATCATCAGGGTGCACGAAGAATCCCGCACCCGATGCCACCGCTACGCCATGAGCTAACGCAGTTTTCTTAAAATCCGCCGCAACGAAACCTTGCGGCAGCGTTAACCAGATGAAGAATCCGCCCGTCGGGTGTGTCCAATGCACCGTTGAAGGCATATAGTGCTTCAAGGCAGCAAGGGTCGTTTCGCAGCGCCGCTGATACAAGCTGCGTAGCTGCTCCACATGTGCTGTCCACTGCCCGCTGCGGCAGTATTCCGCCACGATCTGCGCGGCGAAGGGATTGGCACCGCCTCCCATCTGCGTGGTGCCGCAGTTGACGAAGTTCTCTATCTCCCCCGCTTTGCCAACGAGCCAACCAACTCGCAATCCCGGTGCCAGCGTCTTAGAGAAGCTGCCGATGCTAAAGACATTCTCGCCTTGCATCAGTGCGTAAAAGGTCGTTGGCAGCATTGCCTCGCCATCGAACGCCAGATCGCGGTAAACGTCGTCTTCCACGATGCGGATACCGTTTGCCTGCGCGATGCGGGCGATCATGCGCTTGCGCTCCTCTGTGAGCGTGACCCCAGTCGGGTTATGAAACGTAGGAATCGTGTACATAAAGGCAATCCGCTTGCCCTCTGCCTTGAGTCGGGTGATCTGGCGCACCAATTCTGCGGGGATCAATCCCTGCTCGTCCATCGGCAGACCACGCAGTTCCAACCCATGATCGCGGAAAATGTGCAGCGAATCGGTATATGACGGCGCTTCCACCAACACCACGTCACCCTCATTGGCATACAACCGCGCGATCATATCAACGGCGTGCGTCGATCCACCAACGATCATGATATTGGCAGCACCGATTGCCAGCCCTTGCTCACGATTAATCTTCTCCACTAAAAAGCGGATTAACGTCGGAGCGCCTTGCTCACTGCCGTACTGCAGTGCCTTCAACCCCTGTGGTTGACTGAGCAACTGCTGGATTGTCGTTTGCAGATCTGGTTTCATCAGCGTACTCGGATCCGGATGACCGAGCAGCAGCGAAATGGTATTCGCGCCTGTCCCTTGCGGGGCGCTTTCAACGTCAATGTTGGTAGACATGGAACCTCGATGCCATTTAGTTCACCAGAATGCCTTTCCGCCTACGGTAAGTCTGTACGTCACACTGAGGATAGTAAAATCGGGAACCCATTTCCCCTCGGATATTCCTCGCCACGGCAGCGACATACAGACCTTTAGGCAGTGCACTTCGGCTGTATCCAAGATCAGTAATTTGGCTATTTTAGCCGCAAGGATGCACGCAGCACACCATTCCGCCTCATGTGTGAAAAGCTTACTCGATGTTGTGCGTTCCAGTCAGGTTGTTAGTTCGGATTCGCTCTATGACGATGTAGACACGCAGATGCTTCCATAGATGGATACGGGGAGAATTGATCGAATCTGCCCACGTTCCGTAGGGCAAAGAAAGCCTCTGGGTCATAGTTAAGAAAAAGCACTAACACGGGAAACTTGACATCTATTGGGCGGCTCATCATAATATCGTGAAAACGTTTTCCTGAAACATTTATCGCTTAACATTCGCATACATTTTCTCGTTTGAACGGAGACTGCAATGGAGCTTAATCAGCCTGCGCGCGTCGCCATGATCGGCTGCGGCGCGATGGCACGCAGCCATGCTCGTAATATCTTACGGCAGCGCGATACCTCGCAAATCGTTGCCGTTTATGATCCTTCGGAAGAGGCTTATGTCGAAATGTGCAAAGTCTTTACCGATGCCGGATTACCTCCGATCCCTAATTCAGCGGATTTAGAAAGCTTATTGCGTGACCATAAATCACATTTGGATGTTGCCTTTATTGTGACCCCGCACGCTTACCACTATGAGCAAGCGCGAGCCTGCTTAGAAGCTGGTCTGGATGTGCTGTTGGAAAAGCCGATGGTAGTCACTGCTGACGAAGCACAAAAACTGATCGATGTGCGTGATAAAACGGGCAAGCTGCTGGTGATCGCGTTTAACGGCAGCTTGTCGCCGCAGATTCGCACAGTCTCAAAGATGCTGCAAGCGGGCGAACTGGGATCGATCCTGAACGTTGTAGCCTTCGTCTGGGAAGACTGGTCAGATCATTATTTCGGACATTGGAAACAGGATGCCAAGATTTCCGGTGGCGGCTTCATGTTCGATACGGGCGCGCATATGCTCAATACGGTTGCTGACTTGGTGAACGAAGATTTCGTTGAAGTTGCCGCGTGGCTGGACAACCGCCATCGTTCAGTAGATATTCTGGGCTGCGTGATGGCGCGCTTGCGCTCTGGTGCTCTAGTGACCATGAACGCCTGCGGACAGGCGATTCCTTCCTGCTCGTCGGAAATCCGCGTCTTTTGTACGAATGCCATCATCCGCACGGGAATCTGGGGTGAAACGCTGGAAATTCAGCGTGCAGGAGAAAAGCAGCTTCAACCGGTCAGTGTCCCTCCTTCCATGGGAGCGTGGGAGCAGTTCATCGCCGTACGAAGCGGCAAGCTTCGCAATCCATCGCCACCTGAGATCGGCTTGCGGATGGCTCGACTGTGGGATGCGATCCAGGCTTCGGCAGCGCAGAATGGCGCTGTAGTCCGGCTAGAGAATAAAGTTACTGAAAATTAGCATAAGGAGTTAGCTGAATGGCACTGCGAGTTACTGTCTGGAACGAAAACAGACACGAACAAATTCACGAAGAAGTGAAAAAGATTTATCCTGATGGAATGCACAATGTGATTGCGCGTTCGCTGCGTAAGCGTGGGTTTGAGGTGGGTACTGCCACCTTTGACGAACCCGATCATGGTCTGAGCGAGGCAGTGCTAGATCAGACCGATGTGCTGACATGGTGGGGACATATGCTGCACAACGACGTTCAAGATCACGTTGTGGATCGAGTGCAGAAGTATGTCCTCAACGGCATGGGCTTGATCGTGCTGCACTCCGGACATGAATCAAAGGTCTTTAAGCGGCTGATGGGCACAACTTGTGACCTCAAGTGGCGCGAAGCGGCGGAGACTGAACGTATTTGGATCAGCGATCCCGGTCATCCGATTTGCGCGGGACTGGGCGACTACATTGAACTGCCGCAGGAGGAAATGTATGGAGAGCCGTTTTACATCCCCATGCCGGATGAGCAGGTCTTCATCAGTTGGTTCGAGGGCGGTGAAGTCTTTCGCAGCGGCTGCACGTTCCATCGGGGACGGGG
>JAHBVK010000024.1 GCA_019637555.1 Anaerolineae bacterium
ATGGAGTTGGGGACGCGGTGAGTGTTGATGTTGGAGTTGGTGAAGCTAAGCCTGCCTCGAATGCGCCAATATCACAAACCGCTATATTGTCGCCATTGCCATCTATAGGGCGAACTACTTGGCGTTGATCCATATTTTGCACTGGATCAGCAGCGCAGACTGCATTATTCCCTGCGTCAATTGCCGGACTATCCGCTTGCAATGACATCGTGAGCGTTGATCCGCCATTATTCATCGGTGCATTCAATAGTGGGTTCACCGTTGCGACGGTAACACCGCCACACGCTGTGCCGGGATACTGAATGTTGTTGCCACCATCAGTAATAGAGCTACCAGCTAAGCAAGCGTAAGTAGCACCTACTGCACGCCGCGTAATGATGCTGTTGTATAGGGCTACAGTAGTATCATTGAATTTAATCCCAACATCAACACTGCTAATCGTAGTGTTATAGATAGTTGTTGTAGTGGACTCTAGATCGATTCCAAATGGACCATAAACAGTGACGTTACTTAGGATGGCAGTAAGGATACTGGTTCGTAGTGCATAACTGCCGTTGTTGATTAATGCAGTGCGCTGTATGGTTGCCTTTGTACTACGTTCAAAGTTACGCCCAATGAACACGCCACTACCTGAATTATCATTGATTGTGCTATCAGTAATATTGACCGTTGCGCCACTGATGAAAACGGCGGGGAAGATCGCAGTGGTTTCCGTGCTGATGTTCTGATTGATGTGGGTTCGCAGGATATCCAGCTTGGCAATGCCGTATGCATCCGCAACATGAATTACGCTAACAAAATTAGCCTGATTGTTGGTAAAACTGCTATCCACAATATCGATTTGTTGGCGCCCAAAAAGGTACAGTGCGCTGCCATCATAGGCTTGATTGGCAGTAAAGCTAGATGACGCGATATGAATTGAACCCATTGCAAAACTGAATATTGCCGCGCCAGCATGATACGAGTCGGTAGGTTGAACGCGATTATTCTCAAAATTACAATTGACGATAGTCAATGAAGCGTCCATTTCGTTAAGAACATCACCATTCATGATCGCAGCGCCATAAAATGTTGCATAGTGGTCACGCAGCGTCATATCTCGCAGGGTTAGCAACCCCAAGTTCTCTATCCCCGCACCTTGTGCCCCATTTCCGTGCGCCAACGTCAAACCACTAATCGCGGTAGTGGCACTGTTGTATATCAGGCGTGTGGCATTGTTGCCGTCAATGGTGATGATCATCTTACCGGGACCATTTATCGTTACATCATCACTAATGTTAAGCCGACTCGTCAGCGTGATTGTCCCTGTTAATCCTGCTTGAAAGACAATGGTATCCGCACCAGCATTCGCGTTCGCATCAAGGATCGCCTGCCGCAGACTTCCCGCGCCGCTGTCATTAGTATTCGCCACCGTATAAGTCGCTGGTTGCGCGAATGAAGTAGAGGAGGGGATACAGAGCAGTAGCACCAGAGCAATAGTAATGAGCAGAAAACGCATGAAGCCCATTGACGAATCCTCAAACCAGCCTATTCTTCAAGCTTAACCCTGTTTTACAACCAATGTACTAACTAGCACCGAACACGGCTAGTTGACCAGCGAACATGATAGCTATGGCTGGAAGGTCGGCGCTACCTCAAGCTGCACAGGCGGTGTATTCGCACTAATCCACACACCGCCGAAGGCAAAATCATTCTCAACACCATAGACGAAATCGAAATCCGAGAAGCCCGTCATCGTCGGATCGTTACGCAGATAAGTGATCCCGTTACTGGTGCGGTAGACACCTAATCCTGTGCGTCCATCGCCATTCCAATCGCCTGTAAACGGCTGATCGCCCGGATCACCGAAGCTCACGTTGTAATTGGAAAATGCCACACAGTTGCACAGTTGATTGGTCAGGTAGAACTGCGGATTCGCACCCGGACGATAGACGCCCGGCGTATCTCTGCCGTCATCGTCCCAATCGCCCGCGATGCCGATGTCACCGGGATTGCCCAGCACCATCGTGTAGTCTGCGAATCCTGTGCTCAACTCATTCTTAATGTAGATCAAGCCGTTACTTGGGCGGAACACACCAACACTATCTCTGCCGTCGCCATCCCAATCACCGACCAGCGGCGTATCCCCCGGATTGCCGAGTGTAAATACATAATCCGCATGGATTATCTCATTTGAGTCGGATAGCCAGAACATACCACCATACAAGCCATCACTTGCTCTGCCGCGCCGATAGTATCCGATAGTGTCTACACCATCGCCATTCCAATCCCCAACCACTGGTACATCACGGTAATTCTCGGTCATTCCGCTAGTAGACATCGGTATCGTAATATCAGCATATCCCGTACTATTGCTGTTTCGCAGATAAAATGTCTTGTTCAATGGACGATAAATGCCGATGGTATCGGGGAGTGGAGCAGACTCTGTAGCCGTTGGCGTCACCGACGGTGTGTTAGATGGTGTCGCAGTAAACGTTTGCGTAGGTGTATGCGTAGGTGTCGCAGAAGCTGTTATAGAAGGAGGACTTGATGGTGTACTTGTTCTTGTTGGATAGCGAGTGAGGATGATCGCTGTTGTCGGCGTAGGAGTGCCCGCTCCGGTAACACGGAGACAATTCGAGAACATTGATGTGTCGCCGGTAACTGTATTCCGCTTAGTGGCTGTGATGTAACTATCAATGTTTAAGGGCACAGGTGAATCGAATGTAAACGTGCCGTTCGGTTGCACAAATACACTTACCGAACCGATATATTCCTGACCTTCTCCATAGTTAGATTGATCGCATTCATCATTTACGAAAAGTTCAACTACTAAATCTGTAGTAGTAGCGTCCCCGATATATCCATTGATCGTGTTACTGCCAGAGACACCGGTGAGCACTGGTTGGGTGATGCCATGATTTGCTCCACCGGCAACTCTAATGCCTAATCCTCCATTGCCGTAGATGGAATTGAGGCTGACAGTATTTCCGAAGTCGTAGGCGACGGAATTAGGATACGGTTCAATCACGATTCCATCACCTGTATGTCCCGCAATGATGTTTGCGCCTTCTGCCGAGCCTGTACCAATTTGTATATGACTACTTCCTATCAAGCGAATTCCTGTACCGCCGCCAATGATGTCACCATTAATATTCAGTCCGACATAATTGCCAGCAATGAGTTGACCACGCGATACCAGCAAGTAGATGTTCTCCCGTTTACTTCCTGCGATAATGTTGCGTTCACTGTCCAGTTCCGGCGCAATGCCGTCCATACCGATGATGTTCCGCACATTTGCGTTATCTTGACCGTTGACGAACACCCCAACTCCATTTGGGAGCGGATCGACACCGGAGGCAGTTACACCAATATAGTTTCCCTGTATCTTTGCTTGCGTGTTGGCAGGAGGCTGATAACTACTTAAGAGGATAGCTTCTAAATCATTACCTGATATTACATTTCCCTCACCAGCACCAGATCCGCCAACTTGAACAGAATATCCGCCTATATGAATACCGCGCAAAGTTTTCGCCTTCTGCGTGCCACTTGCATCTGTGCCAATGTAATTTCCGGTGATCTTTATGTCATGCCCTTCTATTTGAATGTAAATAGCGTAGGTAGCACCAGCGATCACGTTACGTTGTGCGGGCATTGATCCACCAATGTGAACATCGAACCCCTGAATGAATACATCTATACTAGCTTGATTAGCGCTCACGGCAGGTGGTAAGCCATTAGCACCGAGACCAATGTAATTGCCAGTCAATGTCACATTCGACGCATTCTCATTAATTGAAACGTTGACCCCACTTCCAGTGATCACATTTCGATCTATGATTGTGCCTGTTGAGCCTGATTCAACTACAACCCCGTAACTGTTATGAGAGCTTATGCTGATACCATCGCTATCGGGACCGATAAAATTGCAGGCAATGACGTTGGCACTTCCTCCAACATTTAGCAGCGTATCCAGGCGTGGCTCTGTACTAGAATCGTTAAGTATTAATCCTTGTACTGTACTGTGCTGCACTCTTAGTACATAACTATTGGGTGTGTCTTCAGGAATCCCTATTCCTCTCTGCACCTGAATTTTCGGGGCGTTACAATTCGATCCTGACTGAGACAGTCCATTGATTATCACGCCAGCACTATCAGTGACTTCCAGTGGTGTATTGTTCACCAAAATCGTTTGAAAGCCTGCGTCAAGACTGAATGTGATCGTGTCCTTGCCCGGATTAGCATTAGAGTCGGCTATAGCCTGCCGCAAGCTGCCTGCGCCGCTGTCATTGGTATTGGTGACGGTATACGTTGTCCCCTGTGCATGAGAAGTTGCCGAAGGCACAACCAGCAATATCAGTAGAGCAGCAATCGGAAAAATATAACGAGCGGGACGCATCAGACAATCCTCAAATCAACTTTCATCTACTATCTTACTATCCTTCTATCATGTCTGTGCTAACATGCGCCTAACATCCACCTTCATTCCACAAATTCGCCCCAAAGCTTGACGCAAAAAATCAATCGCCACTATGAATTAGAGCAGCTTGAGAGCATAAAACGGAACAGCGCGATAATGTCACCACTACCGCGCTGCCCCATTTCACAAGAAGGAAGGAAACCTTACTCACTAGAGATACTACAGCAGCATTAACTCTCCTTCATCAGCAGGTTAACGCCGCCCTCTGATCCCTTAACGTTGACTCCGGCTAATCTCCGATCCGCCATAAGCGTACCGAGGCGCTGTTTTCGGTCTCACCGGGGCGCGGATAGCTAGCGATCAGGGTTGTTTGCGTCCCGAACGCTGCCAGCAGATCCAGACCAATTGGCGGCGCTTGCACCAGTACATAGACCGTGCCGCGCTCCGCCATCAATTGCCGCAGTCGATCCTCACCCGGTGCATCGCTGCAAACCATTTGCTGGGATGTCGGCGCATAGAAATTGGTGCGGCGGCAGCTATCGGGGAACATAGTGGCGAAGATCGGCACACCAGCGGGCACAGTCTGCGGGAAATTTAGCGCCGCCTCGCGCAAGCCGAATCCACTGCTGTGATCGGTGATGAACTGCGCCGAGTCCAGCGGCGGCAGGCTTACCTCATCAGGCGCGTTGTACGCTGAATCGAAGTAAGTCGCACCATCGTAGAGCAACCAACCGACGATCAACATAACAGCGAAGCGCGCCAGCAGTCTCAGCGGGGCGTAGCGTGCGATCCACTGCAACAGCGTGGCGATCCCTGCGCCCGCCAGCAGCACCAGGATCGGCAGTCCGGTGATCAAGTGACGTGGCATGATCTCTTTACCGACCAGCACAATCGTTAGTGTCGGCAGCAGTCCTGCGATCCACAGGATGATCACCTCGCGCCGCTGAACGCCGGGTAGTGTCAGCGCGACCAATGGCAGTAGGATCAACCCCGCGACTAACAGCCACCACCACGCATACCCACCGAACTCGACTAGAAATTGCAGTAAGCGCGCCATCGAATCGCTTGATGTGCTGCCAGCCGTGCCCAACCAGTCGAAAGCGATCCCGAATCCGTGACCGCGCAGCAGCGAATACGCCAGCGGCACAGCGAATCCTGCAATCCCTACCACAGCGATGATCAATAGATTGGTCACGCGCCAACGCAGTGGTTGCTCACCTGCCAGCAGCACGATCACAACAACGGAGAACGCAAACGGCGCGGCAGTGCTGTTGAACAATATCGCCAGCGTCACCCCTATGCCCGTCAGAATAGCATCGGATCGCTTGCCTGTGCGTGCCAGACGTAATGCCGCCCACAATGCTACCACTGCCAGTGCAGCAGCTTGGGCATTGCTCAACGCCAGACGCTCATAAAAGAACAGCGGCGGAGTCAACAACCACATCACCGCCCCGACTCCCGCGGCGAGGTCGCCAATGGTGCGTCGCAGCAGTGCGATTCCCGCCACCATGCCGATCAGCGCCACAAATACGGTAGCGATCCGCCCCGCGAAATCTCCTGCATTCTGTGGATAAAACGCCGCGATCAGCCAGTGATTGATGATCGCGCTATCACTGATGCTCCAGAACGGATGCAGCTTCCACACCCCAATGGCGCGGGTCAGTTGTAAACCCTCATCGTTGTGCAGTGGCAGTGCGGTCAGCGCGTGCAGCCGTGTCCAGAATAGGAGCAGCAGCAGACCAACTATCGCTAGGTTACGCTTGGACATCCGCACCATGAGTTACCTGATTAGCCATAAAATGCACAGCGATTAGCATCTCGCAACTGAACGAAATCCCCGCTGAAATCGATGGGCAGGACGAATAACTGGCACACGTTGTAAGAAGAACTAGTATGCTCATCTGGTCGGCTCAAAACCGCTACGTAGCGACCATCAGGCGAGAAATAGACCCACGCAACATCCGTTGATCGAATATGCGAATTGAGCAGCATGCTCGCTTGTGTTTTCATGTTAAGGCGAATGATCCCCGTTTCGGCAACTACCAATATATGGTCCTCATCGCCAGCAATAAAAGAAGCTCCTCTAATCTGTTCATCTGGTAGAAATACGGGAGCATCCCATGCTAAAAACTGCTGGGGTTGATGCGTTATCCGAGCATCCCAAACACGTAATCCTGTGACGAGGTTGTTCGGGTTCTCATCCCACTGCTCTCTCACGATCACCCGTTCGCCATCTGGCGATAGATCGACATAACCGTGATCACCTGCCATATAATTAGTTAGCAGTTCCGTTTTCAGGCTGCTGACTTTAGCTGCGTAACCACTGATATACCAAACGCCGCCAACACCACCATAAAAACCGACATCGACAATTAGTGCTGCCGTGCTATCTTCGCTCCAAAACACAGAGTTTGGGTCTCCGATTCCCTTTTCAATGATGCTATGTTCGCCACTTTCCAGCTTGCCAAGTGCCCAACCATCTCGACAGCCCGTTTCCCCACCACAGACCTGCTTCTGACTTGAATAAATGATGTACTGCTTATCAAATGACTGAAATGCCAATGCATCGGCAGCTTCAAATAGCTCCTGCTGCTGCCCGGTCAGTGCGATGGTTAGTGGCGGTTTGGCTAAGGCATTTAGCTCACGGGTTGGCAGTCTGTATTGGTAGTATGCTTGCTGGACATCCAATCCACTAAAAAGCAGCGTTTGGCTATCAGGCGTCCATCTTGTTTCGTTGTAGAAAATGATCTCACCCGTCCAAACGGGTTTGATAGCAGCATCCTGAGCATTAATGATTGAGACTTGCCCCACCGAAGCCACATAGAACGCTGCGCTCACCGCTGCTATCAGCGACCGCCTGCGCCAAGTATGGCACATATAACACCTCGTGATCTTCGCCATTTCTGCTCAGAATAGGGTATAAGATCGCGCGTAGTGTAGATTGGCAGTTGAGCGTTCGCCAGTCGTAGAATTGTTGTGCGCGAACTACATGCTCCGCAGCACACCGCGCACAATGGCGATCAGTTTGGGTGCACACTTGTTAGCGATGGCGTCCAGCACATCCTCGTGAGTCAGTTCTGTGCCGGGGGTATTCGTCTCATTCGTGCCATTTGCCACGCCGCTGAGTCCGAGTACGCGGATTCCGGCATGACGCGCCACTAACACTTCCGGCACGGTGGACATCCCCACCGCGTCGCCGCCGATCAATCGGAGCATCCGAATTTCTGCTGGGGACTCAAAGTTCGGTCCTGACAAATACACATACGTACCTTCATGCAGCGTGAAGCCTTCCTTCGCCGCTACCTCCCGCGCGATCTTCCCATAAGCAGGATCGTAAGCAACCGTCACATCGGGGAAACGCGTGCCTAACGAGTCGTCATTCGGTCCGCGCAGGGGATTGTTGCCTGCCATTCCGGGAAAGTTGATGTGATCAGTGATCAGCATCAAGTCGCCTGCCTTCATCGCTTTGTTCAGTCCACCGCTGGCATTGGTGACGATCAAGGTCTGGATACCCAACATCTGCATCACGCGCACATTAAAGGTGACATCCGCCATCTCCCAACCTTCGTAGAAGTGAGCGCGTCCCTGCTGCACCAATACACTCTGACCTTCTAACGTGCCGATCACCAGACGATTTTTGTGTCCATGTACCTGCGAAACGGGCCAGTTGGGCAGTTCTGAAGTCTCGATGATGCTTGCATCCTCTACCGAATCCGCCACGCTTCCTAATCCCGTTCCGAGGATCAGCGCGACTTTGGGGCGGTGCTCCGTTTTGCTCAGGATCACATCGGCGGCTCGTTGAAAATCACGGCGGCTGAATTGTGGGGTGGGCATGATCTTTTCTCTTTGTGTGCGAGTTATTGTCTGCGATTGGCGAGAGATTATACTGAGTCGAAGTGGAAATGCAGAAGCACAGCGTCGTATTCTTGGGTTAGCGGACTACAATCGCAACAATAGAAATAGCTGATCATAGTCCGCTGGTTTGTAGTACTGGTTTACGAGTTCCAGTACATCTTCACGGGCGTCGGATTACGCTCTTGAAAGGCGCGCTGATGCCAGTAGGGGTACGTCGGCGGGACTTCGCTTACCCGATCCAGTTTGTCCATCTGATCGGCGCTCAGCGTCCAGTTCAGCACATCCAGATTGCCACGCAACTGATCCTCATTGCGTGCCCCGAAGATCACCGACGCCACCGTCGGACGCTGCATTACCCAGCGCAGTGCCACCTGCGGGATCGTTTTACCTAACTCCTGTCCGATCTCCGCCAGCGCATCCACGACATCGTACAAGCGATCCAGCGGTACGTCAGGACCTTCACCACCACCCATAGCAAAGCGCGTATCCGTTGGTGCTGGCTGCCCGCGTCGGAACTTACCGCCGAGTCGCCCGCCGCCTAGTGGACCCCAAACCAGCGCCCCCACCTTCTGATCTTGAGCCAGTGGCATCAGTTCCCACTCGTACTCGCGCCCGATCAGCGAGTACGACACCTGATGCCCAACGTAGCGAGTCCAGCCATAGCGATCCGCAGCCGCCAGCGATTTCATCAGATGCCAGCCGGAGAAGTTGGAGCACACCAGATAGCGCACCTTGCCGCTTTGTACCAGCGCGTCTAGCGTTCGCAAAGTTTCTTCAACGGGCGTGGTTGCGTCGAAGCCGTGCATGGTGTAAAGATCGACATAATCGGTGTTCAGGCGCTTCAAACTGGCGTCGAGTGCGCTGAGGATATGATGCCGCGACGATCCAAGTTCGTTGGGACCATCCCCCATGCGAAACGTACTCTTGGTGGAGAGCAGCACCTTGTCGCGCCGCCCTGCAAGCGCCTTACCCACGATTTCCTCGGACACGCCTCTGGAATAAACATCGGCGGTGTCGATCAGGTTCAAGCCCACTTCCAAACACATGTCGATCAGGCGGCTGGCTTCCTCTACGTCACTGTTGCCCCACGCGCCGAAGAAATTACCCCGACCGCCGAACGTCCCCGTGCCTAAACTGAGCACTGGAACCTTCAAACCAGAACCACCGAGTTGTCTGTACTCCATGCAGATTGCTCCTATTGTGACTGCGCCAAGCCGCGAATTAGTGTTCCTACCAACTCAATTTAACGAGCGAGTTGGTAGGGAAAAATACATCTCGATTTGAGTGCCGCAGGGACTTCGTTCGTTCAGCCCGGTAAAGAATTGCCGGGTTCTCTCAGCCCAACTTACTGATCACGAAATGGACGATCTGCCAGTAGCCCTTGCGCGACAAATCCGCCCAACTGCTTGACGGCAGGATCGGCGGGAAGCTGCTCGCTCCCGGCTGATCGAACTTCAGATCCCAACTGCTGGCATCCCACACGATGTCCTGACCGCTGATGCCCAGATCGGTGAGTTGGCTGGCGGCATCATAGCCATTGTTGGCGAAGGTATTGCTATGGACGTAAATGCGCTCAGGATTTGGTCCAATGTCGATCATTTCGGGCGCGAATGCCGTTGCGGTGCTGAAGATCGCCACGCCGACGGTGCGGTTATCCTTGATCGTGTTGTTGTAAATTTCCACATCATCGCCACCGAGCACCAGAATACCCGTACCTTCGGGAACCAGCGCGCCGATCTCGCCCTCGTTGGCAAAATTGTGGTGATTGTTGTTCTCAATGATGTTGTCGTGGACTTTGGTGAAGCGCGATACCTTACTCGGCAGTTGTGGCAGCAGATCAACGAAGATGCCAGTGGAATTGTCGTACGTGTGATTGTTGTACACCTCAGCATTGACCGAGTTCTCAATCTCGATGCCGATCACGTTCGCCCACGCCTTGTTATCACGGATGATCACGTCCTGACTCTGCCCTACGTACACGCCAGCATCACGGATCAGCGTGGCTTCCACGCGCTCCACCAGCACATTGGTCGAATGTACTGGATAGACGCCGTACAGCGAGGTGTTCTCAACGTAAATATCGCGGATGATCACGCCTACCGCGCCATCCACGATGATGCCGTTGCCCTTGTAATTCTTGACCGCCAATTTCTCGATGGTGAAGTTATCGCCGCTTGCCGCGATGCCATCGGAGAAACCCATCTTGCCATCCAGCACCGGATATTCGCCCGCCGCGTTGGGGATGCCGCGCACAGTAATATCGCTCTGATCGATAGTCACGCGCTCGGAGTAGGTGCCGTAGGCGATCTCTATGGTGTCGCCATTCTGCGCCTGATCCACCACCGACTGAATAGTCACATCCGGCGTCACCGTCAGCGTCATCGGTGCGCGTGCAGTAACAGCAACACCGCCTGCGTTCGCTGCCAGCGCCAGTTCGCGTCCCGGATTATCCTTCGCCTCAACCACTGGCAAGCCAGAAGGGACGCTGCTGGGGATCGCAGGTTTGCTGCTTTCGTCGGTGAGTGCGTAAAGGAAACTGATCAGGTCTTGCTTCTCCTGATCGCTCAGTTCAAAGGAATGCACGAAGCGTGCCTGATCAGGGACTTCGATGCCCATGCCAGCGCCGCCGCCTTTGATGTAGAAATCGAGCACCTGTTCCAGCGTCGCCATGCTGCCGTTATGCATGTACGGCGCGGTCAGCGCGATATTACGGAGCGTCGGTGTCATGAAGGCATAGTTATCAGTGGTCACCGACGTAATGCCGCCGCGTCCCGAATCGTCTAGTTTGCCATCTGCCCCCGGCACGCCTGTGATCTCAAACTGACCATTGGTGAAGGTCGGGGCGAAGTGGCACTTGTAGCAGCCTGTCGCACCACTGCGGAACAGCGCAAAGCCACGCCGCTGTGATGGAGTCAAGGCTGAGAAGTCGCCAGCCGCGTAGCGATCAAATGGCGAATTATGCGCGACTAACGTGCGCTCAAAACTCGCCAGCGCATAACCGACATTTTGCAGCGTGATCGGTTCGCTGGCATCGGGAAACGCTTTGGCAAACAGATCAACATAGTCGGGGATTGCCGTCAGTGCCGCCACCAATTGCGCCTCATTGTTCGCCATTTCGTCGCTGCTGGTCAGCGGGATGGTCATCTGCGTTTCCAGCGACTCGGCACGTCCATCCCACATCAGCGCGGCTTTGTAACCCACTTCGTAGAGTGTCGGTACGTTGCGTTTCAGTGCCACATCGTTTAAGCCCTGTGCTGTCATCCGTCCATCGGTGAAGCCGAGATCAGGATGATGGCAGGTGGCGCAAGACATCGACTTATCCGCACTTAAGATCGGATCAAAGAACAGCAGTTTCCCTAATTCTTGCTTTTCAGGCGTATTGCCACCGCTGCCAGTAGGGATCTTCATTTCGGGGAATGCCGTATCAACGCTGGAACCGCCGTCCGCTGCGTGCTGCGCACCGACGATCACGCTTTCCATTGCCAAAACCGGATCGCCATCAGCAGGCAGTAAACCGAGGATGATGAACAGGACGACTGGCACAATCACAATGACTGCCAAAACGATCAGAAGAATGCGCTGCCAACGCTTAAGTTTGAACTTGGACATATAAGTTATCCCTGAGGTTAAATGCAGGAGTTTTGCTGAAATTATCTGTGATAGGTTTGATAGTATAGCGTGCTTCTGCGCCGTTTCACGTTCTCCCCATTATAGCTACTCGCAATATCCAGTTTAGATAATGTGAATAGTAGGGTTTGTCCCACTATTCGGTCGGTTCGTTTTGTCTATTCTTAGTGTACCTGCCCTCACTTGCTTGTTTAAGTTGGTCGCCATCCGGCAAGGCTGTTTTGCTATGCTCGATTCGAAGCGTAAGTCCGATACCCTCCCCACATACATGGCGCTGATGCCTCAATCACTGTCTGGCTCAACGCAAGTCTTGGATATATTGCCAATCGCCGCTTCATTGCTGGATGAAAAAGGTGTCGTCGTTTACGTCAACAAAGTCTGGCGCGACTATTATGCCAGCCCCGATTACGTACCCACACTGCTCAAGCCAAACGCTAATTACCTTGAAGCCTGCCGCGACGATCAGACAGACAGCCGCGACGCCTCGCAAACAATCTATCAGGAGATGATCAAGCTGCTCGATGGCGAGCGTGAACAATCTACCATTGAGTACATCAACCGTTGGCAGGACAAAGACCTCTGGTCATCAGTGCGACTAGCACGCTTGAGCAGTGGCACACAGATCTACCTGCTGCTGCTGCATGAGCATATCTCCGAGCGCAAAATCACCGAACTGGATTTGCAGGAACAGCAGCGCCTCAATGAATTGTTGAGAGAGGTCGCCAAGAAATTAGCAAGTACGCTCAATGTAGAAGAAGTGATGGAACTGATCTTGGAGAGCGTGGCGCTGCTAGTACCACATGACGCTGCCAACATCAGCCTGATTGAAGGTGATTTGGTACGGGCTGCCTATGTGCGCGGTTACGGCGAGGAGTTCAGTCGCGTCTCCAAAGCCTATCGCTGGCCCCTACATGAAGGTTTGTATGCCGAGATGATGGCAACGCGCTACCCGTTAGTGATCACTGATACGGATTCCTCTCCGTTATGGCGACACGTCGAAGGCTTGAATGTGGTTCGCAGTTATGTGGGTGTACCGATTATCAGTCAGGATCAGGTACAGGGCTTTCTCAATCTAGATAGCTTCAGCACCTTCGAATACACACCGCGCCACCTTGAAACATTGATGGCATTTGCCGAACACGCAGCGATGGCGATCAGTAACGCGCAAGTCTACGTTACGCTGGATAATTTCAACGCCGAGCTATCCGCCATCTTGCAAGCGACTACTGCCTTATTCAAGCCGATACGTCCTTACGAGACGGCTAGTGACCTTGCGCAAGATTTAATTGAAGCGCTTCAACAAGCATTTGAAGGGGTAAGTTGTGGCGTATTCATGCGAACCGACGCGGGACCTGATCTGAAGTGTGCCGCCAGCGTTGGCAGTTATGTTGTCGCTCAGCGGATATTCAGCCCGCACGAAAGTACCGGACAAGAGGGCTTGGCGCTATTGGCAGCAGCATTCCGCACCCGTCAGCCTGTTCATGTGCCTCGTTTGGGTAATGCTAACCCCGACTCTATAACGGAGCTGGTTATCCCGATCATTACCAATCGCGGCGTCTTTGCGTTGATGCATTTGCAGAGCAGGGAGAAGGATGCCTTTCAAGAGCGCGATATGCGCATCCTTAACGCTTTCGCGCAGCATATGGCGGTAGCGGCGGAGAACTTCCAGCTTTACCAGACGATGCAGCAGCACAATACTGAACTGGAAGACGCCATCGTCCAGCGTACCCTTGAATTGCGCCGCGCCAAAGAAGATGTTGAGTCGATCCTCAACAGTACTAGCGACGCTATTTCCGTATTGGACGTGCAAGCTCGCATCGTCAAATGTAATGCTGCCTTTGAATCCTCTTTCGGCATCGAAGCGGATGAAGCCTACCGCCAGTCGATGAGTATGTTCTTCACTCAAGAAAGTCGTTCCACCTTCCAGACTCTGTTCAACCGCGTTCTCGAAACGGGACTTTCGGTGCAGGGCGAACTACTCGCGGAATGGAAGCAAGGCGAAGATGCCGATAAAGAACGCCGAGTGGTCGAAGTTGTGCTTTCGCAGGTGCAGCGCGTTGATGATGATGACATACGCATCGTCTGCAGCACGCATGATATTTCGCGTCACAAAGAACTGATGATTACTTTGCAGCGCGCTTTAGAACGTGAACACGAACTCAACGACATGAAGAGTCAATTCCTGTCCGTTGCGACGCACGAGTTCCGCACCCCGCTGACCTCGATCACGTTGATCACTGGCACGCTGCAAGATTATCTGAAACAGCTAGATGAGCAGAAGATCAGAACAAAACTGACTTCGATCCAGGATCAGGTTAGGCGCATGACCTCCCTGATCGATGATGTACTAACCTTGGGACGCAGCGAGGCGGGCGAGTGGCCCTTCAACCCCATTATCATTAACTTGCCGGAACTGCTGGCGAAGTTAGGGGCGGAATGGCAGTCAGCATTAGCTTCTCAACATCAACTGTTCATCGCTTGTTCTGGTACCGAAGAAACGGTATATGCCGATCCGGATTTACTGGAACACATCCTGATCAATCTGGTCTCGAATGCTGTTAAATACTCACTGCCGGGGTCGCAGATCAAGATCAAGGCGCAGATCACCGAATATAAGTGCCTGATCGATGTGATCGATCAGGGCATCGGGATTCCGGCGCAGGAGCAGTCTAAACTATTCGAGTCATTCTATCGGGCATCCAACGCCCGCAAGATCTCAGGGGTGTCGGGGACTGGTTTAGGACTAGTCATCGTCAAACGCGCGGCGGAAATGCACGGGGGTGATATCACCTTTGTTAGTACCGAGGGGCGCGGCACTACATTTTCGGTAGAGCTGCCGCGTATGGGCGTCAATGGTCAGGCAAAAATGCAATCTGGCTATCACGCTAAATAGTTAAATTAACCGTCAGGGCTGAGATATAAAAGTATCCCAAGGCGATAAGTAATTTCATATTTATCGCCTTGGGATACTACATTTTGAGCTGGTCAACGCTAGACTCGAACCGATTGCCGTACGAGATGCAGCCTCACCCCGATAGACGTGCCACCTGCTGGCTCACTTTGGATGAACAAACCACCATCAAACAGTTCAACTAGACGTTTGGCGAGGACCAAACCGAAGCCCAAGCCTTGTTGTTCCCGCAGCTTACGCTGGAACTGCATGTACGCGCCAATTTCTTTCTGGAACGAGGCTGGAATACCAGCGCCCTGATCTGCGATCACGATG
Source organism: Anaerolineae bacterium (assembly GCA_019637555.1). GTDB lineage: Bacteria > Chloroflexota > Anaerolineae > Aggregatilineales > UBA2796 > JAHBVK01. Next base: position 15,108 of record JAHBVK010000024.1, read on the forward strand.
TCATACCACCCATCGTTGATCTTGCCTGTCACATCTACCGGCTGTCCTGCTTTCGAGAACTTGAAGGCATTATCCACTAACTCATAGATCACCTTGCGCAGCGAGTCAGCGGCGATCAACACATCCGCATCCTGTACATCAATCCGCAGATCGTCAGTGCGCTCGTGGCGTGTGGCTACTTCTTGGCATGCCGCGAGGATCGTATCGCTCCCCGCGCCAGACTCGGCCTCGCGCACTTTCTGGATGCGATCCGCATCCATTCCGATGATCTCTAGCTGGGCATAAAGCAGATAGTTCTCGGAGATACGCAGTAAGCGTCTACCACCAGCAGCGATGTGTTCCGCCATATCGCGAACTTCCTGCGTAGACATCACATCGGCATCCATCTCTAGTGCCTCAGCATAACCGATGATATGCGTCAGTGGAGTACGGAATTCGTGGGGCAGAATATGCACCAGCGTGCTGCGCAGATCGTTGAGCGCACCAGCAGTCTGCGTTTGAATCTTCTCGCGGTTGCGAATGCGTGCTTGCACTGTACCTAGTAACTCATCGCGGGTGCACGGCTTGGTCACATAATCATCCGCGCCCATGCCCATACCCATCCGCGCATCGGGGCGATCAGCACGTGCGGTAAGGAAGATGAACGGGATCAGCGCGGTATCTTCCCGCGCCTTCAACTCTTTGAGCAGTTCGTGACCATTCATTACGGGCATCATCACATCGGAGAGAATGACATCGGGCTGCTGTTTGATAGCGAGTTCTAAGCCTTCTTTTCCGTTCGCGGCTCCCATCGCATCGTAACCTTCAAGAGTCAGCCATTCGATTAATTCCTCGAGCAGCGGCGCTTCATCCTCTACAATCAATACAGTTGACATCTGCTACCATCCTTGAACAGACAAACGGATTTTTTGACGAGCGTGATCGAATTGTAGTTAAGCATTGTATGCTGTTACTCTGTACCCGTCACTGTTTTGTAATTGCTTTGTTCATTCTCAGCCGCAATTGGCAGCCGCATCACAAACGTGGTGCCAATGCCGGTGCTGCTGCTGAAGCGAATTGAACCGCCGTGCAGTTCAATTGACTGCTTGGCGACTACCAATCCTAATCCCGTGCCGGAGATTGCACCGACGTTCCTGCCGCGATGGAATGGCTCGAAGATATATTTCTGATCCTCCTCTGGGATGCCAATACCTGAATCGCGTACTATCAGTACGGCAGTTTTTGCGTTGTCCGGCGGGTCACAGGTGAGTATCACTTCTACTCGGCTGCCCGACGGAGAATACTTCAGAGCATTGGTGAGTAGATTGGTAACTGCTTTACGGAATAACCCGCGATCTATAGCCACTTGCTGGTCGGGCACACAGCTAATCTCAGTGACCAGTTGATGCTGTGGCTCGCGTTCCCCTGTGCCCAGTAGATCGCGCAGTACCTCTTGCAGCAGGGCGACAATATCGGTAGGCTCTGGCTTAAAGACGATCTTGCCCGCCTGACCTCGCGCCAACATCAGCACATCTTCCATGATCTCAGTCATGTGCCGCACCTGTGTCCTGATCTTATCTAGGCGCGCTTCGATCTTCTCATCAGTCAGTTGTTTGCGGTAATTGCGCAGTGTTTCGGTACTGGCGAGGATGGTTGCCAGTGGTGTGCGAAATTCGTGGGAAGCAATGGAAACGAAGCGCGATTTCAATTCGCTTAATTCCTGCTCCGTTTGCAGCGCTCTGCGCAATTCGTCTTCCATCCGTTTGCGGGTAGTGATGTCGTGTGCGATGCCAAGAATGCCAATCGGTGTGCCTGCCGCGCCGATTAAGGGCACTTTAGTTGCCGAGACCCAAATATCGCCACCGCCTAGACCGGGGCGCAGTTCTTCCACCCCCATCACCGGTTGCAGAGAACGCAGTGCATCCAGATCAGCATTGTGAAAATAATCAGCCATCGTCTTTGGATATACGTCGTAGTCACTCTTGCCCAGCAAATCTTCGGGTGCGTAAAGTCGCAGCGATAGCAGATAGGCGCGATTTGCCAGCAGGTAGCGTCCCTCTTCATCTTTGACATAGATGTAATCGGGGATGTTATCGACGAGGATTCGCAGCAGCGTGCGTTCTTGCATCAATTCAGCGGTACGCTCGGCAACGCGTCGGGATGCGTCCTCTGCCATTTCTATGCTGCGACTGGCGACTAATTCGGTCAGCTCAGCGGCGTGATCGGAAACCCGATGGCGGAACTGAATCGCTTTACGTCGGTGGGTTGCCAGTGCAGACTGTAAGTGCGTGCGTTTTTTATCTACGTGACAACGTCCATTGTTGCTAACAGGGTCAGCTTGTTTTACCTCTAGCTTGGCAGTGCTGTTATCTAGTGTAGAGGCAGTAGAATCTCGGAGTGTAGATAAGTGCATGATCTCTGGTAATGCGGCTCAATCCGACTGTTATGTAACTAGAATGGTCATTTATCGGTAGGCTATCGACAATACTTCCATCAATGTGAGCGTGTTTTCTTAGACCTAGCACAATATCAGTGATCCTAAGATACAGGCAAGTGAAGGACAACACATCCGTAATCTGTAGTAACTTAGACTGTCATACTACGTAGTTTGCACGGATGTGATGGCGTTCGGGAGTATTGCTTAGCAGCGGAGCGATGAATATCATGAGCACACCCGATCTTCTGAGCAACCCTAAGGGACAGTCTGTGGTGCTGGTCATCGAAGATGATACGGCTCTGCTCGAAGATATTGTCACACTGCTGGAGTTAAGCCGCTTCGAGGTGCTGGCAGCAAGTTCCGGTGCCGATGCGTTACGCTACATCGCTGAACGCCATCCCGATGTAATCCTCTGCGATATTACGCTGCCTGACACTGACGGTTACACTATTCTCAAAACGCTGCGCGAAAACCCTGATACGGCGGCACTGCCGTTCATCTTTCTAACTGGTCGTGCGGAGCGTCATGACGTGCGGACTGGTATGTCCCTCGGGGCAGATGATTACCTGACCAAGCCGTTTACCCGCGATGAACTTATTGCAGCCATCCAATCCCGTTTGCAGCAGCGCACCGTAGTACAAAAAGCCGAATCACGCCGTGCCGATGAAACGTGGGTATCTGCCCGCGAAGATGAACGACTGCTCTACGCACATCTGTTAGAACGGCAGGTCGAGCGCACGCTGCAAAGCGCCAACATGATCCTCTCTACGGCTAAGTTTGCCGCCCAAACCTTCGACAAAACGCGCTTAGGTGAGATCGAAACACTGCTGGATCAGGCGATGCTCTACCTGCAAGAGATCACGATGGATATGGACGCGCGGTTGCTCGAACAACTTGGCTTGGTCTCTACCATCTACTGGTATCTCGAACGCTTCAATCGCCGTTATGCGACGCAAGTGTCCTTGGCATATGGCGACATCCGCGAAAAGAGTCTTCCTGAAGGCATTCGCAAGCAATGTTTCCGCCTAGTTCAGGAATTCTGCCTGCATCTCCTGACCGCGATCAGTACCGCCACAGTGACTATCCATCTGGAACAGGGGGATGGCAGTTTACTGCTGCACTTCAAGATCATACTGAACCCCGATCCCGATCAACTTGCAGGCAAGCCCAATCCCGAAGTTGTCGCCCGCTTGGCGGAGTTGGAACGCTTTGTGCAGGGCTATAAAGGCACATTGTCGATCAGCGAACAGGATAGCCAGATAAGCGTAGAAGTGCGCCTCGGCGCTGGCGGCGAACGCCCGATTCCACTTTTGTCACTCGCCACAACACCACCATCCAGCCAACCGTTGTCGCTGCTGCCCAAACTTAAGAAGGAAGGATCAACGCGATCCGTTGCTGCTAGCGGCAATCCGACGCTGGAATTGCCGACCAATCGCTTAACTGCCGCCGCTTCGACGCCGACCCGTGTCGCCCTTATCGGTGATGATCAGGAGCTGCAAGCGGCGCTAACTACACGGCTGCGTCAATATCCAGATATCTCGGTCGTGCTCACGGGCGCGAATATCGAGGAAGCCATCAACGTCGGCATCAGCACTACCGTTGATGTACTGCTTACTGATCTGCTGGATACGGGGAAGGACGATGAAACAACCAGCATTGCTAAGATCATCGAAAACGCCAAAAGTCATTTCAATGGCGCACTGGTGATAGCGTTGATTTCGGGGTCGGCATTGGCGGCAGGCGTCGCGGCTATGAATGCCGGAGCCAGCGCTTTACTGGATCGCGCTGCTGACGCGGACGAGCTGATCGCCGCGCTGCGTCTGGTGCGCTCTGGGCATCGCTACCTCGGATCGCCTTATTTGGACGAAGCCATTGAATATTTCGTGCAAACCCAGCAAGTGTTCAGCGGTATTAAAGGCTATGAATTACTGACTCGGCGTGAGCAGGAGTTGCTGTGGTGGATCGCTTCGGGTTACACCAGCGTGGAAATTGCGCAGCAGTTTTCCCTCAGTCCACGTACGGTGGAAACACATCGCAATAACATCATGGCAAAGCTGAACTTACACAACCGCTCCGAACTCACGCGGCTGTCACTGCAACTTCAGCGCCATATGTCAGGCTGAACCGCTTTGATGTGCTAAGAGCTTGCCCGTACGGGTCAGGCATCCAGACTTATCACATGATGCTTGATGGCAAAGCGAATCAACGCGCTAAGGTCGTGCAAGTCTAATTTCTGCATCACATTGGCGCGGTGTTTTTCTACAGTCTTGGTCGTGATGTTGATGATCTGAGCGATCTCGCGGTTGGTATGTCCTTCAGCGACCAATTTCAGAACTTCGATCTCGCGCGCCGTCAAGCGATCCATCGGATGATCGGTGCTGCTAATCGAATTCACCAGATTCGAGTCCATCAGCATTTTGGCGACTTCAGGATTGACATAAGTTTCGCCACGCACAGCAGCATGGACAGCTAGTAACAGTTCTTCCGTCACCGAACGCTTCAAGAGGTACCCCGACGCCCCCTTTTGCAAGGCTTGACGTACCAGCATCTCATCAGAATACATGGACAAGATGATGATCCGCGTGGAGAGATGTGCTTGCTTGATTGAATCAAGGGATTGGATTCCGTTCAGACGCGGCATTGCCACATCCGTAACCAGAATATCCGGCTGCAGCTCGGTCACTAGCTGTACTGCTTGCTGACCATCTTCTGCCTCGCCTACAATAGCGATATCCTCTGCTTTTTCCAGCAGCGCTTTGATCCCCTGACGCACCAAATGGTGATCATCTGCGATTACAACACGGATCATGGTAGTTCTTCCAGAGGTAGAGTAACGACAACACTGACACCCTTACCGGGATTCGTATCGATAGTAAACCTACCCCCCAATAGTTCCACGCGTTCGCGCATACCTAACAAGCCCACGCCGCGGGAACCGATTGGTTGGCTGTTGATCAACTGACTGTTGGATGCTGGCTTCGGGCGGCTAAAGCCATGACCATCATCACGGATGGCAAACTCGATAGTTTCGGCATCGGACTCTAGTTTGATCCAGACATTGCGGGCAGCCGCATGTTTGGTCACGTTTGTGAGTGCTTCTTGCAAGATGCGATAAAGCGCGATTTTAACCGCTTCGCTCGCGTCAGGCAATTCCACGCCACTGTAGGTTACGTTCATTCCGGTGCGACGGGCGAATTCTTTGCAATAGCCTTCCAGCGCTTTTGATAGCGAAACAGTATCCAGTGTTGGTGGGCGCAGTTGATGCGACAGATCGCGAATCTGCTCGGTTGTCTGATCGACCAGCGTCGCTACATCCGCAAGCTGTGCGCTCACTTTGGAATCGCGCTCTTCTAGGGTAGCGCGGATCAATTCCACTTGAATCTTCAACGCCGTCAGCGCTTGTCCGGCTTCGTCGTGTAATTCGCGGGAGAGTCTTCGGCGTTCTTCTTCCTGCGCCGCTAACACTTGATGACTCAGACGCTTCATCTGCTCCTGATTGATCGACATGTCTTCATACAGTCGCGCATTTTTGAGTGCCATCGCCGCCTGATCGGCGAACAACTGCAGGACGTGTGCATGTGTATAGTGATAGAAGTTCGTGGTCAGCGACCCCACATTGAGGAAGCCGATTACCCGATCATCTACGGTGATCGGTGCGAACATCACCGAGCGAACCCACTCGAATTCCGGCGCGATCTGCCTGACCAAACGCCACGCGGGGTTGCGTTCGACATTCTCAACTACCAGAGTAGTCCGCCGCTGTGCCGCATCCTCTAGACCGGGGAACCATTCCACTGCATAACGACGTCCCAACATCTCATTTGCCAGCTTGGTGTGAACAGTGGCGGCACTGCGCTCCACGATCAACTGCGAATCCCGCAGGATCAACAAACTGGCGACATCATTTCTGATCACGCGCCCGACATAAACGCATATAGCATTTAGCACTTCATTGGCATCCAGCGATCTGGCAACCAGCAGCGCCGTATCGCGCAGCGTTTCCGCTACCTCACGCTGCTCACGCAGCGCTGACTCCATTGCCTTGCGTGCTGTGATGTCTCTGACGATGGAAAACGAGAACAGTAGCTGTCCCTGTGCGTCGGTGACGCCAGAAGTGATCACCGCCACGGGGAAGCGCTCCCCGTTCTTGCGCTGAAAGACCAATTCATATTCGCCATATTCACCGCGCATCAACGCCGCATGAGTGATCCCGATCTGCTCAAACTGATCATTGGGCCAGTAGGGGAATGGTGCTTTCAACCCGACGATCTCACTACGCGAGTAGCCTGTCATCTTCTCCATCGCGGGGTTAATGTTAAGCCTTGTTCCATCAATCGAATTGATGGTCAAGCCATCAGTCATCGAGTCGAGGATGCTTTTGTTGAAAATCTCCGTTTCGCGCAGCGCTTCCTCCGTCCGTTTGATCCGCGTGATGTCGCGGTTCACCGCCACCATACCAATCGGCGCTCCACTTTCATCGCGCAGCAGCGTAGCCGTATTCTGGATGTAAATTGGCGAGCCATTACGATGATGCTGGACAACTTCACCATCCCAATGACCTATTTGAGTGACGGCGGCAAGGGCGCGCAAATGCTCCTCGGCGGATACTTCGGTTTGCAGTAAGCTGAGCGATTGCCCCAATACTTCCGACTCCAGCCAGCCGTAAATCCGCTCTGCGCTGGCATTCCAGCTTTTGATGTTCATTTGCATATCGGTAGAAATAACAGCATCACTCACATTATCAAGTACGAAGGCTTGATAGCGCAGTTGTTCCTCGACCTTCTTCAGTACTGTGACATCTTGCCCGATTCCGATATGCTGACCGCCGGAAAGGGTGACGTTCGCCCAGCGCGTATCCACGAATTGCCCATCTTTGGTGCGCGTCTTGAAGTCGTACCAGACCACTTCGCCCTTGTTGATGAAGTCCTCGGTAAAGCGTCGATCATGCTCATCGGGATACATCTCTGCCATCAGATTAGGATGGGCGATGGCTTCTTCCAGTGACCAACCCAGAACCTCCGCATAATGGTGGTTGATCAGTTGTAAGCGCATATCGCGGTCAAAAACAGAAATCATCATCGGGATATTGTCGAAGATAGATTGCAGCAGTTCCGTCTTTTCGCGAAGCTCATCCTCCATGCGTTTGCGCTCGGAAATATCCTGCCCTAAACCTAAGCGCGATCCATCTGGCAGTTTGATCGTCGTCCACTGCATATCGCGGTAACTGCCGTCGCGCAATCGCGACTTGAAATCTTGCCATTCGCCTGTTGCTTCCTCAATGGCTCTAAGCACCCGCTCATAATCTTCTGGTTTTGGATAGAACTTCCGCATGTAATCGGGATCATTCTTGATCTCCCGCGCGGACCAGCCTGTTACCTGCTCGAAGAAGCGGTTGATCAAGCGCGAATTCCCCTCGGCATCTGTATAGGAGATCATCACAGGGGCATTATCTACGATGCTTTGCAGCAGCGCCGTCTGTGCACGCAGTTCTGACTCCATGCCTTTGCGTTCGGTGATGTCTTGCCCTAACCCGATGCGAGAACCATCTGCCAGTCGAATATCAACCCACTGCATTTCCCGCAATCGCCCATCACGCATTCGCGCGATGTATTCATGCCATTCACCGCGCGCATCCGTCATTGATTTTTGGGCGGCTTGCCACATTTCTTCTGTTGGATAGAAATCGCGCAGATAGTTGGGGTCAGCAGCGATATCCTGTGCTGACCAACCCGTAACTTTTTCGAAGTGTTGGTTGATCAGGCGAGACTTTCCCGCTTCATCTACATAATTGATCAGTACGGGGATGTTATCCACGATAGTTTGCAGCAGCGTCTTCTGGGCGAGGAGTTCCGACTCCATCTGTTTGCGCTCGGAAATATCCTGCCCGATAGCGATGAACCGCCCGTCTGGCAGCACCTTATTCGCCCACGTTGTCTCAATCAATTGTCCGCTGCGCACACGGATTGTACTATCGCGCCAGCCGCGAGCGGTGGCTTTGATGCGGTTGATTACTTGGTCGCGTTCGGTGACATCGGGCAGCACTTCCGCCATAAAGTCCGGATGTGACTGTACCTCCTCAAGTGTCCATCCGTAGAGTTCTTCCCAATGACGATTGACCATCAAGTGCTGACCCTGCGGATCGTAGAGAGCGACCATTACCGGAATGTTGTCGAAAATGGTTTGCAGCAGTTCTTTCTGCTCGCGCAGCTCTGCTTCTAAGTGTCTACGTTCACTGCTATCACGGATCGCGCTGGCGATGAGGATGCCCTCATCCGTCTTGATCGGACTCAGGCTTACCTCGACGAGGAACTGACTGCCGTCTTTTCGCAGCGCATATAAATCTCTGCCGACACCCATTTCACGCACGCGCAGATCGCGTTTGTATTTTTCTTGTTGCGCGGAATGCCGATCTTGGAATGGACTCGGGATCAGCATTTCGATAGGCTTGCCCAGCATTTCCTCACGGTAGTAGCCGAATAAACGCTCGGACTGCGAATTTACCAGCTCTATCTCGCCCTGTTCGTTGACGATCACCATCGCATCGGGAGCAGATTCGAGGAGGGCGCGGAACTTAGCTTCTGCGCGCTTCAGTTCGGTGACATCTTGCCCGATGCCGATAGAAGTGCCGTCCGAGAGGTTAACATTCGCCCACAGCGTATCAAGTTTACGCCCATCCCGTGTCAGTGGATGAAACTCGTGCCACGCTTTGCTCTCTTCCCCAACGGTATCGATAACGCGCTGCCGTTCCTCCACATCGGGGTAAAAAACTTCCATTGGGTTAGCTAATGACTGCGCTTCTGCCTCGGTGTACCCGATGGTTCGCTCCCAATAGCGATTGACCCGACGAATACTGCCATCATTGTTGAGAAACGCCAGCATAATCGGGCTGTCTTCGAATAATTTCTCAAAAACTTCGTATTGTCGGCGCAGTTCACGTTCGCTGCGGCGCTGTTCTGTAGTGTCGTGCAGCATAGCGACGACCAGTGCTGAAGGCTCCCCGTATTGTCCCAGAACCGTTAGCGTCATCTGGATGATTCGCTCTTCACCGTTGATAATGTATGCGTCTTCACCCATCCAGTGACCACGTTTTGTCAGTTCAGCGGCAATGCTTGCCAGTTCATCCGGACTGAGATGCACTACCTCTTCGTAAAACTCCACGGCGTTACGCCCGACCACTCGTTGTCGGTCTACATCAATCAGGTTAAGCAGGGCGTTGTTGCAGTAGGTGATCGTATACGAAGCATCAATGATCAAGATTGCATCATGGATGTTATCCATGACGTAAGCTTGCAAATGCAGTTGTGCCTCCGCCGCCACTTTCTCACTGACATCGGTATGTAAAGCGACGAAGTTGGTCAGCTTGCCGCTGCTATCCACAATCGGGCTAATCACCGTCTCGTTCCAGAACGGGCTGCCGTCTTTGCGAAAGTTCAGCAAGCGCCCGCGATACGGCTGCTGTTTTTCCAACGCCTCACGTAAGCGCCTAGCCTCCTCCGCATCGGTACCCGCGCCCTGCAAAAAGCGGTAGTTACGTCCGATAAGCTCGGCGCTGCTATAGCCGGTCAAACTCTCAAACGCGGGATTGGCGTATATGATCGGATTATCAGGCTGAGTAGCATTCGTGATTACTACACCGCTGCTCATTCCGGTGTAGGCAGCGATTAATACTGAACTTTGTCCCTGTAAATCCTGCTGTGGTTGTTGCACACGGCGGTACTCGCTGATGTCTCGCAGTGATGCGGCAGTGGCAGATTCACCATTCCACGCAATCGCGGCGCTGTTCACTTCTATGTGCCGCATCGTGCCATCAGCTTGTACGACCTGAACTTCGGTTTTGTGGTCGGGGATCAGCGAACTGCCGAATAGCTGCCCGACCAGATCATCACGCTGTAGAAGCTGCCGCGCTGCCGGATTAGCAAACAGGATCGTACCAGTGGCATTAAGCACCATGATGCCATCCTTATTCGCATCGATCAGGGCGCTAAGTTGTCTTTCTGGTAAGTGCTCACTACCTTGAGTTTGGTCGGGCATGTTGAAATGCTCCTACGCGTATCGTTCATTGTTCAGTAACCGCATCGAATACTGGGACAATACCATTTGAGTCTTAGAATGTGCATTTCAAACCAATTCTAGCCGCGTCGAAGAATCGTCTCACTGCTTAGTTTTCAATGAACTCAGCAGATCCTCTGCTTCCACTAACATGGGGTGGCGAATCTTTAGTTTAGCCAGTCGGTTGCGCACCTTCGCCGCGCGTTCACGAGCGCTGCTGAGGTTGCCCTTCAACTTCTCTATCTGAGCCATATTCAGTTGCGCACGCACGCCATTGATGGTTAGACACTCTGCATCCAGCCGCAGAATATCGTTGAAGCGCGCCTCCGCCATTTCGATCTCGCCCGCTTGCCAGTACGCCATCCCTAATTTGTTGTTCAAGGGCAAGCTATCCGCTTCTAGATTCAAGCCGAAGTTCACGTCAAAGTAGCTCAAGCCTTCCTGATACAAACTGATCGCTGCCGCGATGCCCGAACGCGCATCATGAATAGCGATGTCGCCCGTCACCATCTTCACCCGATTCTGAATCACTGGTCGGCACTGCGCTGAAGATGTCCGGATGCTCTCGATCTGGCGATACGCCGCTTCCAAGCCATCGGGTTCAAGGCGGCGCAGGTAGCGATACAAATGCAGACGCGCCAACCATGTATTACCCAGCACGAACAGTTCGGTGGTATCGACCCCGCTGCTGGCATACGCTTCCGCGATCTGCAAACCCCGATTGATCTGCTCCTCCGCCTGCTTGAACTGATCCAGTTCCAGATACATCCAGCCTAATGCGTCGATGCGCAGAATGGCTTCTTCCCACTGCCGATTGCCTAGCTTGCTAGCGGCGTCGGCAGCCAGATGCGAATATTTGATCCGGTCACTGTAGAGCAGGCGTTCATCCATGTAATGCACTAGCAGCATCACCAGATCGACCAGCAGATCGGGGTTTTCTTTCGCTACCCATGTCAAGACCTGTTTGATGGTGCGCCACTCCCTATCGATCAAAGCTATGGAACGCTGATCTCTGGTGTCGATGAAGGCTTCCCAGTAGCGATCCCGCAAGCGCCCATGCACCAACTGATCCATCAAGAAGCGCAGCACAAAATCGCCGTACTGCTGTCGCAGTTGGTTGACCATGCCGCGCATATCCTCGAACTGGTTGGCAAAGTTCAAGTAAATGTCGTAACGCAAACAAGCTCTGGAGAGTTCTTCTTTGGAGAAAAACGCCTCCAGTTTTTCCACCAACGCTTTGAACTCGATCAGCGACATCGGCACCCGCACGATTAGGTCGATCACTTCATCGGCACTGCAGCGGCTGTCGATGGGCACATCAACGGAAAACACCGTGATCAATGCTAGTAAGATGTCGCCATCAATGTTGGGCTTGCGTTCGGGGTGGTAAAGGAACAAATTACCGAAGTTGTCAGGCGTGATCGGGATCGGGCAGTGGATTTGCAGCCGATTGGCGATATAGCTTGCCTTGAGCTTGGATTTATCCAACCAACCGTAAACGATCTTCTGAATTACTAGCTTATCAGGATGGGCGGGAATCTTGGTCATCGCTGCGTTTTGCTTATTTTGTCAAATTTGACAAAGTTTATCCAACTAAATGACAGGATTTCAAGGCAGCCCTTGTACATAATGTGCATACTTTGACAATAGATCATCTCAACTCAGAGTGACCCATTGTTAAACGCTTAGCAGCGAGTATCATTGATCCATGTCCTTCCCTACCCTCCACGATCCCTCTAACGTGTCGGGGAGGACGAATAGTTGTTTTGAGAGTTGCGCGGTACAAGCGTGAATCGTTGATGTAACGCAGAAATAGAAATTGAGAACGTATTGGCAGCATTGTTGGCTGAAGGAGGCTCATTTCTCGAACGTACTGCGTATTCTCGACCTTTTATCTTTATGTAGGAGAGCATCAATCATGAAACGGTTACTGACACTCACTCTTCTCATTGCCGTCGTATTATCGCTCGGCAGCATCGCCGCTCCTGCCCGTGCAGCCACCACGCTGACCATCGAGAGTTGGCGTAATGACGACCTGACCATCTGGCAAGACAAGATCATCCCCGCCTTTACCGCCGCGCACCCTGACATCTCCATCGTCTTTTCGCCGACAGCCCCCACCGAATACGATGCCGCGCTGAACACCAAGCTCGAAGGCGGCACGGCTGGCGATCTAATCACCTGCCGTCCCTTTGACCGTTCGCTGGCGCTGTACCAGAAGGGCAACCTCGCCAAGCTGAACGATCTCCCCGGCATGGAAAACTTCGGTGATGTCGCCAAAAGTGCCTGGATCACTGATGATGGCGCTGACGTCTTCTGCGTGCCGATGGCGTCCGTGATTCACGGCTTCATCTACAACGTGGATGCCTTCAAGGCGCTGGGCTTGGAAGTTCCTACGACGGAATCCGAGTTCTTCGCCGCGTTGGACAAGATCAAGGCTGATGGTACCTACATCCCGTTAGTTCTGGGCACCGCAGATCAGTGGGAAGCCGCCACCATGGGCTATCAGAACATCGGACCCAACTTCTGGAAGGGTGAAGAAGGTCGCCTTGGTTTGATCGCTGGTACGGAAAAGTACAATGCGGGTGGTTTCCTCGCCGCTTTTGAATCGTTGGCGAAGTGGAAGGATTACCTCGGTGACGGCTATCAGGCGCAGAAGTATCCTGACTCTCAGGTGCTCTTTGCCTCTGGTAAGGGCGCGATCTATCCTGCTGGCTCGTGGGATATTTCCACTTTCCGCGCTCAGGCTGACTTCGAACTAGGCGCTTTCAAGCCCTACACTCCTGATGGCGCGTCGGAATGCTACATCAGCGACCACACCGACATTGCTATCGGTTTGAATCCTGCCAGCCCCAATCAGGAAGCTGCCAAGACCTTCTTAACGTGGGTTGCCTCTTCGGAGTTCGCGGGTATCTACAGCAATGCGCTGCCCGGTTTCTTCTCGCTCTCCAATGCCGAAGTGAAGCTGGAAGACTCGTTGGCGCAGGAATTCGTTAGCTGGCGTTCGCAGTGCAAGTCCAGCATCCGTTCTGCCTACCAGATTCTGTCCCGCGGAACCAACTTCGGTGGCACGGACAACGAAAGCGATCTGTGGGCGGCGAGCGCGGCAGTGCTCAACGGTGCGCAGACTGCTCAGGAAGCCGCTGACACGGTAGAGAAGAATCTGGAAGCGTGGTACAAGCCCGCCTCCAAGTAATACCAGTAAAAGAAAATACAGTAACGCGATAAACTGTAGCCACTAACTTAGTAACGAGTAGCGGGTGATCAGATCAACACTGAGCTGGTCGCCCGTTACTCGTCGCTCATTACTTCCGACTCCACTGTGTTTGTTGAAGGATGCGCTCATGACCGCAGCCGCCAAGACCGCCAGCAGAGCCACCGCGCGATCCACCTCCCGCAAACCGTTTCCGACTCATATTGTCGTTTTTCTCGCGCCTGCGGTGATCATCTACAGCCTGTTCATGATCTACCCGTTGATCGACTCGCTGCGCTTGAGTTTGTTCGTGCGCGATGCCAACGGAGTAGAGACCTTTGCCGGATTGACGAATTATCAGACCATCCTCACCAGCGATATTCTGGCACCGAGATTATGGGGTGCGTTACGCAATAATCTCCTTTTCTTCGCTATTCATATGCTGGTGCAAAACCCGATTGGATTGTTGTTGGCGGCACTGCTCAGTTCGCGTTTCGTCGCCGGGCGTGCCATCTACCGCACGCTGATCTTCACCCCGACGGTGCTTTCGGTGGTGCTGGTCGGCTTCATCTGGCGGTTGATCCTTAGCCCACTTTGGGGTATCTCCGGCGATTTCCTGAAAATATTCGGCATCAAGAATCAGCCATGGTTGGGCTTGCCAGCAACGGCGCTGCCCGTGTTGTCATTGGTGTCGGTCTGGCAGTACGTGGGCATCCCCATGATGTTATTCCTCGCCGCGCTGATCGCCATTCCCGATGAACTGGTCGAAGCTGCCCGCGTGGATGGTGCGACAGCGTGGGGGGTTTTCTGGCGCGTCAAATTCCCCCTCATCTTGCCCACCGTTGGCATTGTGGCTATCCTGACCTTCGTGGGCAACTTCAACGCCTTCGACTTGATCTATGCAACACAAACGGCGCTAGCGGGTCCTGAATTTTCCACCGACTTGCTAGGCACGCTGTTTTACCGCACCTTCTTCGGTTTCCAGTTACAGTCAGGTAGTCCCACACTCGGGGCGACGGTAGCAACGATTATGTTCCTCATCATCCTGACGGGTGTTCTCATTTACTTATTCGGCTGGCAGCGGCGGCTCTTGAAAATGGAAATCCAACTATGACAGCCATTAACCTAAGCAGTCCATTCGCTTCCTTGCGTCGTCATCCGGGGCATCTGCTGCAGATCATCGGCGCTCATGCCGTCCTGATCGGCTACACGGTGCTGGCGTTGTTTCCGGTCTGGCTGGTGACCATCAATTCCTTCAAATCCCGCAAGGCGATTTTCGGTCAGCCCTATGCTCTGCCCAACGCCAGCACCTTCGACCCTATCGGCTACGCGACGGTGTTCCAGCGCGGCAATTTCCCGCTGTACTTCGTCAACAGCCTGATCATCACGGTGGGGGCGCTGTTCTTCATCTTCTGGTTTGGCACGATGGCAGCGCACGCCTTAGCGGAATACAATTTTCGCGGCAATACGCTGCTGGGGCTGTACCTCGCGCTCGGCATCATGGTGCCGATCCGCTTGGGTACGGTCAGCATCCTGCGTTTGATCGTCTCGCTTGGTTTAGTCAACACACATCTGGCGCTCATCCTTGTCTATACGGCAATGGGCTTGCCATTAGCTATATTTGTCATCTCTCAGTTCATGCGCCAGATACCCAAAGAACTGAAAGACGCCGCGCGAGTGGATGGCGCGAGCGAGTATCGCATCTACCTGATGGTGCTGCCGCTGGTACGTCCGGCAATCGGTACCGTGATGGTCTTTAACATGATCCCGATCTGGAACGATCTGTGGTTTCCGTTGGTGCTCGCGCCTTCTGAAGCCACCAAAACCGTGACGCTCGGCGCACAGGTTTTCTTAGGGCAGTTCGTCAGCGATTGGAACGCGGTGTTGGCATCCCTCACGCTCGCCGCGCTGCCGGTCACCCTGCTCTACATCCTGTTTTCGCGGCAACTGATTCGGGGGTTGACGGCTGGCGCAGTAAAGTAAACCAATAAAGAGATACATGAGGAAAATAAGTCATGCCCGTCATCTGTCGCAGCACCATCAACTACCAGACAGAGATCATCATCAATCAGCACTTACTCCTCAGCGATGAGTCGCTTGAGGATGGCGGTGATGACGCCGGACCTTCTCCATCCAGTTTGTTGTTAGGTGCTCTAGGTGCCTGTAAAGTGATCACGGCGGAGATGTATGCACGCCGCAAGGGTTGGAAGCTAGAACATGTGGAAATTCGGCTTGACTCGCGTAAAGTGCTGGCGGAAGAATGTGAGGATTGCGTTAGCGCTCCCGGTACTAAGGTAGAGATCATCGAGTGTTATCTCAACTTTGAAGGCGATCTTACGCCCGAACAGATCACCCGACTGCACGAAATCGCCAATCGCTGCCCCGTCCAACGCACCCTGATGGGCGAGATCAAGGTGCGCACTTACCTCGATCTAGGCACCACAACGAACTAACGACCTCTCCCACAAACCCTACACAAACGCCTAATTTGTGCCAACCGATACCCTCTCCTATTGTGTAATCGCAATGGAGAGGGGGTAGGGGTGAGGCTAATTCCCGCTGCTTCCTGCTGGTAACGAGATTGCGAGATTAAGGCGGCTGATACAATTGCCGAAATGGTGTATCATTCAAGGAATTCGCCTCCACAATCTACGGTTAATTAACGCGGACAATTCGGTGAGATTGGAGAATACCAGTGTCCAAGATTATTTCGATCCACTCGTTTCGCGGTGGAACAGGCAAATCGAACACCAGCGCCAACCTCAGCACTATGCTGGCGATGGAAGGGAAGCGCGTGGCGGTGGTAGATACCGACATTAGCTCTCCGGGCATTCACGTATTGCTCGGCTTGCATGAAGGCAACATCAAGAACACGCTTAACGACTATCTCTATGGCAAGTGCGAGATTTCCGACGCCGCTTACGATGTCACCGCCAATGTGTCGCCCGACATCAAAGGCAAAATCTTCCTCATCCCTTCCAGCATGAAGACGGGCGAGATCACCCGCGTGCTCAAGGAAGGATATGATGTGGGGCTGCTCAATGAGGGCTTCCACAAACTGATCGAAGACTTGAATCTCGATGCGCTGGTGATCGATACGCATCCCGGTGTCAACGAGGAAACGCTGCTCTCTATTGCGCTCTGCGACGTGCTGGTGATCGTCATGCGTCCTGATACGCAGGATTTTCAGGGAACGGCGGTCACGGTGGAAGTGGCGCGTAAACTTGATGTCCCCAAACTGGTGCTGATCGTCAACAAGACGCCTACCGCCTTTAACTTCGATGACGTCAAGCAGCGCGTGGAGACAACCTACAACTGTCAGGTTGCCGCCGTGCTGCCCCACTCCGATGAACTGATGATGCTGGCAAGCGATGGCGTATTCGTCGCCAAGTACCCCAACCATCAGATCACACAGAAGATGCGCCAAGCCGCGCAACTGTTGATGAGCTAACTTCCTGTCCCCTCCTGCCCGCCTCAGGTAGTTCACTACACAGCGGCGCAGAGGGGGCACATCCCCAGTTTGCCGCCAACCTATCGCCTTCATCTAACATTCTCCGGTCATGTCAAGCTGCCCAAATTACTGATCCCCGTCTGCTGATCTCATTGCACAATAGTTTGTCTTAACAAAATCAAATGAAACGCTGATGCCAGTTGACGTAAGCCAGTGAACCTTGCCTTGTTCTAATTTGCAGTTCACCGAACGCAATGGCGACTGTACTGTGATTCAGCCAAATAGAGGGACTGTGCCACTAGCACTTAGCATCTTAGAACTGCTCGAACGACTCTTGTCGTTTTTTCTTGGCATTTGGATTGTGTTGATCGTGATCATCTCGGCAACACGCACCTTTGTACTGCCACGCAGCGCGCGTGATCCCGTGACCCGCCGCGTCTTTGTTGCAGTACGGATGATCTTCGATCTATTCGTCAACCGCGCCACTTCTTACGAACAGCGCGATCACCTGATGGCAATGTACGCGCCGATCTCGCTGCTGCTGTTGCCCGTCGTCTGGTTGTGGCTGGTCATGTTCGGCTATATGCTGATGTTCTGGGCAACTGGAGTTGATTGGATCACCGCCTTTCACGTTAGTGGATCATCGCTGTTGACACTCGGCTTTGAGGCGGTGCATCGCAATTCGCATTTTGTCCTCGTATTCAGCGAGGCAATCATTGGGCTGACGCTGGTTGCCCTCTTGATCGCCTATTTGCCGACCATCTACTCAGCCTTCTCCAAACGCGAATCGCTGGTCTCGCTGCTGGAAGTTCGCGCCGGATCGCCACCTTCGGCTATCGAGATGTTCAAACGCTTCAAGCGCATCGGCAGGCTCGATGAAATGTCAGATATCTGGCAGTCTTGGGAAAGCTGGTTCACTGAACTCGATGAGACGCATACCTCACTGGCGGTGCTTTCGTACTTCCGCTCACCCGTCGGAGATCGCTCTTGGATCACCGCGGCAGGGGCGATTCTGGATGCGGCATCTCTATACCAATCGGCGCTGGAGATGCCACCTAACCCTAAAGCTGCGCTTTGTATCCGCGCGGGCTTTATCGCGCTGCGTCACATCGCCGATTTTTTCCAGATCCCTCATAACCCTGATCCCAAACCCGATGACATGATCAGTGTCACCCGCTATGAGTTCGATGAGGCGTTGAATGAATTACAGGCAGCGGGCATTCCTATCAAAGCAGACCGTGATCAGGCGTGGAAAGACTACTCCGGTTGGCGCGTGAACTACGATCAGGTATTGTTAGGACTATGCGGTTTGCTAATGCCGCCTTACGCGCCGTGGTCCTCAGATCGTTCGATGCGTCGATCCATGAAGCCAACGCTGAAGAACATATTTAGCGCTCGAAGGCTCAAGCCGGAACGGATCGTGCAAAGCAGTCTCGAAGCACCGGGCGCGGCAACATTGACATCTGGGGCGCTTGCCTATAAGAGTGAGGTGATCGATGACCAGATCAATAACCGTCAATGACGTGAGCATCGAACTACAGCAGGGCGATATTACCGATCTCGCCGTTGCTGCCATCGTCAATGCGGCGAATAGTGCGCTCGTGCTCGGCAGCGGCGTAGCTGGTGCGATAGCGCACAAGGGTGGTCCGACGATTCAAGCAGAGTGCGACAAGATCGGCGGCTGTCCCGTTGGCAGCGCGGCGATCACAGGCGGCGGCAATTTGCCCGCAGCTTATGTGATCCACGCCGTCGGTCCGCGCATGGGCGAAGGTGACGAAGAACGTAAACTAGCTGGCGCGACTCGCTCCTCGCTGGATCTAGCGGCGCGGCACAACCTCAGCGAGATCGCCTTTCCTGCCATCTCCACAGGTGTCTTCGGCTATCCCCTGACCGATTGCGCGCGAATCATACTGACCACTGCTATCAACTTCGCCACAGGATCATCTACCTCCGTTCGCCGCATCATCTTCTGCCTGTGGGATAATGCTGCCTACCGCATCTTTGATACAACCTTGAACGCCCTAACCTCCGCATAACCCGCTACCATTTCCAATATCTGTAAATCGTAAACTCGATCCGCTATTACATTGAGTAGGTACTCCGGTGACGTGATCTACCCGATTCCCACTCTGTAAACGGAACGGGTGGCGCGTCAGCGTCGGGGTGAGGTAAACCCTCCTCAGGTCAAAACACGATGACCAACCTAGATCGTCTCAAGACTATCCTTTCTACCGCCGATCCCGCTGATCAAGTGACCGTACAGATCGACGGTCAATCGCTGCGGCTCTCCGCCAGCGAACTCGGCAGTGGCTTAGGACTCAAACCGCCGCGCAAACTCAAGCGAGTCTTCGTTACGTCTGCAGCTCAACCTTCACTTCGTATCCGTTCGCAGCCACGCACCACTGCACCAATGGTCAATCGACTCTTCCCCGGCGAGATCGTCGATGTCGTCGATGCCCCGCTGGTCGAAGGCGATGGCTACAAATGGCTGCAATTAGCGGATGGTCGCGGCTGGATCGCGGCACAGTACACCGCCTCGCTAGAGAACAATTTCCCGCCCAGTACGTGGAAGTTGCCCTTCACTGCCGCGCATCGTGGAGTACACGCCAGCGCCGGAGGCTGGTCGCCCGATGATCGGCAGATCGACTTGGTGCGCCGTAACCGCATCGAAGTGACCTTGATAGTTGCCTACGAAGCTGGGCAAGCAGTCTCCGCAGTGTCGCGATTCCGTGATGCGGGAGTGCGCCATTTTGTCGTCCGCGCCTCGCTGCACAAGCCGCCCACTGCCAACCCCGGCGAATTCGTCCAGCAGACCAAAGCGGTGTTGGGCGAATATGCGCAGGCATTATCCGGCTTGCCTCTACTGATCTGTGTGCATAACGAACCCAATCTTATCGCTGAAGGCTATTCTAGCGCGTGGCGTAATGGTGCTGAGTTCGCGGCATGGTTCAAGGCAGTCGCCGCCGCCTATCGCACGCTCTTTCCCGGCGCTAAGATCGGCTTTCCGGCGCTTTCCCCCGGCATCGCTGTCCCCGGCATCCGCGCCGATGAACTGACCTTCCAGCGCGAGTCGATCAGTGCTGTAGCTGATGCTGATTGGGTTGGAGTGCACTACTACTGGGCACGCGCCGATGGCACCGACATCAACCCGCCGGCAGATCGCTGGCGGGCGTGGTTCGGCGGCAAACCCATCGTGGCGACGGAAGTCGGTCCTACCGATCAGAATGTGGTGACGACGGCGGCAATGCGTTTGGCATTCCAGCGTTTTTCCGTGCTAGGTATCCCCGTGATCGGCTTCATCCTCAATGGCGCGGGTGGCTGGGAGAACGCGGCGTGGGATGCTCACAATATCATCTGCTGATGCCTGTGCGTAATCAAAACTGACATTAGACGTAGCTATGTAGCGTAGGGAGTATGGCGCTCTTGTGCTAAACTAAATTCACCTTTTGACAAATTGATAAATTGAAGTGAGCTGGCTTGGATGGCAACTGAATCGCAAACACAGACATTCATCGAGTGTGAGAACCTCGTCAAAATCTACAAGGTCGCTGATCTGGAAGTGGTCGCTCTGCAAGGCTTGGATCTCAAGATCGATGCCGGAGAGATGATGGCGCTGGTCGGACCTTCCGGCTCCGGCAAGTCCACTCTGATGAACATTCTCGGCGGACTGGATACCCCCACCGCCGGACAGGTTCACGTCGGCGAATACAACCTGCTAGAGATGAATCGCAGTGAACAGGTCAAGTATCGTCGTAACGAAGTCGGCTTCGTCTGGCAGCAAACCGCCCGTAACTTGCTTCCCTATTTGACAGCACAAGAGAACGTCGAACTGCCGATGGCGCTGAACGGGATTTCCTCACGGGAGCGAGCCGCCCGCGCTAAAGAACTGCTGGTCTTGGTCGGCTTGGGTCATCGCCTCGATCACCGCCCTGATCGGCTCTCCGGTGGTGAGCAGCAGCGTGTCGCCATTGCGGTAGGCATGGCGAACCGTCCGAGTCTATTGCTTGCTGATGAACCGACGGGTGAAGTCGATAGTGAAGCCGCCGAACAGATCTTCAAGGCACTGCACGATTTCCGCGATCAGTTCAACGTTACCATCATCATCGTCACGCACGATATCAACGTCTCTACGCGCGTAGATCGCGTGGTCGGCATGCGCGACGGACGCACCAGCATCGAGATTTTGCGCCGCCGCGATACAGCTGGTCAGACCGTCAGCGAGGACGAATTCGTGATTCTTGATCGTGCTGGGCGTTTGCAGCTACCGCAAGCATTCATCGACAAGCTCGATCTGGAGGAGCGCGCTCGCGTGCGCTTGCTCGAAGATCACATCGGCGTGTGGCCCGACGCTCAAGCGAACGCCAACGGTGATGATCCGTACTCTGGTCGCTACTAACCTAAACGCCTAGAAGCCAATAGTAATGAGTCAAGCCAATCAATCTGCTCATCACTCATCACTCATTACTCATTATTCTCTTGCTTTTCGCATCGGCGTCGTCACGGCGCTCTTGCTGACTATTTTCAGCATCGCCGTTTATCTTCGCTTCGATGGCGACATCCTCGTTTTCGTCAACATCGGGGAGCGCTTCAATTTAGGCATACCCGACGGACGCGCTGGTGGTGAAGGGCAGTTCCCCTATTACATCGCTACCGAAGGCGCATCCGTGAGCGCGATCAGCAAAATGGATCCGCCCGCTGCTTACCGCTATCAGCGCATCCTCTATCCTGCGCTGGTGGCTGCACTGTCCTTCGGTCAGACCGCGCTCGTTCCCTACGTTATGTTGCTGATAAACATCGCGGCAACCAGCATCTTCACCGCGCTCACCGCCTATCTACTAGCATGGCGAACGCGGGTAATTCCGTGGCTGGCGCTGCTAGTCGCCGTCTGGATGGGATCGCTGATCTGTGTGCGCTACAACACCACCGAACCATTGGCATTGGCGTTGAGCATGGCGGCGCTTGTGTTCTATCTGCGCGATCATCTGGCAATCGCTGCTGTGTTGGCAGCTTGTGCAGCACTGACCAAAGACATCGGACTCGTACCCATCGCTGGCATGGTGCTGCACGCCCTGTGGACTCGGCGTTGGCGGCGCGCCGCGATCCTCGCGCTGGCGGCTGGCGTTCCCTATATGGGTTGGTCACTGCTGCTCCGCCTCTGGCTGCAAACAGGGATCGACGCCACGCAAGCACACCGCCAACTCAGCCTGATTCCTTTTGCGGGCTTGCTGCGCTCTTATAGTCCGGTCTTTCTGGTGCTCGGCATCCTGTGGGCGATCCTGCCCGCTGCGCTCTTGGGGATTATCGCACTGCGACAGTGCTGGCGCAGTCGCTTTCAGCGCGATCTGCCTATCGAATTATTCCTGCTGCTTAGCGCCGCCGCCTTTGTCATCCTCGTCCCCGGCGGCACCTTCGAGGATTTGCCCAGCACCTTGCGCTATAGCCAACCGTTCGTGATCGCTGCGCTGTTGTACGTTAGCTACCGCAATCCGCGCCGCGCCTTGTGGCTGCTTATCCTCTGGCTGCCGACGACTGCTCTCGCCCTAGCAATCAGTTTCATTCGATGAGTAACGCGATGCCGATTTCCCGCCGCTGGTTGTGGATCATGGTTGTCTGCTTGTTCGTCTATTGGCTGCTGCGCTTACCTGCGTTGCTGGCGCTGCCTGTTCATACCGATGAAGGTGGTTATGTGGTCTGGTCGCAGTGGGTTTGGGGTGAACGTCCGTTGCAGGCGGTGGAGGGTGGTAAGGCGCTGATGGTTTTTCTCGCGGCATTGGCGAACCCCTTCAATCAGGGATTGTTTGTCGGGCGCTACATGACGTTGCTGCTTGGCGCACTAGGCATCGCCTCGGCTTACGCCGTTGCCCGCAAAGTCCATTCGCCGCAAGCGGGTGTGATCTGTGCCCTGCTCTGGTTGGGCATACGCCGGGCCTGATCTTCTTCGAGCGCATGAATTTGCAGGAAGCACCGCTTGCCAGTCTCTCCGTGCTGGCGCTGTGGCTAACGCCCAGATCGGCGGAATCACGTCGCTGGCAGCGTGCGGTCTGGGCTGGTATCGGTATGTTTCTCTGTGTCGCCACCAAGTCGACAGGGTTGATCTTTCTGGCGCTTCCGGTGCTGGTACTGCTATTTCCACCGCGTCGCCCATCCCTCTCCTTTACCCGCCGCGTCCGCCCAACCATTATCGCCTACGTCGTATTTGCGCTGCTGATGGTTGTGCCCGTCGTCTATTTGATTAGCGTTGGCGCTGACCCGTTGTACATGGGAGCGAAGATGCCTGCTTCCGCAGGTACACTGTCGAATACCTCTCTGCTGATTAACCGCGTTAGCACCAATCTACTGATCTTGATTCAAGCCGAATACGTCTACCTCACGCCGCTGCTGCTGATCTTGCTGTTAGTCGGCACACTGCTGCTGATCCGCCACAACGCCAGCCTCACGCTTCTGCTTATGTCCCTTATAAGTGTTACCTTCCTTTCCGTGGCAGTGCTGGCAGGCAAGTTATGGCTGCGCTACATTGCCATTGCCGCGCCGTATTTACTCTTGTTGGCGGCGTGCGGGATCGCTACTTTGACACTCTCCCGTCACTCCTCGTTCTGGCGTTCTCTGGCATGGATCGCTGCACTTGCGTATCTGCTTCTGATTGGCGTTCCCTATGCGCGAACCGCCCACACCGTTCCCGCTGATCTGCCCATGCCGACGACGGATCGCTTTGAGTATGTCACGTGGATCGCTTCCGGTTACGGCATAAGGGACGCAGTGGAATATCTACAAGCGCAGCCGGAAACCCTAGTCCCCGCCCAAACGATCTACACCACGGCGGCGAACTGCTTCGGCGCGAAGGCGTTATTCTCCGATACGCGCTACGAGGCACCCTGTGCGATGGCGGTGAACTGGTGGGACGATGCCAACGTGGAATACGTCGCCAGCATTCACGACTTCGCGGCGAAGAACGGTTACGTGTTGATCATCGCAGACGCGTCCGCGCCGATCATTGCGCCGGATCGCCTGCCGCAGCCGTTACAGGTGATCAAAACCTTCCCGCGCCCTGACGGTCAGTACAATGTTGTGCTCTACTGTGCGGGCGCGGCGACGCCAGATCGTTGCCCTTCGTCGTAGTTACTGCTATCCTCTACTCTCGATTTGCGCAATTGCTGTATTGTTGAAATGTGAAATAAGAGATCAAGCAACCAGACATGAGCCAGAACGGTAAATCACAACCTCACGAGCGCCAGACTGCCCCCGTCATCCAAGTGAACAACCTGACACGAACCTACCAGCTAGCGGGCGAGGATGTACACGCGCTTACAAACATCTCGTTGAACATCTTCCCGCACCAGATGACCGCTATCGTTGGGCGTTCCGGCAGCGGTAAGACCACGCTCCTTAACCTGCTCGCTGGACTCGATGATCCCACCAGCGGCGATGTGCATATGTTAGGCGATAACCTCAAAGCGCTGGACGAATCCGCACGCTTGGCGCTGCGGCGGGATAAGCTCGGCTTTGTGTTTCAGAGTTTCGGCTTATTGCCCTTGCTTACGGCGGCGGAGAATGTCGGTGTGCCGCTGCGCATGCGTAACCTTAGCCGCAAAGAGCGCGATGATCGCGTCCGCGAGTCGTTGGAATGGGTCGGACTCACCCGCCGCGCCAATCACCGCCCCTACGAACTCAGTGGTGGCGAGCAGCAGCGTGTAGCAGTCGCCCGTGCTCTTGCTGCCCATCCTGAGATCATCCTCGCAGACGAACCGACGGGTCAGCTAGACAGCCAGACCGGACGCAAGCTGCTAGATCTGATGCGCCGTCTGGTTGAGGAACGTGGTATCACCATCATCATCGTCAGCCACGATCCGCAGGTGATGACTGAAGCTGATGTCGTTCACGAATTGCGTGACGGTCGTCTGCTGGAAACACGGATCAAAAATCAGACGGTGGCAGCGCACTAACCGTATTCCAACCAAAACGAAACGAAATTGCCTGTTTTGCCTGTTAGCTGCCTGCATTTTCTGGTAGCTTGGCACTGCTGTTGATGATCCCTGCTAGCTTCAACACCTCGGCGGCGATCTGTCTTGCCGCGTCCGGTTTGCGCAGTGCGAACGATGCTGCCCGCATCCGATTCAGTCGCGCTTCATCATTCAGCAGTTCACGGATGATGGGCAGCAGTTCCGTTTTCATCTGCTCATCCGTTAGCACAAGCGCTGCCCCTCGTGAAGTAAGCCACTCGGCGTTAGTACGCTGATAGCGCCACGCAAAGGTCAGCGGCGCGAGGATCGCGGGTAAGCCAAAGTAAGGGTATTCGCCTAGAATACTTGCACCGGCTCTGCTTACC
The DNA here is from genome assembly GCA_019637555.1 of Anaerolineae bacterium. Taxonomy (GTDB): domain Bacteria; phylum Chloroflexota; class Anaerolineae; order Aggregatilineales; family UBA2796; genus JAHBVK01. The sequence goes on from JAHBVK010000024.1 coordinate 40,540, forward strand.
ACTAAGTCAGCCGCTGCTTGTGCCGCGCCCATATCCTCATACAAATAGCTGAACAGGTGGTAGCGTCGCTTGAGATCGGCGGGCAGCTCTTCACGGCGGTTTTCTACAGTCTCCGCATCCAGATCGCCGCTGACATGGATGACCTGCAAGCCATCATCCAGCAGTTCCGGCAAGATCGCGCCCACCGCCTCATTGATGCTGCGCGATCCGCGGCTGCCACCCGTGATCAGCAGTGTCGGGCGATCCCGATCCAGCCCGAAGTGGCGGATGCCCTCGTTGCGGGTGGCTTCCAACAGATCTTGCCGCAGCGGGTAGCCGATCTCTTTTACTTTCCTGGCATCGCGGAAGTATTGTGCCGAATCTCCTGTTGCGGTCAGAATCAACTTCGCCAGCCGACTGATCACGCGGATGGTCAACGCAGGTTCGATGTCCGGCAGGAAGATCACGATAGGGACGCGCAGCAGCCAGCAAGCCGCAGCCACTGGCAGTGTGGCAAATCCACCAGTCATGAACAGCGCAGAAGGGCGTAAACGCAGCAGCAGTAACAGCGATTGCAGGAAGCCCAACGTGATCTTGATCAGGCTTTTGATCAGGCGCACAATACCTACACTGTGGACAGGTCCCGAATACACCGACTGATAGCTATCGACCAGTGCACGCGGCACGAGAGTCTCTTCCATACCGCCGATGCTGCCAACGTAATGCAGCTTGGTTGTTGGTGCGATCTCGCGCAATGCTTCAACCACTGCCAGCGCGGGATAAATGCCGCCCCCTGTGCCACCCGCGGAGATTAAGATGTCGCTCACTCGCTCAAGCCCTCCGTTACTGGTCAGCTGCCAATCGTGCGTTCTTAATAATTTAGTATAGTCGTGAAATGAGTTCTCATTTGTAAAATTAGAAGGACGAACCTGATGGATCGCCCCTCTAATCTATTATCCTACTTACTAGTTGGTATTCACCCGCTGCGGTTCAATCAAATAGGTTACTCGCTGCTCTTTGCCACGCTTATGCGGATTTCGCGCGTAGTAGTCCGGCTGATTGCGATACTTGGCGCTGAGGGCGTTGATGTGCTCCAGCGCGCCTTCCTCCGTCTCCTTGACGACCACGCCGCGAATCTCCATCCAACGGTACGGATCGTCGGGATCAATCGCCAGCACCGCCACCTTCGCACCCGGCTTCATGTTGCGATCTTTCTGCCGTCCGCGAGCTGTGTTGATGCGTACATACGTGCCGTCGTAATCGACCCAAACGGGCGTCGCCTGTGGACCACCATTCGGCATTACCGTGACTAGCGTCACCACCACCGGACGTTCCAACAAATCTTTGAATTCAGCAGGAATCTGCACTGTCACTTCTTCTTCTCCATAGTCAACCACAGAGCAACTATTTCGTTACTCATCGCCTACTCTTAACACGATCTTCCCGCGCACATGCCCACTTTCCTGCAAACGATGAGCTTCATTCATCGCTGCTAGTGGAAACACCCGCTCAACTGCTGGCTTGACGTAGCCCGCGTCGATCAGTTCCGCGATCTTCGCCATCTGCTCCCCGCTCGGTTTGACCAATATCGACTCGGCGTGAATGTCGGATGCCTTCGCTTGCTCTTCATCCGGCTTGCCCGCGATGGAGATCAGTGTACCGCCGCGCCGCAATACCTTGAAGGATCGTGCCAGTGTATCATCTTCTCTGGTGGTGTTGAGCACGAAATCGACATCTTTAACGACTTCCTCAAAGGACTGCTTGGTGTAGTCAATCACTTGATCCACACCGATCTCGCGCAGGTAATCGTGATTCCGCGCCGACGCCGTGCCAATCACTGTCGCACCTTTCCACTTCGCCAACTGCACCGCGATATGCCCGACTCCACCCGCAGCGGCAGGGATCAGAATACGTGCGCCTGCTTCCAGCTTGCCGACCTCGAATAATGCTTGCCACGCCGTCAATCCCACTAACGGCACGCCAGCCGCCGTCACCAGATCGATACGCTGCGGTGCTTTAGCCAGTTCAGTCCAATTTGCCGCTACATACTCCGCATATGCCGAGCCAACATCGGGAAATTCGACCATGCCATAGACGGCATCGCCCACCGCGAACGGCGCACCTGCCGTAGTCTCCGCGATCTCGCCCGCGATGTCCCAGCCCAGAATGAGCGGGAACGGCTTGTCGCTGTAATTCAAGCCTTTGCCTGCCCGCGTCTTAACATCCACCGGATTAATGCCTACGCCACGCACACGCACCAGCACCTGATCGGGTTTTAAGGTTGGCGTCGGCGCATCCTCATACTTGAGCACATCTGGATCGCCGTAGCCGTGAATTCGCACTGCTTTCATTTGTTCACCTCTACCACACAGAATTAGCCACCATTCCACATCTTACGCCATCCCTCACGGCACTATTTCTGGCACTCTGGTACTTTTTCTCAGCACTTCCTCTTTCTCAGCAGTTGCATAGCTTCTGAACACCTCTTGAACATCTCCGCCGTATCCTGATGGTCGTATCGGATCGAGATCGACAGGTGAGCAAGAGGATTAAGGCATGATCTACCGCCTGAATAGCGCACTCCGTTCGCGGGAAATCGAACGGTTCGCCCACTTCGTTACCGTCGGTCTGACGGGTACGCTGGTGGACTTTGGCGTCTTGATCCTGCTCAAGGAATTGCTTGGCGTACCGCTCCTGATAGCTAACGTGCTGTCCTACACGGCAGGTATCGTCAACAATTTTGTCCTCAACCGCCTGTGGACCTTTCCCGAAGCGCGGGGCAAACGGCTGTGGACTCAGTTCGGGCAGTTTGCCGCCGTCAGCGCCATCGGCTTGCTGATCAATACTGGCATCGTGCTGCTTCTCACCGCGCCGCTGTCAGCGTTGTTCAGTCAAGCGCAGATGGGCTATCTGGCGGCGAAACTTGTCGCAACAGTAGTGGTCCTGGTCTGGAACTTCTTCCTCAACCGCTACTGGACGTTTAGCGATGTGAAAAAGTAATGGGCGTTTCGGCTGTTGATGGAAGCGGGATTGGAGATGGATATGGTAGCGATAGAAAAGATAGTGGCGCAGCAACCCGTCCAGTGGCGGGGCGCAAAAACGCGGGTCGAGGCGGAAGCAGCAGAGATGGTAACGGTAAAACCACTACTCTCGATCATCTCGCCCGTGCATAACGAGGAAGCTGGACTACAACAGCTATATCAGCGCGTCGATGCAGTCATGGAGAGCTTGGGCGTCACGTGGGAACTGATCCTCGTGGACGATGGCAGCCGCGATCTCTCGGCGGTGGAGATCGCCGGACTGCACGAGACAGATGATCGCGTTCGTGGCATGCGGCTCTCCCGCAACTTCGGGTTCCAGATCGCCGTCACTGCCGGATTGGATGTGGCGCAGGGCGAAGCGGTGATCCTGATGGATGCCGACTTGCAAGACCCGCCGGAAGTGATCCCACAGATGGTCGAACGCTGGCGCGAAGGCTACGATGTTGTCTACGGCGTCCGCGCAGAACGCGCTGGTGAAACGTGGTTTAAGAAGGCAAGCGCGGGCATGTTCTACCGCCTGATGCAGCGCATCACCAGCGTCGATATTCCGCTCGATACGGGCGACTTCCGCCTGATGGATCGCCGCGTAGTCGAGTCGATCCGCAAGATGTCGGAGCGTCATCGTTTTCTGCGCGGCTTGGTCAGTTGGGTGGGCTTCAAGCAAACCGGAGTCACCTATCACCGTGAAGCGCGGTTCGCTGGCGAGAGTAAATTCACGCTGCGGAAAATGATCAGCTTCGCCGTAGACGCGGTTACGGGCTTCTCTTACTTTCCGCTGCAAATCGCCAACTGGCTCGGCTTCCTGATGGCGGGCATCAGCGCGCTGGCGATCATCGCCGTGATTTTGCTGCGCTTGTTCGGATCGAATGCGCCGCTGTTCGGGCAAGCTACCACACTGATCACAGTGCTTTTTCTCGGCGGCATCCAATTGATTTGCTTGGGCATCATTGGTGAATATCTGGGGCGGATGTACGATGAAGTAAAAGCGCGTCCGCTATATCTGGTGCAGGAAACTTGGGGTATCGACTAACTTCACTAACTCCCTCCTCTCTAGTCATGTCCTCTCCTCAGCAGTGAGGAGAGGGCAGGGAGAGGTTAATTCAGGGTCACTGGCACATCATCACAAAATCTCCTCTCCTCCACATCTTCCCCTCTCCGTTGACGGAGAGGGCAGGGGGTGAGGTTAACCGGAGACTGGACATGACAACGACGACATCCGAACCACTAGCGCCCGTTTACGGGCAAGAGACGAGTGAAAGGAACTGGCTGCAAAGCAAAGTGCTTGCCCATCTTCCACTTGCCACCGTTTTGCTCATCGGCATTATGCTGCTGGCAGTCGTGCTTAACTTTGCCAACATTAATACTATTGGCGACGCCAACGTGTACTACACCGCCGCCGTCAAGAGTATGCTGCAATCGTTCTCGAACTTCTTCTTCGTCGCCGCCGAACCGGGCGGATCGGTATCGGTGGATAAACCGCCCCTCGGACTGTGGCTGCAAGCGATCAGCGCGCTGATCTTCGGCGTCAACGGCTTTGCGGTCACGCTGCCGCAAATTCTGGCGGGCATCTTCTCGATCCCCGTACTCTATGTACTGGTCAAACGCTACTTCGGCAGCGCCGCCGGGTTGATCGCCGCTTTTGTGCTGGCAGTCACTCCTGTCGCCATTGCCGCGCAGCGCAACAACACTATGGACGCCACCTTGATCTTCACGCTGCTGCTGGCGGCATGGGCATTCATCAAAGGCACGGAGTCAGGGAGACTGCGCTGGCTGCTGCTCGGTGGTGTGCTGGTCGGCTTGGGCTTCAATATCAAGATGCTGCAAGCGTTTCTGCCGCTGCCTGCCTTCTATGCCCTCTATTTCTTGGGCGCTAAAGTCGGCTGGTGGCGCAAGATCGGGCACCTGATCGCTACCACTGTCGTGCTGCTGGCGGTATCGCTGTCGTGGGTCGCTATTGTGGATCTCACGCCTGCCAGTCAGCGTCCCTATGTCGGCAGCAGTTCAACCAACAGCGCTCTCGAACTGGCAATTGGTTATAACGGTTTGGAGCGTCTGTTTGGCGGCGTGATCGGTGGCGGCGGTGGCGCTGCACTGCCTAGCACCGGTGACGGCGGTTTCGGTACGCCTCCTAATACTGCTCCGGATGCGACCAATGGTTTCGCTCCACCAGCGGACGACGGCAGCACGACAGACGGCACTGATGGCACTGATGACAGAGGCGGCTTCCGTCCTGACGATGGCGGTATGGGCGCACCCGGCGGCGGCGGTATCGGCGCAGGCGAAATCGGTCAGGCAAGTATCACGCGCTTGTTCACTACGCCGCTGGCGAACGAAATAAGTTGGCTGCTGCCCTTCGGTCTGTTCTCGGTTGGCTTGCTGGTCGTCGCTTCCCGCGTTCGGCTGCCCCTCAGCGATGCTCATAAAGGTGCAGTGCTGTTTGGCGGTTGGCTGCTGACGGAAGTGGTCTTCTTCAGCGCGGCGAGTTTCTTCCACGCTTACTATCTGGCGATGTTAGCACCGCCACTGGCGGCACTGGTCGGCATCGGTGTGCTGCGCCTATGGAAACTGCGCGATCAACATCACCTGCTGGCGAGTCTGTTGTTGATTGCCGCTGGCGCGGGTACGCTGCTGTTTCAGGTTAGTGTCGCCAGCCAATACACCAGCCTCAGTTCGCTGTGGTGGATAGTTCCGGCGGTGGTCATGCTAGTGATCGGTGCGCTGCTTCTGCTCCAGCGGATCAACGCCTCGCCCAAGTTGCTGATCGCTGGTTTTGTCTGCATCGTCTTTGCGATGACACTCGTGCCTACGGTCTGGGCAGGCTTGACCACGCTGGATACAGGCAATAACACCACGCTGCCACACGCCTACTCTGGCACAAACAGCGGTGGCGGGTTTGCTGGTGCAGGTCGTGATGATGGCGGGATGGCTGGCGGCTTCGGCAATGATCGCAGCGTCAATAGCGAGCTGCTGACTTACTTGCAGGAGAACACACAGGACACGCGCTATCTAGTTGCGGTGCAAAGCTCGATGCAGGGCGATCCCTACATCCTCGCCACTGGACGCCCCGTACTGCTGATGGGTGGATTCTCCGGCAGCGATCCGGTGGTGGACGCCACTGATTTGCAACGGTTGGTAGATAATGGCGAACTGCGCTACATCCTTTATGGCGGACGCGGCGGTCCGGGCGGCAATACCAGCAGCACGATCAGCACATGGCTGCAATCAAGCTGCACCGTCGTCACGGATGTATCCAGCAGTGGCGGTACGCTCTATCAGTGCTTACCAACCACCAGCTAATCGGAAGTGATATAGAGTTGATTTAGCAGTTGGTGTTACCAACAACCTCCGCCTCTTGGTTCCCCTCTCCTAATCTGTACTCGGATTGGAGAGGGGGTCAGGGGGTGAGGCTACATGTAAAAGCAGCAGACTAAGGGAGAAGTTCCGTGAAGACCGTTTTAATCGTCGATGACAAAATGAGTGTGCAGCGCCTGATCGCGGATTATCTGACGGAAAACGGCTTTCGCACAGTGTTGGCAAACAACGGACGTGAAGCGCTGTTCGTCGCTCGTCACGAGAAACCCGACATCGTATTACTGGACATCATGATGCCGGAAATGGACGGACTGGAATTCATGCGCCGCTTTCGCAAAGAGCGTAACACACCTGTGATCATGCTGACAGCGAAAGTAGAGGAGACGGATAAAGTCGTCGGACTCGAACTGGGCGCGGATGACTACGTGACCAAACCTTTCGGCATGGCGGAATTGGTGGCGCGCATTCGGGCAGTGCTGCGTCGTGTCTACGAACACGATGAAGCGCCGTCCGCCGAAGTGCTGCGCGTCGGTGATGTCTCACTGGATAAGCGCACCCGCATTGTCACCGTCGGAGATCGCAAGGTGGAGCTAACGCCCTCCGAGTTCGATCTGCTGACTATTATGATGGCTGCGCCGGGGCAAGTGTTCTCGCGTGGCGATCTACTGGAACGCTTGAAGGGTAACTCTTTCGAGAATGTCGAGCGCACCGTTGATGTTCATATCCGCAATCTACGCGCCAAGATCGAGCCTGATCCCGGCAGTCCGCAGCATGTTTTAACCGTTTTTGGCGTGGGCTATCGCTTTAACAGCGATTTTGACAAAGGCAGTTCCTGATGCGCTCCCTCACCTTCAAATGGATTGTCACGCTGCTGTTGACTAGTTTGGTTGGTGTCGTACTGGTCGGTGCGTTTGCCTATCGTGCGACCGCCACCGAGTATGATCGGCTGCGTGTGGAACAATCGCAGGCTGTATTTGTGCGCGAAGTCACAGCCTATTACGAAGAGCACGGATCATGGGCTGGCTTGGAAGAATGGCTAGCAGCGCAGCATCCGACTAACTATGGCGGCGATTACGGTGGCAACACTGGTGCTCCTAATTCGGGAGGCGGAGGTGGCGGTTATCGTAGTGATCCACCCCAGCTATTTGCGCTCGTGGATGCCAATGGAGTCTGTGTGGTCGGGCATGGACCCTTCAATAACGGTCAGCAAGTGCCTGCGCAAGATTTGTCGGATGGCGTCCCTATCGTAGTTGATGGAGAAAAGGTTGGCACGGCGTTGCTGGCACAGCCGCCACCGCAGCTCGATCCCCGCGAACAACGTTATCTGGATAGCACCAATAAGGCACTCTTAGTTGGTGCAATCGGCGCGAGCGCGTTGGCGCTGTTGATTGGTGTGCTGCTTTCGCGCACCTTCTTACGACCACTCTCTGAACTGACACGCGCCATCACCGCCATGCAGCAAGGCGATCTGAATCAGCAGGTGCAAGTACGCACCAAAGATGAGCTAGGTGCGCTGGCACAAACCTTCAATCAAATGAGCGCACAGATCCATCGTGCCAATCAGTTGCGCAAGCAGATGACCGCCGACATTGCCCACGATCTCCGTACCCCGCTAATGGTCATCTCAGGTTATCTGGAAGCACTGCGGGATGGCACACTGCAGCCCACTCAAGCCCGCTTCGATGCCATGAACAAAGAGGCAGTGCTGCTCAACCGTCTGATCGAGGATTTACGCACACTGTCACTCGCAGATGCAGGTGAACTCAAGCTGATCTATCAATCCATCCCGCCGCGGGAATTGTTGGAACAGGTGCGTCAATCTTTCGAGCCACTCGCCAATGATCAACGGCTCGAACTGAGCGTCGCAGTCGAGGATAACCTGCCCGCACTGACAATTGATCGAGAACGCATGGCACAAGTGCTGGGTAATCTGGTGACCAATGCGCTGCGCTATACACCGGTAGGAGGCACGATCACGCTGCGGGCGTCGAGCCATCCGCAGGGCGTACAGTTGGCGGTCAGCGACACCGGATCGGGCATCGCGGAGGAGCACATCGCCAACATCTTCGAGCGCTTCTATCGCACCGAATCGTCCCGCTATCAAGGTGACGGTGACACCGAGTCGGGCTTGGGCTTAGCGATTGCCAAATCTATCGTGGAAGCACATCACGGCACAATTGGCGTGGAGAGCAAGCTAGGAGTCGGCAGCACTTTCAGAATCATCCTGCCGCGTGCCGACAAATGATCAGCAATCTAGCTGCGATGAGAGAGGAAACGCTTCCTTTCTCATCGCCATTGTTTTGCACACCGCAAAATTTGCTTAGCGCTGCCCGAACATCTCCTTCTCAATTACTTCTACTGCGTCTTTTGCCTCTCGCAGTCCCGTACGCAACTCCACCTGATACAACTTAATCGCTTCCATCTTTTTCCCGGTCCTGATCAATTCCTCGATCTGCGGACGTATCCCTAACTCTAGATCGGGCGGATTATCCTCGTAATTGATGTTCAGATGCTTCATCAGGAAGTCAACTTTGCGCTGTAACTCGGCGACCTGCTGCATCAAGGTCGTAATGCGCTCGTAATCGGTTGAGGACATGCGCTTCCCTCTTTCTGGTGGTAGTAGTTGGTATATTCAAACCAATATTTTACAAAAGATGTTGTTTACTCATCTCATCGAATCGTTTGTAATTGCTGCATTGCTTATTCCATCTGCTGTGTATTGTCGGTATCACTCCACTGTCTGCAATCACCTTTACTTATCTCTACTAGCACGAATATTTCCCCAATGGAATTATTAGTGATTCCTTCAGCAGTAAAGTATCATTGGAACTGTTTCCATTTCGCTCACAGATCGATTTAGTTCAGAGTCGGTAACGAACGTACATCAACATGAAGCATTCACCGGAAAAACAAAACGTCACGATTGCCGATGTCGCGGAAGTGGCGCAGGTTTCCAAGATGAGCGTGTCCCGTGTGCTCAACGGTCAACCGGGCGTCTCGCAGAAAACGCGTCAGCGCATTCTGGAAGTCATCGCCGAACTCGGTTACGTCGCCGCGCCGGGACCGAACTCTCGTCCCGTTGGTACGAAACTGGTGGCGTTGATGGTGCCAGACATCACCACCACTTACATGGGCGAGATTTTGCGCGGCGTTTCTGGCGCAGCGGAGCGACTTAACTACGGTCTGATGCTCTACACGCAGGGCGCAGTCAGCGATATTCAGCGCACCAGCTACTATCTCTCCGTGCTAGGCAGCAGTCTGGTCGATGGTGTGCTTCTTGTTGTCCCGCATGATTTCGAAATCATTGTCACCGATTTGAAAGAACACGATCTCCCTTACGTGATCATCGATCACCACAGCAACACGGGCGAAGAACCCAGCGTTACAGCAACTAACCGCAAAGGCATGATCGATGCCATGCGGCATTTACTGGCGCTAGGGCATCGCCGCATCGGTTTTATCACCGGACGTATGGATATTGTCTGTGCGCAGGATCGTTTGCAGGGATACCGTGACGGTCTGGTGGAGGTAAAACTTCCCTTCGATCCCGAACTGGTGCGCGAAGGCGATTTCTTGCAACAATCGGGTTTTCAACATACCCGCGCTCTGCTGCAACTTCCCGATCCCCCTACTGCCATCATCGCCTCGAATGATGTGATGGCGCTTGGTGCGATGGATGCGGCGAAGGCAGCGGGCAAAATGATCGGGCGAGATCTCTCCATCGTCGGTTTTGATGACATCTACATGGCATCACAAACCTATCCACCGCTGACCACCGTGCGCCAGCCGATGGCGAACATGGGTGAAGCGGCTCTGGAGATGTTGGTAACTTTGCTTCAGGGACGCCCGCTGCTCAACTCCCGCCGTGAACTTCCCACCGAGTTGGTCATCCGTGAATCCACCGGACGCGCCTAGGGGAAGTGCCGAGTGCTAGGTGCTGAGTGCTGAGAAAAGTACCAAGAGCGCCGGAAGTACCTCAAACAATAGCGCGATAATGTTTGACAAATATTATAAGCAGCGGCGATCCGATAGTTCAGATCGCCGCTGCTTATGTCGCCGTTCTCGTTCACGGTAGATCAACGAATACTAGGCACTAATTGCCTCTCGGTAGCACCTTGTTTCAACCCGGCACTTTAGCGCCGGGATCACAGCGCCTCTCACAGCCCTACTTTGTCTTATCCCAGAATACCAACTGACCGAACACACTTGGATTCGACCACGATTCATCCTGTGTATCCGCTGCCGACCAGATCAACTTGGTATCGCGGGTATCGGCTGACGAGCCGTTCAGATGCGATTGGAATCCCAGCACCCCCATATGCGCAGGCACGATCTTCCACGCATCGGTCACCAGCGGCACGGACGCTTCAATGCGATAGCCATCCTCTGTTTTAACTGCTACCACGCTCACCTGTGAGGTATCGCTGTTGCCGCCGCCGATCAACGGGGCGTCCGGCTTGGTGATATTGGCAGCAAGGATGCCGATCTGCACCACGCCCGGCTTATATTCACCGAGTTTCAGGTCGCCCGTCGTATTCAAGTAAAACTCAACTGAGTCCTCTAGATACCATTCGCTCGCCGGATTATGTGTGCCATACGCCAGCTTGCTATCTTTCACCTCTGCCAAAAAGTACAGTTTCTTGTCATCGGCAGTTACTGCAAACTGATAAGAGGTGTCGTTTCCGGCAGGCAACGTCGGACCTTTATCCACCGTAACGCGGGGAACATTCGTCCAATCGTCTGTTTCACCATCCAGCGTGATCGTCACCGGAAACGGCGCGTAATATACAGCTCCGGCTACACTGTCAGGCGCAAGCTGCGCGGGATCGCTCTTGGTTGGCGCTGGAACAGCCGCTGCGCCAGCACCGCTGTCGGGCTTCTTCTCGCCTGTCAGGATCGCTACCTCGTCATCGCTCAGGATTGGCGGCTCTCCAGCGCGGCGTGCCAGCAGATCAAGGATCGCGGTGAATGCAGGCTTTGGCTGATAGTGATCATCGAACAGCAGTGGTGCTACCTTCGGATTGTCATAGAAGCGCGAGTCCCGCAGCCACGAGTATTTATCAGTCACACCCCAGACGATGAATGCTGTGCAGTAGCCGCTGTCGAGGCATGTTTGCAGCACACTGCGATACTCTGCCGCTTCCTGTCGCAGAATATCCTCGGTGGGTTCGCCCTTGTGCTTGATGTCCACCTCGGTGAGCTGAACCTGCACACCCAATTCACCGAGCCGCTTGATGTTCTCACCCATAATGCGCGGCGATGCACCACGACCATTGCGCGTGTCGCCTAGGGTTAAGTGTGCCTGCAAACCAACGCCATCAATAGGCACGCCGCGCGCTTTGAAATCCTTGACCATGTTGTAGATCGCGTCCGACTTGGCATTCATGCCTTCCGCGCCGTAATCGTTATAGAACAGCAGCGCCTCGGGATCGGCTTCGTGGGCAAAGCGGAACGCCAGCTCAATGTAATCGTCCCCGATCATTTGCTGCCATGGCGTAACGCGCATTTTGCCGTTGCCATCCGCGATGCCTTCATTGACCACATCCCAGATCGGGATGCGTCCCTTATAGCGCCCCACTACCGTCATAATGTGATCGCGCAGGATTTGGATCGCCTCATCGCGGCTGAATTTGCCATTGCTGAACCAATTTGGTGTGCAGGAATGCCATACCAGCGTATGACCGCGAAACACCATATTGTTCTGTTCAGCGAAATCCATCAATTGATCCATCTTGGTGAAGTTAAAGACGCCGCGTGCCTTCTGTAATTCGCAGGCTTTGGCTTCGTTCTCTGGCGTCATCATGTTGAACTGAGTCTTAACTGTTTCAACATGCAGGGGATCGCTGAGATGGTAGGTGTAGACTGCTGCACCAACGTAGAACTTATTCTTATCTGCCATCTCGCGCAGTGTCGGAGTTGCGGGGGTGGATTGCGCTGTAGTCGGGGCGAGACTGGTAAATGCCAGCAGCAGCGCAAGGCATAACATTACAAAGCCTCGAAGAAACATGTTCACTATCCTTTTTCCAAAAGTAACAAGCACTATGTGGTTGAAGCTTAAGTTAACAGTGGCGAGTACGACGGGTCGCCTGCTGATCCAATATTCCGTATCGCACTACGTTACAATCACGTAATGCGATACGTTATCCATCACTCGCAGTCACACTATACAACCCGATTGGCGAATGAGTCAAGCATTCCACATGGATCAGCTTGGCTAATGTTGAGGATTGTCGCGGTCATCGAATCCATACGCTTTCGCCAGTTCCGCGACGACCAATGCCTGCCCTGACTTCTCTACAATTTCAGGATCGCTGGCAAGCGCTAGCACTGCCTGACCAACAAACCATGGAGATTGAGAATCGCTGAAATCAAAGTATTGGGCGATGGACATAACCCCTTCGGTACGCACCAAGCCCGGATAAATCGCTGCTGTCGAGACGTTATGATCGCGCAGTTCGTGCGCCATATCCGCCGTCATCTGATCGACAGCAGCTTTGGCTGCGCCGTAAGCAGGATTGCCAGCATCAGGATTGAAGGACACGTTGACGATCAGACCGCTGCGCTGTGCCACCATCATCGCGGCGGCATGACTGCTGGCAACATATGCCCAGCGCACCCCGATCATATTTTCATCCCAATAGCTGATCGGCTTCTGCCAGAAAGGGTGCAGCGGTGCAAAGTAGGTATTGTTCCAGTAACCCTCGTAGCCCGCCCACGCGCTGTTGACCAGAATGTCGAGTCGCCCTTGCTCGTCGCTCACACGACGGAACAGGGTTTCGACTTGCCCATCATCGCGCTGATCGCAGCGCACCGCGATCCCCTTGCCGCCCGCTACCGTGACTTCCGCCGCCGTCTGCTGGATCGTACCCGCGATGGGAACAGCGGCTTTCTCCCCCTCAACCGTCCGTCCAGTCACGTAGACCGTCGCGCCCGCCGCACCCAGACTCAGCGCGATCCCCTTGCCCACACCGCGACTCGCACCTGTCACTACCGCCACTTTTCCAGCCAGTGTTAGCTTGTTCATCTCGCCATTCCTTTCGATCTCAGATTGGTAGAGCGCGATGATTGTGCCAACTAAGGCGCGATCAAGTTGCCCAAATTGTGGCGATTTGAACTAGTCCGAGATACAATATCTTTCTTAACAACGAGTATTTTACGCTCGCGCTTCAGCCAACAGCCTTCCCCGTTTAACTTAAACTAAACTGACGATTGAGCGATCTGCTTGCCGATTCGCTGCGCTTCGATACCGATCTCACGAAGTAATCCTGTCGCGGCGTTGCGAAACCCGCAGTAGTAGAGTCCCTTGAGCGCCGTCTGTTGACCGCTAACTAGCGCCTCGCCAGCATTGTTGGTCAACTTCGATGCATCCTTGAACAACGCGCCTGCCTGACCGCGATAGCCGGTCGCCAGAATGATTGCGTCAAAGTGCTTGCTCACGCCGTCACTGAAGATCACCCCATCAGCCATAAACTCACGCACACCCGGATGTACCTTGACTTTGCCCTCGCGGATCAACTGGATCACGCCCACGTCGATCACCGGAATCTGCTGATCGTCGCGCATCTGCTTGACCGGACCGTAAGGCAATTTGCGTAGCCCGTAGCGCGTGATGTCGCCATACGCCATGTAACGCGACAGCGCCGTCAAGCTATCCGCGATCCGCGAGGGCAGTGGACTGAGCAAGATTGAGATTTGCTGCGCGGGCAGTCCTAGATAATCGCGGAATACCACGTTGACAGGACTCCTCACCGCCACACTCGGAATCGCGCCGTGTTCGTGTAGATCGATAGCGATCTCGCCGCCGGAATTGCCAAATCCGATCACCAGCACTTGTTGACCGCGAAACTGTTCGCCATTCTGGTAATCGGCGCTATGCATGATCTTGCCGCTGAACTGCTCCTGCCCCGTCCACGTCGGCAGATTCGGCGTGTCGTTGATCCCCGTCGCCACCACCAGATTTTGAGATTGATAGCTGGAATCCTGCGTCTGCGTCAACCACTTGCCAGCCTGATAATCAGCAGATTGCACGCTCTGGTTGAAGCGAATATCCAGCTTGAAGTGCTTGGCATAAGCATCCAGATAATCGATCACTTGCTGCCGTGAGGGATAACGCGGATAGTCAGCGGGGAATGGCAGCAGCGGCAGCGCGGAGAATTGCTTTGCGGTATGCAGATGTAAACGCTCATAGTGCTGATACCAGCGTGCGCCAACATGATCCGCGCGTTCGAGGATCACCGATTCTAATCCCGCTTGTTTCAACACCGCGCCCACTGCTAATCCAGCAGGTCCCGCACCAACGATCACCGTGCTATTTCCAGCCAATTCAATAACAGTCATCCTAATTTCCTCCGCTGCTTGTTCGCAGCACTATTCTCCGCGACTAACGCGCTTTCGCCAGCCACTTCACGATCCTAATCTGTACTAGGATTGTAGAGGGGGCAGAGGAGGAGAGGCTAGAACAAACGTGCTTAATTATGGTATCATTGGCGAGACTATCTCCTCATCAGGGATGTAACGTGATAAGTACGGATATTGACTTCAGCGCCGACGAACGGGCGTCCGACTCGCCGTTTGTCGATCTGGTCTGGCGCAGCAACAGCGGTACTGGTGGCGCGTTCCACTCGATAGCAGAACGGCACTGGAGCATGGTGGTCACGCGCATTCAGGGCAAGACGATCATGACGGTGCGCGGACCAGAAATCAGAGCTACTCCCGCGTTTGCGCCGGACGATGCGGAGTTCTTCGGCATCCTGTTCAAACCCGGTGCATTTATGCCCAAGATGCCCGCCGCGCTGGTCATGGATCGGCATGATCTGAACTTGCCTGACGCTGGCAGTAAAGTGTTCACGCTCAATGGCTCGACGTGGCAGTTCCCAGACTTCGAGAACGCCGATACCTTCGTTGATTGGTTAGTTCGGGATGGGGTGTTGGTCTACGATCCGCTGGTGGAGAAAGTGCTGCAAGGGCGCAGCGTCGATCTTTCACCGCGCACGGTGCAGCGTCGCATCCTTCAGGCGACAGGGTTGACTCAAAGCACCATCCAGCAGATCGAACGCGCCCGCTACGCTACCACCCTGCTCAAGCAAGGCGTCTCAATCCTCGATACCGTTTATCAAGCGGGCTACTTCGACCAACCGCATCTGAGCAGATCGCTAAAGCACTACATCGGCTTGACGCCAGCGCAGCTCAGCAGCAATCAGCGCGCTGATCGCTTGTCGTTCTTATACAAGACCGCACCCTTACTGTTGAACTATGATGCTTATGTTCGTTAACACCAGCGAATAAGCACAGATAACAGTTCAACAGAAGGTGACCGCACATGAGAAAATTGCTCACGACTAGCTTGCTCGTCAGCGCCCTCTTCGCCTTGACCAGTGTTGAAAGCAGCAAAGCACAAGGAAACGCCGGAACTGGCAAATACGCCGCCGTGAATGGTCTGAATCTCTACTACGAAGTTCATGGCACGGGTCAGCCGCTGATCCTGCTGCACGGCGGTTTGGGTGGCGTCGTAGAGTTCAGCCAATTACTACCCGCGCTGGCACAGTCCCGCCAGGTGATCGCCGTCGAACTGCAGGGACACGGACATACCGCCGATATTGATCGCCCTCTCAGCTTCGAGTCAATGGCGGATGACATCGCCGCGCTGATCAAGCTTCTCGAATTGGAAAGCGCGGACGTGCTCGGCTACTCGCTCGGCGGTGGCGTGGCGTTGAATCTAGCGATCCATCATCCTGAAGTGGTACGCAAACTGGTACTGATCTCTACCGCGTTCAGCTTCGACGGTTGGTATGCCGAAAATCAAGCGGGCATGGCGTCGATGAACGAGGAAGCGGCGCAGTACATGCTGCAAACGCCGATGTATCAGTATTACGCCAGCGTCGCGCCGAAACCGGAAGATTGGGCAAAGTTCGTCGCCAAGTTGGGCAAGCTGCTCGGAACACCCTATAACTACTCGGCAGATGTAGCAAAGATCAAGACACCGACGCTGATCATCGCCGGTGATGCCGACGCCGTGCGCCAGAGTCACGAATTGGAGTTATTCACGCTGCTCGGTGGTGCCAAAGCGCCCGGTGGCTTCATGGATGATGGCAGTCAGCAGACGCCGCAATTCGCGCTGCTCCCGGGGACGACGCACTACAACATCCTCAGCCGCGCCAATCTGATCGTACCGCTGGTCACGCCATTCCTCGATTCAGCGGTCAAATCATAAATCGATCTGGAAAGGGGTGGGTCAGAACCCACCATACAGCATCGGCATCAGTAAATCCACGTCCTCGTAGGGGCAGGTTTGCAAACCTGCCCTCTGGAATTGGATCACACGGATTGCACCACCACGACGCCATAAACACCCACTGTTTGTTCTGTATCAACCGAATTCCAATACTCGCCTACCATAACCCATTTTTCACCCATTAAACCCGTTAAATAAATGGGCGAAAATGGGCTGTCTTTTTTGACTATCCCAACAGCTTCTTACCAATCTCCGGAGCGTCCCCCGCGCTGAAGATGATCACCACGTCGCCAGACTGAGCGCGTTCCCGCAGGATCGCCGTCGTCTGCTCCAGATCGCCGCTGTGCTCGGCATCTTTGTGACCGGCATCCCAGATCGCCGCCGCCAACTCCTCACCCGTCGGATCGCCCTCCTGATACTGCTCCCGCGCCGCGTAGACATCGGTGACGAGCGCATGATCAGAGTTGTTGAAGGCATGCGCGAATTGGTCGAATAGCAGTTTGCTACGACTGTAGGTATGCGGCTGCCAGACCGCCCAAATCTGTTGATTGGGAAAGCGCGTGCGTGCCGCTTCCAGCACCGCCTTGATCGCCGTCGGATGATGACCGTAATCACTGTAAATCTGCACACCGTTGGCGGTTGTGCCCATCAACTCGAAGCGGCGACCCGTCCCCTTGAACGTCGCCAACGCCGGAAGGACGCGCTCTAGCGGGATGCCATAAGCGTAGATCGCTGCCAACGCCGCCAGCGCATTACGCACGTTGTGTTCGCCGGATTGCGCGAGGATCGCTTGCTCGTACAGGCGAGTGCCATCCGCGCCATGATAGCGCACGCCGAAATGCACGCGCTCGGTGTCTTCGCTCGAATCGATGCTGCCCAACCACGCTGCTTTGTGATGGAAAGTGCTGTAGGTGACTACGGGTTTGCCCGCACTGCGCCTTTCCTCGCCAAGCTGTGCCGCTAACTCGTCATCTGCGCAGCAGATCAGCAAACCGTCATCGGGCAAGCGAGCAATGAATTGACGGAAGGCGTCAAGCAGCGAATCCAGCGAGGGGAACATATCGGGATGATCGTGCTCGATGTTGGTGATGATGGCGATGCGCGGCGACAAGCCGAGAAACATGTAATCGTACTCGTCCGCTTCGATCACGAACGCGCCACCTTTGCCTGCGTGCGCGTTATCACCTGTGTTCAGCATCACGCCGCCGACGATGTACGAGGGATCGTCGCCCGCTTCCCTCAGCAGATGAGCGATCAGCGCCGTCGTGGTGGTCTTGCCATGCGTGCCCGCCACCGCTATCAGCGTCTTATCGGGCAGCAATAATGGCAGCGCATCACGACGTTTGAGCACAGGAATCCCGCGCGCTTGAGCCGCCAGCACTTCGGGGTTATCGGGCTTGACAGCGGAGGAGATTAGTACCGTATCTGTATCGGCTGGCAGGTGATCGGCGGCGTGTCCTTCGTAGATCGTCGCGCCATCCGCTGCCAGCTTATCCGTGATGGCGTTGCGCTGCCGATCCGATCCGCTGATGGTGATGCCGCTATCGAGCAGCACGCGCGCAATCGCGGACATGCCCGCGCCGCCGATGCCGATGATGTGGACTTTGTTCATGTTTTAACTGTGTTTACGACGGATTAGACCATCGCCACGATAACGAACAGGAATAAGACGATGACCAGAATCGTCAATAGATTGCCTTGCACCAAAAAGATCAGCGGCAAGGCAGGGATCATGGCGGCGCTGGGGCTGCCCGCGCCGGGTGCGCTGACGTAGGGCGAGAGTGGATAGCCCGTCACATCCATGTAATACCAGATCGAGCCGAACAGCAGATAACCGTTAATCCCGCCGATGACGAACCCTAGCAAGCGTTCCTGCAAACCGACGCGTCGATCTCCCCACATGCGCCCTTCAGAAAGCTGACGAGCAGTGGCGGGGGTCTGGTAGGCGAAGAAGGCGATTACCACGAGGATCAGCGTGTACACGTAAAAAACTTGATCGCCACGTGCGCCTTGCAGCAGCGGCTGTAATAAGATCGGTGTAAACTGCCATGTGGCGAACAACGCCAGAATGATGCCTGCGGAGGCGACGATCTCTTTCGTCCAACCGCGCATTGCCCCGATCACGGCGAAAGTGACGATCATGATCCACAGGAAAGTTGAAAGTTGCATCATAAGGCTATAGCATCCTGACTGTCAGCAGTACCAATACTCTGATCTGGCACACAGGCATCGGCTAGGCAAGGCTAAGTGCAGAGCGTAGGCGGCGATTATAGCACAGCGTCCGCCGTACACACCGATTATGCAAATTGTCTTTGAATCTGCCCAACTTCTTTGCCTGCGTTTACAAGTCGTAGTGATATTTATCGGCTCTTCAACCTATTTTGATAGGAAACTGCGGTACACTGAACCGCGTGTTTCAACTCTAGGGTTAGCTACTGCTCTCAGTCCGGCTAGTTTAGCTTACCTTGCTGTCATTGCTTGTTTTCTACAGGTGATTGTTCATGCCTACCAAGCAACTACGCTGCATCGCGGATGCGCTTAATATCCGCACCAGCCCGCGCGTTCTACCCGACAATAAAACTGGCGATCAGATCAAATTCAACGACATCATCACCGTCGATCTCGATTCCCGTACCGAGGCGGATAACGCCGTTTGGCTGCGTCATGATCGCGGCTGGTCACAGGAATTTACGCTCGATAATCACGCCGTCTACCTGACCGATGCGCTGACCCCGCGTGAGCGCATGTTCGGCATCAACATCGATCCCAACAACCCCAGAGCAAATGCCCCAGCGGATCGTCTTTACGGCACGGGGTGGGTGCGTTTCGTTTTTCATGTGGAAAGCCGCCGCGAACCGCTGGAACGCTCCTTCGCCTTCTATGATCCGGTCATCCGCGCTTACGCCCAAGCTGGCACGCGAATCGTGCTGATCCTGCTCCAAGATACCTATTGGGGCAATGGTCCGTGGGTTCCCGGCAGCGACGGCGATTGGCTCAAATATGCCCGTATGTTTGCCGAACGGGCGGGGCAGATCGCGCGGCGCTATCGCGGTTTGGTCAGCACCTACCAGATCTGGAACGAGGGCGATGTTTCAGGCGCACCTACCTCGATCTTCCTCGCGCCGGAGAACTACGCCAGCATTTTGCTTGCTTCAGCGCAGGCGATCGCACAAGCTGATCCGGCTGCTGCGGTGATCACTATGGGGTTGGCATCTGGCACCGACAGCGGCGTGGAGTATATGAAGAAGGTGCGTGCCGCGCTCAATGGGGTGCTGCCTGTCGATGGTATCGCTATTCATCCCTACGGGCAGATCGGATCACTGCCGGATTCCGAGCCGTTCCCCAATTTCAGTCGCGGCTTGCTCAAGCGTACCCTGACCAAGTTTGCCGATACCTTCCCCGGCTACTCCCTGTGGATCACTGAATTAGGCGTGCCGCGCGTCGATGTCAACGATCAATCGTTATGGGCACCCATCGCTCGCTACATGGATAAAACAATCGACTATCTGCGTAGTGCCTTCAACCACGTCCTCACCGCACTGATATGGTTCGCGTGGAGCGACGATATGGATCGCGCGGGCATCGTCAACGTGGAGCAGAAGCCCAAAGGCGTACTCTACAACGAATACTTCCGCAACGTCCTGCAAGACAATCCCAGCGTCAGCAAGCAAACCACGCCCTTCGATAACACTGTAACGGTAAGTTATCTGGATGGCAGCACTGTAGTTGAAAACAGCATTGCCGAACTTGCCAAGTCGATCAGCGGCAACGCTCCCAACATAGGCGCAGTGCTGTTGCGCACCAGTGTGGGCACGCAGTGGGCGGGGCGCACCGATCCCAAACGCACATTAGCGATCAACGCGCCCGCCGATTTGGGACGTTGGGCGTCGGAGATGGCGCGTGAGCGAGTGCGGCTCCATGCGTGGCATCAGGTACGCGCTGCCAGCGTTGTTGAAATCACCAACGAGATTTTGCTGATCACTCAGGTTGCGCTCGCTCCCGGTATCGGCAGCGTGATCCTTGACCTCGATTCGGGGTTAGGACCACGTACCAGCACCGCGATCCGCAATTTCATGGTGCCGCTGCGCCGTAACTTGCCACAGCCCTATCACATTGGTCTCAGCTTCGATGGCAAGCCCGAAGCCTTCCAGAACATCACCTTCTCGGAATGGTTTCCCTTCGTCAATAGCTGGTTCCCCCGCGTACTGATCCCGCAAACGGGGGCAGCAGCGCAGAATCCGCTGCAATATCTCAACGCGGTGTGCAATTTCCTCAAGCCCTTCCGCAAGCCGATCATCCCGATGTTGATGTTGGAACCACAGGAAGGTAAGCGTATTCCAGCGGAGCAAGTAAGGCTGTTGGCGCGTACCGCCTTCGAGGTTCACGGCTGTCAGGCGATTTCTTTCTGGCGCTTGGGCGTGATCACCGCACCGGAATTCGCGGCAATCCGCACCGTCAATCCGCTGCTCATGGCAGGTTACAGCGCGCGTCAACCCTTAGGAACGCTGACCGTCCGTGTGGCGGCTGGTGTGCGCGTCCGTACTGTGCCCAGCACCACTGGCGACATTCTGGAAGTGCTGCCGCTGAACGCACAGATCATCGCGCTGGAAAAGCGTATTCTCGGTGGCTTCGAGTGGATTCGCCACGAAAAGGGCTGGTCTGCCTCCCGCAATACTACGACAGGTGAGACGTTCCTATCGTAGTCAGTGCCGGAATCGATAGTGAGCATTTTGTTTCAGCCCGGAGCTTTTGCGCCGGGTTCAAAGCTCCTATTTCAGCAGCAGCACCACGCCCGTGATCGCGAGAAAGACCAGCAGGATCGTCTCAAACGTCTTCATGTCGATCTTCTTATCCAGCTTCGCGCCACCCCACACGCCCACCAGAATGATCGGGATCGTCCACGCCACCAGCAGCATGTTCTGCCACGTCAGTGATGCCGCATAGATCGGCAGCTTGATCACATTCATGATCAGATAGAACAGCGCCGATGTACCGACGATTTTCGCAGGCGTCAGATCCAGAGTCAGCAGATGGATGGTGAACACAGGTCCACCCTGATTTGCCAGCACGGAAGCAAAGCCTGTCAAGCCGCCGAAAGCACTGGTCTGTGCGGGCGTGGTACCTTTCGGCAAACCCTTACCACCCCTACGTCGCCACAACGCATAGGCGGTGTAAAGCAGGGCGGCTACGCCGAGTACACGTTGCAATAGCACGGCGTCAATCGCGTTAAAGGCAAACGCACCGAGGATTACGCCGAGGATGGTGGCAGGCAGCACCATGATCAGCGATTTGCGATCCCAACCGTTCCAGTGAGCAATCACCGCGCAGATATCACCAACGATCAACATTGGCAGCGTCAAACCAACTGCTAATTTGGTGGGGATCAGCAGAGCCAGCAAGGGCGTTACCAGCGATCCGAGTGCACCGCCGAGTCCACCTTTGGAGAGACCGACGATGAATGCGCAAAATGCGATAATCGAGAAAACGACAAAAAGAGGAGGCATGATCAACCATCAACTTTCGGATCACTAAGGAGGCATAAGTTCAACTTAGGGAAGGCTTATGATTATGCCACTTTCGCGCCGATGTACCAGCTACACCGATCTAGGTTGATTTGTCTCCATACGTAGCCGCCATGCACGCCGCCTCGCTTGCCAGCGCATCAGTAGTTCGACTCCCGTGATGGTTAACGCCAACCACGCCAAGCCGCCGAGATAGCCACCAAG
This sequence comes from Anaerolineae bacterium, assembly GCA_019637555.1. Taxonomy (GTDB): domain Bacteria; phylum Chloroflexota; class Anaerolineae; order Aggregatilineales; family UBA2796; genus JAHBVK01. The sequence goes on from JAHBVK010000024.1 coordinate 62,829, forward strand.
CACGTCGCTCAAAAAGTGGACGCCTAGATAAATGCGCGTGAAACCGACCATCAAAATGATCGCCAGCGCCGCCAGCATAATCGCGGCACGGGCAAGAATCGAATTGGTAACGCGCAGCAGCAAATAGGCGATCAAGCCATAGAACACCACCGATAGAAAGGAATGCCCGCTGGGAAAACTAAAATTGTTGATCACTTGAATCGGGTCGCTGAACACAGGTCGCTGCCGACTAACCACCAGTTTGATCAGCGGCACTATCACTTCTGCGCCACCAACAGCAAGCCCCAGCAGCAGCAGATCGCGCCAGCGACGACGCAGCACCAATGCCAGCGCTAACACGAGCGACACTACCACTACCAGCTCATTACCTGCCATCGTCAGGATCAGCATGAACTGCGCGGTAGAAGGGGTGACACTGGCATGTACAAAATCAGCTATCGACTGATCGATCTGCACGATAGCATCTTGTTCCATCACATCTTCAGCAATCGAATAAAATGCCCAACTGCCGATCAGCAAGATAGCGATACCAACCAGCAGATACATACTGAGTAAACCGGCTGGCTGAATTGGATCAGCGGGCGTCGAATCGGGCGTCGGGGTTTCCATCATCATGCGCTCACATCAAATCTAGTTTTAGCGTCCATTTCGGTACTACTGCTGATTATCGTAAAACTGCCTCGGTAATGTCGATTTTTAACCGGATTCTCGACAAAACGTGCAAAGATACCGTTTCCCGGATGACACACCCTCCACAAATTTGGGGGAATTGGCAGAGCGTCATCTCTCCGTACTGGACATAAGTGCACAGCGGGCAATACAATACGTGCAAATCAATCGGAGTACGAGCAAGATCGTCAGGACATTATGCGCCCGCAACGTTTCACCATGTTCATCATCGCCCTTTCGCTGCTGCTCGCCAGCACGTTACTCGCTGTGCCTGTTGGGGCGCAGGGTGCGAAGCTGGTGGGTTATGCGCTTACACCTGCTGAGACGGTGACTGATGGCGATCCGGCAGGCGCTGCTCTGGCGTCGAACGGCACAATCAACGGTTTGTCGATGCCCTTCTCTAGCCAGCCTTTCGGCGCGATCATTGGTTTGCTGCCCGGTAGCTACGCAGGCTACTTCGAGGCATTGACCAGTGCCACCTTCGAGCGCCCCGATCAAAGTGCCGATTTCCTTCTACGTATCTACACGCTGGAAATCGACTTCCGGCGTGCCGATGGCGGTTCAGGTGCAGCATCGCCCGTTGCGTGGATCACGCTGACCGATCCGCGCAAACTGTTGGGTGACATTGCTAGGGGTGGCGAGCGCACGCGTCCAATCACTGGCGCCGATGTAACGCCGTGCGCCTTCACCCGCATAGCGGATGGTTCCTACTGGATCGCGGATGCGAAGAACGGGACTCTGCTGCACTTCGACAACAAAGGCAAGTTGCTTACTGCACCAGTCACGCTTTCCGGCGGTGCGATTATGGGCTTGAGCAGTCTAGCAGATGGAACGCTGGTCGTGGCGCAAGGTGGCGGCGGCGCTGCTACCTTCAGTACAGTGTCCGCAGATGGTTCGATAGTGGGTTCTAATAGCTACCCGCTGGATTCAGGCAGCAGTAGCATTGACGGGTTCACTGTGCTGAGCAACGGGCAGGCATTCGTCATCGAGAATGACGGTCAGGATAATGGCGGCAGTAAACGCGTCTACCGCATCGACATCAACAATCCCGCCTCTAAGGCGCTGGTGATTGACCTCAATGGGATTGACGACTCGGATGGGTTGAGTGGCTTGGGCAATCCCTTCCGTTTCCCCTACGCGCAAATTGGCGGCATTGCCCTTGATGGTAACGATCTGGTGCTGGTCAACAACAATCGCGTGCCTTTCAGTCAGGTGCGCCAGCCCGGTTCGGCTGATCCGACAGAATTCATCAAGGTTCGCATTGGCTGATGCTGATCGCGCTAGGCGTTCCAGAAACCACAGACAAGCCCGTTTTGACGGGCTTGTTGTTCTCTAATCATCTGTACCCTTAGTGCAAGCGTAATCAATGTCTGTAATCGATCACGGATTACCGTTCCTTTACTATTTGTCTTGCGCTACACTTATCCTCCAGACAAATCACATTGCCCGCCTCACGCGATCAACTTAGTAAGGAACCTCCACCGTGACCAACATCAGTGCCAGCACACGCTTCGACAAGCTGCTTTCCGAACTTTCCTCGCGGCGGCAGCGCGTGTATGACTACTTATTTGCCAGCGAATATGCTCAGAAATTCGCGCCGCAGCATCTGCACGACGCGGCATTTAGCTATCTGAAAATGGGCGGCAAGTCTTTGCGTCCTGCGGTGCTGCTGTTAAGCTGCGCTGCTGTTGGTGGCAAGGAAGAAACAGCGATCCCCGCAGCGGCTGGCATCGAGGTCTATCACACGTGGACGCTGGTGCATGACGACATAATTGACCGCGATGATCGGCGGCGCGGTGCTCCTACGGTTCACGTCGAGTTCGCTCAACGTGGCGCACAGGCTTTCGGGCTGCAAGGCGGCGAAGCCGAACATTACGGACACGTCATCGGTATTCTAGCGGGCGATGTGCAGCAGTCATGGTCTTACATGTTGTTCCACGAATTACACACCAAACACGGTATCGATCCGGCGCTGGTGCTGAAACTGGTAGGCGAATTGGCGACCAATGTACAGCTTACGCTGGTCGAAGGCGAGTTGCTTGATGTTCAGTACGCCAAGCGGGAAGTAGTTGCGCTTTCCGAAGGATTAGTGGTTGAGATGCTGCGCAAAAAGACGGGCATCCTCTATGAATTCGCCGGACGTGCGGGTGCAACGATTGGTCTGCATGACGCCAGCATGAAAGATCCCAAGATCGGCTACGTGGGCGAATTTTGCAGCCGCTGCGGGACGGCGTTCCAGTTGCAGGATGACATCCTTGGGGTGATCGGCAGCGAAGCAAAGACAGGCAAGCCCGTCGGCGCGGACATCCGCGAAGGAAAGAAAACGCTGATCGTCTATCACGCGCTGCTCAACGCCAATGAAGCGCAGAAGCGCGAACTGCTCTCGATCATCGGTAACGTCAACGCCACGTCGGATCAAGTCGCCCGCGCCACCGATCTGCTGCGCGAATTGGGTGGCATTGAGTACACTCAGCAAATCGCCACGCGCATGGTCGATGAGGGCTTGCAACTGCTCGGTTTGCTGCCTGCTTCTCCCTACCGCGATCTGCTGCAAGATTGGGCGGAATACCTGATCGACAGACCGCTGTAAACCAGATCAGACGACGCTATTTAGGCGGTAGCAGAAATTCCGGTTGCTGCTGCCGCCTATTTGAGACCATCCTCGCAGAGACAACACGCCCTGATCATCGGATCAAAAACGTAGCTGCCGCTGTGCACCCGCCTGCTCATATACATAACGTGGCAAGATGCTACTGGCGAAATCAGTAGTTCCACTGTTGAGTTTGAGGCAACAAGAGCCATTATCTAGCGTAAATAGTGATAGAACCACGAATTGGAATTGCAGCCTAAAGGCAGAATTTCAATCGTGGTCGCGTCAATAGCTTAGCTGTCGCTCCAACAGGCGATGATCGTGGTATCAAGTAGATCGCTCGGTTTGATCTCGCTAGGCAATTCTGCAAGGCACACTACCGATCAAAGCAAATGCAGTATGAGCCTAGAATTTTTAGATCAAATTGATCACCCTACCGCTACAATCTGACCAAGAGCGCAACATTATCCAAATGGAGGACTCAATGGCTACTAGAACCAAAAATCAAGTCAAGACCCGTCACACACTGCCGCAGAAGACGCGCACGCAAATGACGGATCTGCTCAATACTACGCTGGCTTCAGTCTTTGATCTGCAAAGCCAGACCAAGCAAGCGCATTGGAACGTCAAAGGCGACGATTTTTACCAATTGCACAAGTTATTCGATGAACTTGCCGAGATCGTCGAAGATTACGTAGATACCGTAGCGGAACGAATCACTGCGCTCGGCGGTTTGGCGTGTGGCACGGTACGCATGGCAGCAAGTGGCTCCATGCTCGCTGAATATCCGACGGAAGTGTTGGACAGCATGAAGCATGTCGAACTGCTGGCGGATCGCTATGCAGCGTTCGGTACACACGCTCGTGAGAGCATCGATACCGCTGATAAAGCGGGCGATCAGGCGACTGCCGATGTCTACACCGAGATCACGCGCGGCATCGATAAGGCGTTGTACTTCCTCGAAGCACATCTACAGGCGTAATCTGCTCATCTGACGAGCACACCATAAGCCGGAGACTGGCGGCATTCCTCTGCCGGTCTCTGGCTGTCACAGATTCCTTCTCAATTCTCCCTTGTCAGCCTGCTCGAACTCGTCTATAATCCGCTCCACTTCAGTTACCAACCACATACTGATTGCGGGTCGTTAGCTCAGTTGGTTAGAGCGCGTCGTTGACATCGACGAGGTCAGAAGTTCGAGTCTTCTACGACCCACTTTTTATTTCCTCGCATCCCGTTTACACTTTTCCGCGTAAGAATCTGCTACTATACCTACTGTATCGCGTCGCCGTTTGGGAGACACGTTATGAATAATGTCTGGCCCCTGCCACGCATCGTTTTTCAAGACCTTGCCTCCGTTCAGGAAACCCGTCCCACCGCGTTGATCACCGAAGCAACAGCATGGGGGCGCGTAGACTCCATGCTCAAGCTGCCTGTTGTTGTTCAGGCAGAGCCAACCCGCCAGGATCGCGAATTCGTGGAAGAACTCGCCCGTAGCTTGCCTTCCGCCTCCGAAGTGATCTACGTGGTGGGTGATGGCTTGCTTTGCGATGTAGGGCGGTTTGTCTCTTTCGCCAGTCGGAAGCCGCTGGTGATTGTACCTACTGCCCTAGCCACCGATGAGCCGTTCGTCGCCACCAGCACTCTCACCAGCGGGGATCGCACTGCGGAACTACCAACGGGCGCAGCGAACGAAGTGATCATTGATTTCGATGTTATCCGCGCTGCTTCACCGGCTCTCCGCGCCGCTGCCATAGTGGATGTGCTTTCGATCTTTACCGGACTGATGGATTGGACGTATGCACAAGACATGGGGCATGAGGATGGCGCGAAACTGCTGCCTTGGGTTGCTGGCGTCGCCGCGCAGATTGCCGGACATGCGCTGAAGATCGCACCGGCGTTAGGTACAGGCGATTCAGATGCACTGCGCGATCTGGTGATCCTGCTTTGCCTCACCGTTCAGATCGATAATCAGCTTGGTCATCGACGCCTGTCACAGGGTTCGGAGCATATTTTCGCCAACGCCCTGCTGCTTAACGACACCGTAGTTGATGTCAGCCACGCCGAGCGCGTGGCAGCGGGAATCCTGCTGGCGACCGCGCTGCACGGCAAGGATGTCAGCGGCTTACGTGGCGCGATGGAAGCGGCAGGCGTTCGCGTGGGGCAAGTGAAGCCCAACGATGTGCGCGAAACTTTCCTCGAACTGCCCGAATATGCGCGCAGCACTAAAGCGCCGTACACGCTGCTAAACGATCTACAGAACAACTCGGCACAGTTGATCGAAGCGTTGACGAGAAGCACACTGCTTGATTGAGATTTCCACTGCTTAAAACTTCAAACGAAAAGGGTGCGAATGCACCCTTTTTGTGTTGCGTCGTTCTGCTTATTCGCGCAAGCGTGAGTCGCTGCGCAACTGCTGACCCATTTGATACTCCACGTCCGCAATTGCTTGGCGTTCCGCCAGACTCTTGTACCATTCACGGCGCTGGATGCGCTTCTGCTGTTCCTCCAGTCCTAGGTCAGCGATGCTGGCTAGAAAAGCTTGTTCCTCGTCAATAGCTGGAGAAGGAGCGAACTCAGTGCTGTGCATAGTTGGTGCTGCAATGCGCGTACTGTTCCTGGTCCCTGCGAATACTCGCCCAATACCAAAGATCGAGAGCAGAGACTTGAGCATACTTGCTGAGGTTGCCATTGTCTTATCCTCCGTGGTACTCGCTGAGTGCTAACTACTGTTATGAGCTGTTGGAGTTTGAAGCAGTTCCTTGAAGGTGTTCTGCTTAGTGCTGCACGCTAGGCAGTGGCTGCCGAACACTCAATAATTAGTTGCTGCTTGCCAGTCGCGGTAATCACGGCGTTGAACCGTCCACGTTCAAATTGCTGTTGGTCGCCTGCCGTCAGTACAATGTCCTTCCCCTCATAACTGATCCACGCGCAACCGGATACGACTCGCACTACTTCCTGCCCTAACTTGATCTGCAGACTCAGGCATTCACGTGGAAGGATCAATAGGCGCAGCGGTTTATTGCTGTCACTCGCTTCACTACGATCACCAATAGCGTGACGAAATACGAGTCGGTTAAGCGTTACGCTGTTAGCCATCTGGTCCCTCTTTTCGCTGGAGTTCCGTACTGATTGCATTACCTTACAAGCACAGCGCTTCCAAATCGCTACAGAATCGCTACAGCAGAATTTGCTTTCAAACTTGGTTGTGATGAACCCTGAGTACCGCTACAATACCCTAACCTCACATGGCAAAAGTCGGCGGTAGATAAAGCAATCTATGGCTAAACTCAAGCTCTTCCTATTTGGATCGCCACGCTTCGAGGATCAAGGCTCATCCCTAGACATCGAGCGTCGCAAGGCGTTGGCACTTGCCGCTTATCTAGCCATCTCTGATCAGGCGCAAAGCCGCGATACCGTCGCTGCCTTGCTCTGGTCCGATCTCGATCAAGAACATGCCCGCGCTGCACTACGCAGCACGCTGCCCACGTTAACCGGACTTTCTGACGCCATGTGGCTGGACGTAGATCGACAGACCCTTGCCATTCACCGTGATCAGCTTTGGGTGGATGTGCGCGAATTTCTCGCGCTGCTAACCGCCAGCCGGATGCATCCTCACACATCGGACGTGCTTTGTGCTGAGTGTGCTACGTTATTGAAGCAAGCGGCTGATCTGTACACTGCGGATTTCTTGGCTGGCTTCTCGTTGCCCGATAGTGCCGAATTTGAGGATTGGCAAACTTTCCAGCGTGAATGGCTGCGCCGCGAATATGGCGGCATCCTACGCCGTTTGGCTGACTATTACAGTGCGCAAGGCAACTACGATCAGGCGATCACCTTCGCTCACCGCTGGTTGGCGCTCGATAACCTGCACGAACCTGCATACCGCCTATTGATGCGGCTTTACACGCTAAACGATCAACGCAGTGAAGCGCTGCGCCAATACCAGACTTGTGTAAGTGTGCTGGATTCCGAACTGCTGACGCTGCCGGAAGAAGAAACCACACATCTTTACCAATCGATCCTTGCTAATCAGCTCACGCCAATTCAAAACGTCGCAAGTGTGCCTGCAGCCACGAGTGTACTGCCACCACTGCCTGCGCTGGTCATCGGACGTGAAGATGTACTCGCGGAATTGCGCCAGCGCTTGGGTATCGGCGGGGAGATGCGTTCAGTTACGGTGCTTCAAGGTTGGCCCGGTGTTGGCAAGAGTACTACCGTAGCGGCGCTGGCGCATGATCCGCATATCGCTGCTGCGTTCCCCGATGGTGTGTTGTGGGCATCGCTTGGTGAGCAGCCGAGTCTGCTGGCAGAACTCGCCACTTGGGCGGATGCGCTCAATCTTTCTGAACCCGGCAGCGCACGCAAGCTGGAAGAGATCACCACGCAGCTTAGCAACGCACTGCGCAATAAGCGTATGCTGCTGATCGTTGATGATGTCTGGGCGTTAGAACATGCCGCGCCATTCAAAGTTGCCGGTCAGCGCTGCGCCACCGTTTTCACTAGTCGCCTCAACGACATTGCGCAGGCACTGGCTCCTACCGCGATGGATGTATATCGCTTGCCTGTACTGACTGAAGATACGGCGCTCAATTTATTGCAAATGCTGTGTCCTGAAGCCGTTAATGAACATCCCATAGAGTCGCGTGAGTTGGTGCGTGATGTGGAAGGGTTACCATTAGCCATTCAGGTCGCCGGACGTTTGCTGCACAGCGAAGCAAGACTTGGTTGGGGTGTCGGCGACTTGCTGCGAGAACTGCGTGAAGGAGCTACCATCCTAGCTGCTCAAGCGCCGAGTGATATGCTTGATCAGAATCCTACATCTACAATCGCTGCATTGCTCAAGCGCAGCACAGATACGCTCGACGCTGCCGTGCGCGACTGCTTTGCCATCCTTGGAGTCTTTGTCCCCAAGCCTGCCACCTTCGATTTGGAAGCAATGGCGGCGGCTTGGGACGTCAGTGATCCCAAGCCAATAGCACGCATTCTGGTCAATCGCGGCTTGTTGGAACCTGTCAGCGGCGGACGCTTCCAGATGCACGCACTGCTTGTCCTGCACGCCAAATCTTTGCTAGAGGCAGCTTGATATGGTTGCTATAGCCGTAGTTCAGGGAGCACAGTATCGCCTTGCCAACCATTATCTCGACAAGCTGCGCACGATCAGAGGGGCGTTACGTCTCGGCAACGACAATATCACTTTTGCGCTGAATCTATTCGATAAGGAGTGGAGCCAGATCAAGCATTGGCTGGCGTGGTGCAGCCAGCGTGCATCCGACGATCCGCAAGCAGCGAGGATCACACTTAGCTATTTATCTTCTGCTACCGATATCCTCGAAATGCGGCTTACCCCACAAGAGCGCGCACAGATGATGGAAACGGGCTTACAGATTGCCCGGCACTTCGGCGATCAGCCTGCCGAGATCAACATGCTGAATGCGTTAGCGGCTGCGCAGCTTGACCTGCAACTACTCGATCAAGCGGAAGAATATCTTCAGCAATCACTGGCATTAGCGCAGCAGTTCCAGCATGAATCGGACATTGCACACGCTTTGGGTCGCATCGCTTTAGTAGAGATGAATCGTCACAATCTGGATCAGGCATACGACTATCTTCAGCAAAGCTTAGTAAGGTTTCAATCGCTCGACGATCAGCACAGCATTGGTAACACCCTGAACAACCTGAGTATCCTTGAGCGTGATCGTGGTAATCTCCCTGCTGCCCGTGATCTAGGCGGGCAGTCGCTGGCGATACGCCAACGCATGGGAAACTTTTTAGGCGTTGCCCACAGCTACTATACCCTTGGGGTTACTGCCGAGGCACAAGGCGATCTTGCCGCTGCCCGCGATTATCTCGAACGAAGTGTATCTACTTATCGGACGGCTAACCTTAAACAGCGACTCTCCAATGCGCTGAACGCTCTCGGCAATGTCATTGATCTTCAAGGAGATCATGACGGCGCGCGGGTCAATTACGAAGAGGCACTGGCGCTGCTGCGCGAGCTTGGCGATCAGGTCGCTACTGCTAATGTGCTTGGCAACCTCAGCTTTATCGCCTCGGCAAATGAAGATTACGTCACTGCCGAGCGTTATTTGCAGGATGCGCTTGTGCTCTTTAAGGCAACCAACCAGCGCGTAGGACTTGTATTCAGCTTCGCTAACTTAATTCCTATCTGCTTAAAGTTAGGACAGATCGAAAAAGCAAAAATCGCCTTGCACGAAGGGCTGGAAATGTCTATTTCTATGCCTAGAGGACCGTTCCAAAGCACCATGATCGTGGGCGCGGTGCAGTTGTGGACGCATCAAGGTGATTTTGAACCTGCCGTCGAGTGGGCAAGTGTCGTGCTGAACCATCCCGCCGCCTTGCACGAGAATCGGACAGATGTAGAAAAGCTGCGCCCGCAGTGGGAAGCCGCTCGAGAACCTGCTCAAATTGAGGCGGCGCTGGAACGTGGTAAGTCACTAGAAGCTGCCAATGTGATTACGGATATTTTGAAGCAACTCTGATTCGATTACTCTGTGGACAGTGGATCCCGCCACACGCTACCAAGCTGATACAGCTCTACATTGGTGGCACGTACGGTGCCATCGACAGTGTACAACTCCAAACCGGAGATCGGCTTCTCCGGAAAAATCTGTGCGGTCATCACCACGTCGCCATCGCCTGCAAATATCTCCAGCGATGACCAATCGATCACAATATCCAGCCTCAGCCAACCATCTTTGGCGTGCAGCGGTGCGTAGTAGATACCGGGAAATGTGTCGTGAAAGCTCTTATGTTCCGCCGCACGGCGATCCAGAAACAGTCGCGCGTTGGCAGCGTCATAGCCAATGCTGATCTGCTGCTGTTCATCTAAGCGCAGCCGTATACCAAATTCCCGCGCTGAATCTAGCTGCAATTCCGCCTTGATTTCTACTGCTTTTAGCGGCGTACCATCGATCAATTTGACCGTATCGCTGATCACTTGATCTTGCCACTGCTGCCGATTTACCCGATCATTGTGCAGTGCTTTCACTGGCGTCTGCACTAAGCGCAGTCCCATGCCCTCAACATTGCGCAGTTTCAACACACGCGGCAGCGTCATCGCCCCGCGCCATGTCGATGTTGGCACTTCCTGTCCATAATCCCAATTGTTCATCCAACCGATCAACAAGCGGCGACCATCAGGCACATTGTTCCATGTCACAGCGGCGTAGTTATCGGGACCGTAATCGAGCCATAAAGTTGTTTCCGGCGCGCTGTCGGGGATAAACGTCTCGCCATCGAATTCTCCGATGAAATACTGTGTTCCCGATCCACCTGCAACACCATTCTTGATGATGCTGACGGTAATCACCCACTTACTTACATCCGATCCTTCCACCTTCAGCGGAAACAGATCCGGACATTCCCACACGCTGCCATGAGCGCCATAATCGCGCCCGAACGCCGATAGGAATGTCCACGTCAGCAGATTCGGGGAGGCATAGAAATGCACTTCATGTTGCGCTGCAAGGATCATGATCCAGCATGATGTTGGCGCGTGCCAGCACACTTTCGGATCGCGAAAATCTCTGCCCGGACTCGGGATCACCGGATTGCCCGCGTACATCGTCCATGTCTGCCCCTCGTCGCGGCTGTAGGCAATCCCCTGACTCTGGTTGTCGTAGGAGAACATCGCCACCAAGCCGCCATTCGGCACAAGTCCGCTGCTGTTATCGGCATCTACGACCACACTGCCAGACCAGATCGCGCCGATCTGATCGGGATACAGCGCGATAGGCAGATGCGTCCACTGAATCAGATCGGAGCTGACCGCGTGTCCCCAGTGCATCGTTGACACGCGCGTGCCAAAGGGATGATGCTGATAAAACAGATGATACTGACCGCGATAATAGACCAACCCATTGGGATCGTTCATCCATCCACTTGGGGGGCTGAAGTGCAGTTGTGGGCGAAATTGTTCTTGGTAATAGTGCTTGCCAGAGGAAGTCATTGGATATTGTCAATTGGAGCTAGAGCGCCGCGCTAAAGTACCATTCTAACAAATTCGCCAAGAGGATTGCTGCGTCGAATGCATTACAATTTAGTCGCCTTCCGATCCTGCGTTAGTTCATCAACAGATCGAGTATAATCGCCGCCCATGCCAATATTTGTCATCTTCGTTTTCGCCTCGGTCTGTTTTGGCGCAGGGGCGATGCTCGCTCCCGCGCTGCCATCTCGTGGTCCCCGCATCGGATTAGCGGCGTCTTTCACGCTCGCTATTGTGGTGACGGGCGGCATCTTCTACGCCAGCGCTTTCGGTTGGGATACGCTGGTCATCGACTATCTGTGGTTCGCCATGCTGGTGGGCATCTTCCTTGCAGGCACGATGTCCGCAGGTATGTTCCGCGCGGAAGAGCAAGGGGGCACCAAAGAATATACGGGCTGGCCCGGTCCGCGCGAACTGCTGCTGATCGGCGTCATCGGTTTGATCTACATTGCGCCTGCGCTGGTGCTGCCTGTGCCGCTGGATACCGACGCACAGGGCTTCGGCTATCTGGCGCTAATGCTCAAACTCGGTGGCAGCCTGACCACACTCGCACCCTACCACCCCGAAGTTAGCTACCTTTATTCGCCCGGATTCCCCGCGCTGGTCGCTTATCTGGGTACGCAGCTCAATGCCGGATTGCAGACCATCCAGATCGCGGTGGGTGCAGTGATGGCGGTACTGTTCGCATGGACAGCGTATGACTTCGGCAACGAATTAACCGTTTTTGCCGATGAGAAAAGTGAGAGCCGCCGCTTGGGAATCTTCATGGCGGTGGCGGCACTGCTGAGTTCGGGATTGTTGACGGCGTACCTCGATTCACACTTCACCGCTATGCTCGGCTTGGTCTTCGGGCTGGCATTCCTGACTTACGCGCTGCGCTTTGCGAAAGAAGGGCGTCGTGCTGACTTCTTTTGTGCGGCGGTTTGCTGTGCCGGACTACCGTTAGCGCAGCCAGACTTCACGATTATTATGATGCTCGGCTACGGCTCGCTGCTGCTGGCACTGCTGGTGATGCGCAAAGCGTGGAACTTCAGCGTGGTGCGTTGGCTGCTAATGGCAATTGGTATCCCCACGCTGGCAGTGATCGGACTGCTGCCGTGGCTATCCAAGATCGCGCCGCTGCTGAGTGGTGACATTCGTTCGCCATTCGAGATCGATCCACGACATCTGGTGCAGTTCACGCTCTATCATCTGCCGATCCTGCCGTTCGCAGGGATGGGTATCGTTGATGGGATTCGCAAGCGGCGCTTGTTCGATATGGCGATGCTGCTGTGGCTGATCCTGCTGCTGGACTTCTCTAGCATCGGCATCATCAAGGCGATCCTGCCGGGGCTGCCGCTGTTCAAGTACGATTATCCCTTCAGCATCGCGTGGCACGGACCGATCATCCCCTACTTGTATTTCGGGGCGCGCGGCTTGGTGTGGCTGGTGGAACGCTGGGGCGGTGTGCGCGTGATCGAGTCTCTGCGGCGCTACAGCTTCCCCATCATGGCAGGGACAGCGTTGATCGTGGCGTTGGGCATCAACTTCGTTGATCCGCTGGTGGTTGTCAGCAAGAATACACCTCTGCAAATCTATGGCGCGTTCTCCTCCCACGCTGATCTACAGGCAATGCATTGGCTAACGCAAAACAGCCGCCCCGATGACATTATCCTCAACCATCCGGGCGATCATGAAGGCGATTGGGCACCCGTAGTGATGCAGCGGAATACGGTGTTCTTCCGTCCGCAGCCATTCTTTCAGCATACCGAGCAGGTGGATCAGATGTGGACGGATTTGCGGGCATTCTGGCGCGATCCGGGCGATCCGGCGAACGAGGAATTACTGCGCCGCTACAACGTGCGTTACGTGCTAGTGCCGCAGATCGTGACGCACCCCGACTCGTTGCAAGGAGATGTCTTCCGCTGGCGTCCGCCTGTGGCAAATGCCGAGCCGTATCTGCATCCGGTGGTGGCGGTGCCGTATCTGCGCTTGGTGCAAGATTTCGATGGCGCTCAGGTGTGGGAAGTTGTAGAGAATTAGCCTCACCCCTACCCCCTCTCCAATCCGAGTACAGCTTAGGAGAGGGGGATCGAGAGGCGACGCGCAGGATCAGGCGGTGGCGGGTTCGGTATGCTCATCCGCTTGCTTTGCTTCCTCGACCACTTCCTCAGCTTCGCTGAAGGAGCGCCACGACAACCCCTGACGTGCTAGATAGTAGAAGCCGAGCAGCGTAATTGGCAGCCACAGCGCCGCGTGCAGCACCAGCGTATAGCCGCTGGCGATGTTGGTGGGCACGCCGAAACGCTCCAGCACGAGGATACCGGGACCATCGAATGTACCGACATAGCCCGGAGTGCTAGGCAGCGTCGTCGCCAGATTGACCACGCCCGTCATCAGCATGAGCGCGAAGAAGCTGACGTTAAAGTTGAAGGCGTGCATCACGAACCAGTATTTGGTCGTCTCGGTTAGCCAGATGAACACCGAGGTGACGAAGACCATCGCTAGATCGCGGGGGCTGCGTAGGCTCTCCAACCCCTCCATGAAGTGATCGGCAATCCGCAATACACCCGCTTGTATACGCTTGGGCAGCAGCTTCTCAATCAGTGTGGTGTAGAGGTTACGGGCTTGCTGCGGACGTGCCGCCAGCACGAAAAAGACGAGCAATGCGCCGAGGAAGATCACCGTACCCACTGTGACGGTTGTGCGCAGCAGCGGATCATCGAATCCGGCGAAGGGCAGCGCGATAAAGACGAACAGCAGCATGACCAAGCCGTCGAAGATGCGCTCGACCACGATAGTGGCGAGACTGGCGGTGATCTTGACGCCCTCGTTGCGGCGCAGCACATAGGCGCGGATCACTTCGCCTGCACGGAAGGGATAGACGTTGTTGCCCATGTAGCCGATGACCACGATGGGGAACAGCTTGCCCAAGCCGACTGGCTTCAGTGGGCGCAGTAGATAGTGCCAGCGCCACGTGCGACCCCAGACCGCCGCGAAGTAAATCAGCACACCGGGGATGATCCACAGGAAGTTGGCGCTGCGGATCTGCTCCCAGACTTCATCCAGATGGGCGTTACGCAGCCCGATATAGAGGAATAGGACGCTGATGGCGATGCTGACGATCAGGATGATGGTACGTCTCATACTGTGATCTACACGCTCCGTGACGAAATGACGCACCATTCTACAACGGGGTGGGTGATCTGTGAACCCTGAGACGGTGATTGCGGCATAACAATGGAATCGCGGTGAGGTGGTTGGGAAGGGCGGTGAAAAGTGCCGCCTGAAGTTCGCAGGGAATACAGGGCGGGGATCAGGCGTTTGGTTAGTGTTAGGTTGGAGCGAGGCAAACGGGAGGGTGATTTTGGTTAGCAGCACCAATAGTAGCGATCTCCCGCGGTACGGTTGATCTCAGGTCACCCGATCAACCTGCTGGCGGTGTGATGCGCTGATGGCGAACAGTGCGCGACGGTTGAGCGCGCAACTTTACGAACGCTTGAGTTTCTCTAGATATGCCAGCGCCGCGTCTTCGCTATCGAACCAGCGGACATTGCGCTTATTAGTAACCGATGCCAGTGCGCGCTCGATGGCGCGTGCCAGCCAATTCGAGCCGATGATCAGCCACTCAGCGAGGCGTGGATGTCGGTAGGATACTCGCGCTCCATCGACAGTGGCTTTGAGCGGAAAGCGGGGATCGCTGAGGAGGTCTACTACTACATAAAGAGGCTGATCCGATTTGCGGAGTTCCATCTCGATTTTGTGGAATGCAGTGTACACATCCTGAGTCTGCACATTGTGCTGCCACGTCATCTTGAGCGCATGATAGCCCTCAAGATAGTCTATTTGGACAGTGGGTTCGTCATTTTTGGATAATTGCGGCAGCGGACTATTCAAGTTAACTCCGATGGAGGGGGCAATGCATTTGAACGCGAGTGCATTATAGTATGGATTACAGCCGATTGGAAGTTGACAGCCGATTTGTTTACGTGTTTGAGAAGTACGACGGCACTCCCGTCGAGCGATCAGGTGACGGGTTGAGTTTGATCATGTTCAGGGCAGGAGTGTAGCGTGCAGAACGAACGAAGCCCCGTCAGGATTTCAATCACATTCAATAATTGAGCGTGTTGCAGGCGCTAATGCACCGTCCATCATAAAATACAGGCGGTCACAGCGTTTTTGAGAGTGCAGTACGGGGAGGGATCAATCATGGCTGATCAAGTACGTGTGGGGGTTATCGGCACAAGCTGGTTTGCTGACTTAGTGCATTTACCGACCCTGAAAAGTAATTCACAGGTTCATCTGGCGG
Organism: Anaerolineae bacterium; assembly: GCA_019637555.1. Taxonomy (GTDB): domain Bacteria; phylum Chloroflexota; class Anaerolineae; order Aggregatilineales; family UBA2796; genus JAHBVK01. Next base: position 78,381 of record JAHBVK010000024.1, read on the forward strand.
CGATCTGCGGGCGCAACAAGGATCGCGCGGACGAGATGGCGCAAAAGTACGGGATCGCCAGCGTGTACACGGATTACCGCGAGATGATCGACAAGGGCGGACTCGATGCGGTGCTGATCGTCGTGCCGGATAATCTACATTATGAGATGACGTTGTACGCCCTCGACGCCAAATTGCATGTGTTGTGCGAGAAGCCATTAGCCTCAAGTGCCACAGAAGCGCGGGAAATGTACGAGAAGGCAGAGTCCGCTGGCGTGAAGCACATGACCTTTTTCACGTGGCGTTGGCAACCTTCCTTTCGCTACGCCAAACAATTGATCGAGACGGGTTATGTGGGGCGCTGCTACGATACCCACATTCGCTATCTCGCCGGATATGCCCACAATTCCGATTATTCGTGGCGGTTCGACAAACGCGTCGCTAATGGCACGCTTGGCGATCTCGGTTCGCACGCTATCGACTTCGCCCGTCATTTTGTCGGCGAGATCAAGCGCGTGAGCTGTCACCTCTCCACCTTCGTTGATCGCAGTGCCAACATCGCTGATCCCGCCAATGACTCCGCCGTACTAGCGCTGGAATTCGTGAATGGTGCTCACGGCACGCTGCAAGTTAGTGCCGTTGATCATCTGCCGAACATGGGACACGAACAGTACGTTCATCTGTACGGCGAAGCGGGGACGCTGGAACTCAATGCGACGTTCGGCTCCAGTGAGGTAAGAGGCGCGCGGCGGGATCAGGAACAGCTTGAAGTGCTTTCTATTCCCGATGAGTTCTTTACAAACGCTAACCGCGATGATTTGTTCAGCATCTTGCATACACAACCAATCGGCAACCGGCTGTTCATTGAGGCGATCCTTGAGGATAAGCCCCTCGCGCCGAGTTTCTACGATGGTTGGAAGGCGCAGCAAGTGATCGATGCGGGGATAAGATCGCACGAGACGGGGCGGTGGGTGGAGGTGGGTACGTAGAGTGGTAGCTCTGTTCCCGGCGCTAAAGCACCGGGCTGAAACTAGATGCTGACTAGTTTTCCACTAGATAGCTGATGCTTTAGCGCGGGAACAGATGCAGTTATGGATCGTTGTGCAGGTTAAGTGTTAAACGGTGTACAGGGACTCGTCTATGCGCCATTTGTCGAGATCGAGGGATATCTATGGGACAACGTGCAAATCTGCTAATCGTGGATGAGTCGGGCTATCAGTTGTACTACTGCCACTGGTGCGCTATTTCGCTGGATGTTGATCTGTTTTGGGGACCGGAGTATGCGATCCCGTTGGTGCAGAAACAGCGCGCGGTGAACACAGATAACTGGCTAAATAATCAGTGGGCAGAAGGTGGCGCAGTTATTGATCGGCGGCAGCAGGTGTTAATTCTATTCGGCGGTGAGGAGTTATTCTTTGATATTCCACTACGAAGATTATATCTAGAACTGTTACGTCAAGTATGGAATGGATGGCAGGTTAGGTGGGCACACAATGGCGTTTTAGACCTATCGGATTATGTTCATTTTCCACGTGACGAAATGCTATTCATAAAAGAGATAGCTAATCATATGCCGTCACTACATCCACCGATGGATAAGCGACAGATTGGCATTATCGGCAGCTTTGTCCTCGAAGATGATAGCCTACGTTTCTTTCCATTGAGTTTCAGTTTGGTCTATAAATTGGAAGCTTTGCTTAATACTGGTCCTCATTTGATTGAGCTTGCTCGAAACACAGAAAGTCTCGATTACTTACCGCTAGATCAATGGACAAACGACTTTCCCAAAGGGGGATTTCATATTGATCTACCCGCCAAACAAATACTATGCTGGCATGTTAACGCACCAGAAATAAAGAGCTATCTTAACCAAGCGTGGCAGGGATGGGAGACATTGTGGCTAGGTGACGCCTATGAACCCCATCTCGAACGGATTCGAGGTAGAGTGACGCTGCCCAGCGTTGATATTGGCGAGTTGTTAACTCGGTTGGAAGAATTTCTCGTCCACAGACCGCTGCGATCAGATGATCAGCGAGTGAAACTTGTCGCTAGAATCGCTCAGATGGAAAGTGAAGGATATGAAGTGAGGAACAATGAGTTCGCTTTGCGTGACGATCCCTTGCAATTGGACTCAGCGACGCGGCGCAGAATTTTTGATCAGGCGGTGGCAGGGTGGCAGAAAGATAGGGGTGGTTAAGTCATGGGACAACGCGCAAATCTGCTAATCGTGGATGAGACGGGCTATCAGTTGTATTACTGCCATTTATGCGCTAATTCACTAGACTTTGACTTGTTTTGGGGACCAGAGTATGCGATTCCGTTTGTGCAGAAACAGCACGAGGTGGACGCAGATGGCTGGTTGAATAATCAGTGGGCGGAAGGCGGTGTAGTTATTGATATGACGCGGCAAGTGCTCATCTTGTTCGGTGGCGAAGATGCAACATTCGGCATTCCAATGCGGCGAATGTATCTAGCACTTTTGCAGCAGGTGTGGACAGGTTGGCAGGTCAAGTGGGCACACAACGGAGTCTTGGATTTAGTCGATTATGTTCAAGTTCCGCGTGAGAAAGTGCGCTGGGCAAGAGAAAATGACATCTATGCCACTTCTCTGATGCCGCCTCAAGAACTAGATTTAACGAACTTCATTGGCAGTATTATTTTAGAAGATGGCATTACGCGCTTATTTCCGCTGGGATCATTTAGCTTAGAAATCTTTATTGGCGCTGGTCCTAATTTAGTTGAGTTTGCACGAAGTGCAGCAAGTTATGATGATTTGCCACTAGATAAATGGACAAAAGAATTTCCAGAAGGTGGTTTCCATATTGATCTGCCACAACGCCAAATGCTTTATTGGGCTGCTGACGAACCGATGATCACCTTACTCGTTGAGCAAGCGTGGCAGGGATGGGAGACAGTATGGTTAGGAGATGCCTATGAAGCTCACCTTGAACGAATTCCCGGCAGAGTGGCGCTGCCTACAGTAGATATTGAAGTGTTGTTAGCTCGATTGGAGAAAATTCTTGTCCACAGACCGCTGCGATCAGACGATCAGCGAGTAAGACTGGTTGATAAGGCTGCTCAGATGAAAGATGAAGGATACGAAGTGAGGAATAATGAGTTCGCTTTGCGTGACGATCCGCTGCAACTGGACTCAGCGACGCGGCGCAGGATTTTCGATCAGGCAGTGACGGGATGGCGGCAAGCAAGATATTGACTAGCGGTCTAGGAGCTAGAGCCTTTACGGTTGCATGGTCGCCAAATGCAGCAGATACTACTTACACTTTCTCTTGCACTTCGGGATTCGTCAAATAATGAATGCAGACGTAGATATGAGTGGGCGTGTTGAGGAAACAAATAAGCCCACTGCATTAGCACTGGCAAATGGCAAAATCTACAGCATTCTGATAAATGCAAGAGATAAACGCATGGTTATCGATACTCTCGTTAAACAAAAGCCGCAAAGACTACGGAAAATAATCCACATTCTCGTGTTTTCCGTGCTGGTTTATCTGCTGTTGGCGGAGCATATTGAGCAGGCATCACTGATAACAATCGATCCCGAATATGAAGGCTATGAAGCACTAATTAAGGATCGAATATTGACTTTGTGCCGCAAACACGGCATTTCAGCAGATAAGCATCAGATCACTTTTGAGCGAGTCGGTAAGAATTCACCTTCGCATACAGTTGCACTGGCTGTGTTTCGCGGGGACAAGCTGCCAAATCGACGAATAACAGCGGAAGACGTGTTGCGGGAATTCGAGGAATAAAAACGACTGGGGCCTCCCAATAGGGAGTTCAAGCTGGTTATGTATCGGAGTGATTACCGATACAGCTCCACACCACCCAGTCAAGTTAAATTATAGCATATGTGTCCAGTCGATCAATGTCTGGCACGTCAGCGGGAAATCTTAGTGCTGCCTACTTGACATCCCCTCAATCCGATCTACCATAGATATGGAAATTAGTTGTCTCACACAACTTACTTTTACCGAAAGGATTCTTGTTTATGCGCGTAGTTATGCACAACTGGATGCGCCCCGAGCCAATCGAGGTGACGATCAAGCGGCTTTCCTCGCTTGGTTACGACGGCATCCAAATCATGGGCGAACCCCGCAAGTATGACGTCAAGGAAGTTCGGGCACTGCTAAAGAAATATAAGCTGGAGTGCTGGGGCGCGGTGACGATCATGGTCAAGGGGCGCGACCTGATTCACGCCGATCCCTACTACCGCGAAATGTCCCAAGCTTACATCAAAGAGTGCATCGACATGGTGTCCGCCTTAGGCGGCAACATCATCACCGTTGTGCCCAGCGAAGTAGGCAAGGTGGTAGCGATGGCTGATCCCGACACCGAATGGAAGTGGGCAGTCGAAGGCGTGAAGGTGATCGCGGATCATGCCCGCAAGAAGAAGGTGAAGATCGGCTTGGAGCCACTCAACCGCTTCGAGACGAACTTCCTCAACCGTCACGATCAGGCGCTGCGCTTGGCGGCGGATTCGGGCGAGGATGTGGGCGTCTGCCTCGATGCCTTCCACATCAACATCGAAGAAGCCGATCCCTACGACGCGATCATGAAGACGGGCAGCAAGCTGGTGGACTTCCACATTGCTGATAACAATCGTCGTCCTCCCGGTCAGGGAACGTGGGACTGGAAGAAACTGATCAAGACGCTCAAGGCGGCGGGTTATGATGGCGCGCTGACGCTGGAATTCGTCGTGCCAATTGACCGCTCTCCGCTGCGTGAAAGCGCACAGGATGAGGAATCAGGGACGACGGCAACCGAGGCGGAACTGAAGTTCATCCGCGATCACGGTTCCGACCTGATGAGCGATGCACTGTACACGCGGCACTGCAAGAACTCGATCCAGTATCTGCGTAAGAACGGCGCATAAGATCGCCTGACGAAAGATCGATAGCAAGGGCGGGGGATCATTCTTCCGCCCTTTTGTGGTCTGTGATCGAGATGCCACCGAAAGAGGGCGAGGCAGCGCCCCGCCCCTACCAATACCACCAATATGATCGAATGACGTAGGGACGGGGCGTGCCTCGCCCTGTGTACATAACGACATCCCACAATAATAAATTTAGGCAATAGAGTGGTACAACTTTACTTATGGCTACCGTACTCCTGATCGGTACGCTGGACACCAAAGGTCCTGAGACGGCGTACCTGCGCGATAAAGTCCTAGAGTTTGGCTGCAACGCGCTAGTGCTGGATTCGGGGATTCTCGGTGAAGCGGTGGGCATCGAGGCGGACATCAATCGCCGTGAGGTTGCCGCTGTCGCCGGATTCACCATCGATCAACTGCGCGAGGCTGGCACACGCGGCAAAGCAGTCGAGGAGATGCTCAAGGGTGTGCGCACGCTGACGCTGCAGCTCTACGAGCAGGGGCGCATTCACGGCGTTGTCTCGCTCGGCGGCGCGGAAGGCGCGGTACTGGCGGCATCGGCGATGAAGGTGCTGCCGATGGGCTTCCCCAAGCTGATCGTTTCCCCAATCGCCTCCGGGCATCGCAAGTTCGGTCCACTGATCGGCACACGCGACACACTGGTGATGCATTCCGTCGTGGACATCCTCGGACTGAATCCGATCAGCCGGACGATCTACGACAACGCGGCGGCAGCAATCAGCGGGATGGCGATGGCGTTCGAGAAGAAGGGGATCACCACCGCCCGCACGCGCAAAGCAATCGCCGCAACGATGCTCGGCAACACCACCCGCCCGTTGATCCACATCCGCCCGAAGATCGAGGACTCAGGCTACGACTTGGTGATCTTCCACGCCAACGGAGTCGGCGGTCCGGCGATGGAGGAGTTGATCGCGCAAGGATACTTCGACGCGGTGCTGGATTACACCTTGAGCGAAGTCGCCGGACATATCGCGGGCGGCTTCCACAACGGCGGATCAGCGCGGCTGGATGCAGCGGCACAGGCGGGAATCCCGCAGGTGATCGTGCCGGGCTGCCTCGACTTCATCGTGTTCGGCGCGAAGGAAGAAGTGCCAGAGAAATTTCACGGACGCCCGCAGTACTATCACAATCCAGAGTTCACGCTGGTGCGGCTGACCCCTGAGGAACAGTTGCATGCGGCGCGATTCGTGGTCGAGAAGCTGAATAAGGCACGCGGTACGGTCAGCGTGGTCGTGCCGTTGGGCGGCGGATCGGTGATGGATAAGCAGGGCGGCGCGTTCTGGGATGCCGATCTCAATCAGCAGGTGCGCGACATCTTCAAGAACGGGTTACGCAAGGATATACGCTACGTCGAACACGCGGGGCATATCAATGATGATGCCTTCGCGGAGTTCGCCTATAGTGAACTGATGAGTGTGTTAGGAGAGAAGGAAGCCGCCAGTGGTGATTGATCCGAATACGGAGTTGGGCAAGCGGGCGCTGGAACGAATCGCCAGCGAGGATGCGGTGTGGCTGACCACCGTTGACGCCAATAATATGCCGCAGCCGCGCCCGATCTGGTTTCTGTGGGATCAGGATACCTTCCTGTTCTACACCAAGCCAAGTTATGCCAAGTTGAAGCACATCGCCCGCAATCCGAACGTGTCGATCAACTTCGATTCGGGGGAACACAACGAGGACTTGGTGGTCTTTCTGGGCACGGCAGCAGTCGATCCGACGGTGGTGCCAGCGGATCAGAACGCGGCGTATATGCAGAAATACGGCAAAGACCTGCCGCGAATCGGCTTCACAGCGGAGCGTTATGCAGCCGAGTATAGCGTCGCCGTCAGAATCACACCGATCAAGTTGAGATCGTTCTAGCCAGTTGAGGGTGAGCATATGGTTATCGATCCGAACACGGAGCTAGGCAAACGGACGCTGGAACGGCTGAACGACGAGATCGTGATCTGGCTGACTACCGTCGATGCTAACGATACGCCGCAGCCACGTCCAGTCTGGTTTCTGTGGCAGGATGAGTCGATCTTGATCTACTCCAAGCCGACATCCGCCAAGTTGAAACACATCGCCCTGCATCCGAACGTGGCGCTGAACTTCAATGGCGATCAGTATGGCGATGATATCCAAGTGATCATCGGTGAGGCGATTGTGGATGACAGTGCGCCAGCAGTGGACGCGAACACTGCTTACAGAGAAAAATACAACGAGCACATCAGCGGGATCGGGCTGACGCCGGAGAGTATGGGGGCGGCGTACAGCGCAGCGATCCGTGTGAAAATCAACAAACTACGAGACATTCGTTGAACAACCTAGATTTACATTAGGAGAGAGCATCATGGTAAAGAAGCAGAAGGATGCAGAGGAGCCGCAGAAGAAAGTCACGGCGAAACCGGAGCGCAAAGCAAAGCCGAAGGTAAGCGCGGCACGGGCGAAAGCAGATGGCAATGGTAGCGGCGCGAAGAAACCACTGGCAAGCAGTTCAGCGCCACGTCGCAAGGCACTCAATATGAAGGTGCCATCGTTCTGCCTCGGTGATTGGAGCTACGTCGATGTGCAGGAGTATCTGAAAACCTCGGATACGATCCTGATCCCGCACGCCAGCTTGGAGCAGCACGGTCCGCATCTGCCACTGTACTGCGACAGCATCACCTCGACGGAAGTGGCGAAACGTGCAGGTGAGCAGGCGGGCATTTTGTACACGCCGACGTTCTGGCTCGGCTATTCGCCACAGCACATGCGCGCACCGGGCTTCGGCGCGGGCACGATCACGCTGCGGGCAGACACGCTGATGAATGTGCTCTACGACATCGGGCGCAGCCTGATCCATCACGGCTTCAACCGCCTGATCTTCGTCAACGGTCATGGCTCGAACATCAAGGTGGTCGATCCGGTGCTGCGGACGCTGCGTAACGAGACAGGCGCGATGATCGTGTTCTATAAGCCCTACGCTGAGCGTTACATCGGGATGCTCAAGGATGTGCTGGAAGGTCCCGTCGAGGAGACTCCGGGCTGGCACGCGGGCGAATTGGAGACTTCGCAAGTGTTGGCACACAACAGCAAGCTGGTACGCATGGATCGCGCCAAGACCGATAAGGCACACGCGCCCAAGTGGTTAGGTCCGGCGTGGGCGAAGAATGACGGAATGCCCGACGCCGAATTTCAGGGCTACCAGTATTTCAACTTCCCCTTTGATCACGAGGAGTTCACTGACTCCGGCGTGATGGGCGTGCCGCAGCGTGGAACCGCGCAGAAGGGCAACATCGCGCTGGATCGCTTCTCGGCACACTTGATCGACGCGGTGCATGAACTGGAGAAGGTCAAAGTCAACGTCCATAACCGCGATTGGACTGCTGGAAAGGCATGGACGCCGTGAGCGCTGCAACAGCCCTAGTTTCCGAACTATCGAAGGTGGTCACGTCCGAGCGCGTGATCACCAGCCCCGAAGGCTTGAAACCGTGGCAAAACGATCAGTGGTGGTACGCCATCGCTGCCGCCGCTGCCGGACGCCCGATCAGCAAGCCGGATGTGGTGGTACGCCCGACCACGCCAGAAGAAGTCGCGGAGATCGTCAAGATCGCCAACAAAGCGGGTGTGCCGATCACGCCGTGGGGTGGGGGCAGCGGTGTGCAAGGCGCTGCCAACGCGGATCGCGGCGGGATCGTGATCGATCTGAAGCTGCTCAACCGCGTCCGGCACATCGATCAGAAGTCGCTGACCTGTACCGTCGAAGCGGGCAAAGTGTGCAAAGAGTTCGAGGCGGAACTGAATGCACAAGACCTCAGCTTCACGCATTATCCCGCCTCAACGGAATGGGCGACCATCGGCGGCAGCATCGGCGCACGCGGATCGGGCGTGCTGTCCTCCAAGTACGGCAAGATCGAGGATCACATTCTGAGCCTTGAGTTTGTCACGCCGACGGGCGATCTGGTGCATACGCCAGCCGTGCCGCGTCATGCCGCTGGTCCTGAACTGACGCAGTTGCTGGTCGGTGCTGAAGGCGTATTCGGCATCGTAACGGCGGCAATCGTCAAACTGCGACGCCTGCCCAAGCATCGGGCGTTCGGTGTCTACAGCTTCAAGACGCTCGGTGAAGGACTTGAGGCGGGGCGCGAGATCATGACCAGCGGTTTGCGTCCGGCGGTGCTGCGCTACTACGACGCAGAAGCCGCCTCGCACAGCCTCGCCCGCGCTGTCGATTACAAGCTGCCCGATGCCACGATGGTGCTGATGTTCGACGGCGAGTATCCCGATCTGGTGGATATGGAGGCGCAAACGACCTTCGCCGTGTGCCACAAGTACGGCGGTCAGGTGCTGCCCGCGCGACTGGCGAAAACGTGGTGGGATAACCGCTACGTGTTCTACTATCCGCCTTATGCGCCGGAACTGCCGAGCATCTGGGGTACGGTGGATGTGGTAGCGGACTTCGAGCATATCGAGGCGGTCTACTACGAGACGACCAAGGCGATCCGTGCCGTCGTGCCAGCGCGATTCGAGCTATCGCTGAACACGCACTTCTCGCACTGGTACGAGTGGGGATCGATGATCTACTCGCGCATGAAAATCCCCGTCGGACCGGAAGATTTGGATGAGGCGAAGGAATTGCACGATGTGATCTTCCGCGCGGGCGTGGAAGCCGCGATGAAGGCGGGCGCGGTGCTGAACGATCATCACGGTGTGGGCATCCGGTTAGCGCCCTACATGCAGGCGCAGTACGGCACGGGGATGGAAGCGCTAAGGAGCATCAAGCGGGCGCTCGATCCGAACAACGTGCTGTGTCCGGGTAAGTTAGGGATGTGAGATATTCCAATCAATTAATCGAATAACGTAGGGGCGGGGCGC